>DASWWP010000144.1:0-22349 GCA_036405915.1 Pseudomonadales bacterium
GCATAGCATAGGCACAAACGGGGCCGGAGCCCATCACCCCGGTCCCGCCTGTGTTGCAGGCTCATATCCCCGTGCGCACTTGCCCGATCAGGCAGCAGTGGCGACGCGCGAGTAGGAGCCGCGACCGAACAGCGCGAGCAATATCGCTGCGCGGATCTTCGCTCTCGTTTCAGCGCTCATTGTTGTTACCTCGTTCATTCCAGGTCGGATCGTGAACCAGCCGCGGAATCACCGTATGTTTTCCGACGACTAACAGAGGAAGGCTGGCTCACACCGGGGCGCACTCTGACACCGCACGGTCGCGTGCGCAGTCCGGTGAAAACCCGAGAAAGCGCTCGGCACATTCCGTGATGGCGCGCAGGTCCGGTGCACACGAGCTACCGCAGTTCAAATGGCGAGGGATGACGTAGCGGGGGTCGCTGGGTAATATGCGAACGGCTGTTCGGACAAGGGCTCGGACAGGCGCCCACGTCATACCAACAAAAACATACAGGAAGCTCCCGATGAAACGACCCGCTCCGATGATTCGCCTTGCGCTGCTCGCTGCAACGGCACTGTTGCTGCAGGCCTGCGCACCGAACGAAGACGCCGCCGACATTGCTGCCACCGAAGCCGCCGCGCCTGCCGCGCAAACGCCTCCAGCCGCCGCTGCGCCCCAGGCGGCTGCCAGTGATCTCGTGCCGATCACCGTATCGGGCAGCTACTGGATCGAGCTGTCGCCGGTGATCGTCGCGGCAAACAGCTTCTATCCGGTGCAGTTGCCGGTCGGCGAGGGCGGCATCACGCGCATCAATTCCGGCGAAGCCGATCTCGCGACGAACGCTGAAACGCAGCTGCTGCGCGAAACCTACGCCAACAATCCCGACCTGCGCATCATCATGACGGTCACCGAAAGCTTTTACCGCCTCGTCGCGCGCAAGTCCGCGGGCATCGAAAAGCTCGAAGACCTCAAGGGCAAGCGCGTCATGACGCCGGCGAATACCTCGGCGAACTACTACCTCGAAGCGATGTTGCGCACCGTCGGCCTCAGCGACACCGACGTCACGCTCGTTCCGCTGCCGATGCAGCAGGGCGACCAGACCGGCATGGACCAGATGTCCGATGCGCTCGCCCGCGGCGATGTCGACGCGATCTCGATCTGGGAGCCGGAACCTGAAGACGCGATTCGCCAGCTCGGCGACGACGCGATCGTGTTCCAGGACAAGAGCGTGTACCGCGAAGTATTCAACCTGCACGCGCGCGCGCCGGATCTCGCCGACCCGGAAAAACGCCGCTCGATCGTCGAGTTCGTGCGCGCCGTCGCGCGTGCGACCGATGCATTGAAGGAGAATCCGGAAATGTACTGGCCGCACATATCGAGCATCACCGGCTTCACCGAGGAAGAGATCGCGATGGGCTGGCCGGAAATGGAGTTCCCTGTGCAGATCATCCCGGACATGCTCGACGTGCTCGAGGAGGAAGAACCGTGGATCGCGCGGCAGCAGAACCGCGAACCGCGCACGCGCGAACAGCTCGCGCAATACATCGATGCGTCGGTACTGGAAGAAGCGCTCGCCGGCCAGTGAGCCGGAGGCGTTCCCGGCGGAGGTCAACGCATGCGTCGCATCCCGGCATATCCCATCGCGTCCGCTCTCGGCAAGGCGCTTGTCGCGCTGGCGTTCGCCGGAAGCGCGGCGCAGGCGGCGACACTGCCGGAGCATGCGCCGTTCGACCTGCTGATCGTCGCCGACGAAGTGAATCCGCATCGCCTTGGCGATGCGGACCTCACGCAGCCGCAGGATCTGCAGCCTGCGCTCGCGTCATCCGATAGCGCGCTGAACCTCGCAACCATTGCCACCGTGGACAGCCAGTGTGCGGATACCGCCCTGGCGCAGCTCGCGGCGCAAAACCCGCCCGCGGTGGTGTTGTATTTCGCGCACCGGGCAACGAAGCGCTGCGACGGCAGCGATGCGCAGGCCGAGTTCACGCAGCTGCTGCGGCAGGGGCTCGAACGCGGCCTCGGCATCGTCGTGCTGCATCACGGCTGGTACGTCGATATTTTCTCGCCCGGTGCCAAGGATGAGCTGCTCGCGCTTCTCGGTGCAAAGACGAACAGCATCCGTTGGGATACCGCGGAAGGACAGCGCGTGTATGTCGTCGGCGGCGAGCATTTCGTCAGCAGCAATGGGATCGGTGTCGTCGACGTGGCTCCCTTTGCCGGAACAGGCACGGTGGCCGGCGGCCCTTATCCGTATTTCACGAACGTGCCGGATGAACTGTACGCCGACACGGTACTCATCCAAGAGGCGGGCGAAACCCGCACGCCGCTGTTCGCCACGGATTCGCTCGGCCAGCGCCTGCTCGGTTATGCGCTGGTGCGTGAGGGCTGGCAGGGCAGGGTCGTCGCATACCAGCCCGGTGAATACCAGCCGAATGCGCTCGACGATCGCGATGGCGTGAATTTCCAGATCCTCGTCAACGCGATCTACTACGCGGCCTTCGGCGACTGAGCGCGCGCACAGGTGCCACTGTTCCACCGCGCCTCACACGCGCGCCTGCTTCCATCCGCCGCGTGAGAACAGCCATAGCGTGAAGAGGCCAACCAAGGTCTCCGAAATGAACACGCCCCAGAACACGCCGGATTCCATCCAGCCGAGTTTCACGGCGAGCCACCACGACAGCGGAATCTGGATCAGCCAGAAGAACACCACGTTGATCAGCGTCGGCGTCCGCGTATCGCCGGCGCCATTGAAAGCCTGCACAGCCACCATCCACCAGCCGTACACGAAGTACGAATAAGACAGGATGCGCACCCATTCGCCGCCGATCGCGATCACCTGCGGATCGTCGGTGAACAGCGCGATCAACGCTTCGTTCTGGAACCAGTACAGCACCGACACGGCTACGAGGAATATCATGTTGTAGCCCCCGATTCGCCACACGGCCTCCTCGGCGCGCTCGGGGCGGCCCGCGCCGAGGTTCTGGCCAACGAGCGTCGCCGCCGCGTTCGACATGCCCCAGGCCGGCATCATCGTCAGCATCATCAGGCGTATCGTGATCGTCGCGCCGGCTACCGCCGCGCTGCCGACTTCCGCAAGGATGCGCATCAGGAATAGCCACGACATCATGCTGACGAGCATCTGGCCGACGCCGCCAACGGATGTCCTGACGATGTTCAGCATGACCGCGGCGCTGAGCTTCAGGTGTGCCGCACTGACGCGGATGTGCTTGCCGCCCGTGAACAGCCACCATAGCTGCAGCACGACCCCGACGCCGCGGCCGATCGTCGTCGCGATCGCCGCGCCCGTTATGCCGAGTTCCGGAAACGGGCCCCAGCCGAAGATCAGCAGGGGATCGAGCACGATGTTGATGCCGTTCGCGATCCACAGCACGCGCATCGCGATCGCGGCATCCCCGGCGCCCCGGAAGATCGCGTTGATGACGAACAGCAGGATGATCACGGCGTTGCTGCCGAGCATCACCTGCGCATAGCGATAGCCTTCGGTCAACGTCCACGCATCGGCGCCCATCAGCTCGAGCAGCTCGCGCGCGTAAACGATGCCGGCGACGGCGAACGGCAACGACGCTGCTACGCCGACGACGATCGCCTGCACGGCAGCAACGGCCGCGCCCGCGGGATCCTTTTCGCCAGTACGGCGCGCGACGATCGCCGTCACGGCCGTCGCGAGGCCTATGCCGACCGAATAGATCAGGAACAGGAAGGTTTCGGTGAGGCCGACCGTCGCCACGGCAGACGGACCGAGCTTGCCGACGAAGAAGATGTCGACGACCGCGAAGGTCGACTCCATGACGAGTTCGAGCATCATCGGCACGGCGAGCAGGAAGATCGCGCGCTTGAGCGGAATCTGCGTGTAGTCGGCTTCGCTGCCACGCAGCGCGTCGCCGAGTGCGCGCCACAATGAAGGCTGCGGCGACTGCGTTGATGAGGTGCTCATGACTGGTCTTGTTGTTGTGCCCGGCTGGCGTGCAGTGGACGCGCTGTGTAACCGCAGGCCTCACTCACAAAAAAAGCCGGCCCTCGCAAGGGCCGGCACACAGTCAGGGGTTTACCACATGAAACTTGCCCGACGGCAAGGTGTGCGTACTGTACCGGTGCGACGGCGATACGCGTGTGCGTACGATCACTCGGCGATGCCGAAGCCGGCCGGCAGCGGCCAGTTGCCATCGAACGGCGGCCAGTTCGGCACCGCGAGTTCCGGCCCGGGATAGAACATCGAGGTGTATACGGTGCGGATCTTCGCATCGTCGATGAAAAACCACTCGCTGAACGCATTGCGCGGCGTCGGCGAGCCCGGGCGGCGCACGAACACGCCATACGACAGCACGGCCTGCGCTTCGACGTCGACGAGCGGAATGCGCAGCGCCGTGACCATCGACAGGTTGAAGTCCTCGAGTCCGGTCACGCAGTCGCGCGGTGGTGGCGCGTCCGGTGCCGGCGGCGTGATCGGCGGCAGGAACTGTCCGCCCGGCGCGGGAGACCCATTCTCCGCGCGGCCGCAGCCCGGATGCACGAGGGCAACGGATGGATCGTGCGACGTGATCGCATCGAAATAGCTGTTCACGATGCGGATCAGCGTCTCGCGATCGAGGCGCTCGCTTTCAGGCACGACGCGCTCGGGCGGGCCATTGTCCTTCAGGTAGTCGACGTTCAGCAGGTTCGCCGGCGGCGAGCCGGGCTGGCGTTGGCCGCTGAGCCCCGGATCGTTTTCGCGTGCGATGTACCATTCCGCTTCGGTGATCTCGTGGTTCTCGACCTTGATGCGCACGGTCACCAGCGCGCTCGATGCGCCTTCCTCGACCGAACCGTAGTAGCCGGCCTGGCCGCTGACCGGATCGAAGTAACGGCGCTGCACGTCGCCGAGGGCCGTCACGGATTGCCACGTGCCGTTGCCCGGCGCGACGCTGATCGCGTTTTCGGTCTGGCGCACGCCGAGTGCGAGCGGTGCTGCCGCCGGATCATGCTGCACGATGGCGGCGAGATACTGGTCGAGCAGCGTTTGCAGGCACGCGCGATCGCATTCGTCCTGTGCCTGCGCGGTGGATGCGGTAACGGCTGCGAGGCCGGCGCACAACGCCAGCGATTTGAATCGTTTCATAAGCAAGCTTCTTGTTATTGAGAGGGGGCGGGCCGAAGAATAAACGCCGGGGCGTCCAGCCGTCCAACGCCAGCGCGGCTTCCGCCGTGGTCAAAACCGGCGCGCTCAAGGTTCCACCGGATTCGTGGCCCGGGGCGCTGTTGTCACACTGCGTGATGTTGCAGCTGCTCGCTGTTGCAACGGCATGCAGGAGGTAGGATGCCAGCAGACTCACCCATCGAACGCACGGCCCTGAATCGTCTTACGATTGGCGAGTTTCTCGAGGCGCTCGCGTCCGACGCGATGTTGCCGGGCGCAGGCGCAGCGGGTGGGGTGTCCCTCGCACTCGCCGCCGCCTGTGCGGGCAAGGCCATCGCCATCACGCGCCGCCACGACGGCAATCCGCGCCTCGTCGGCCTGCAAAGTGAACTTGCGCAGCTTGCCGGCCGCGCGCTTACGCTCGGCCAGCAGGACGCCCTGCAGTTCAAGCAGCAACTCAAAAGCGACGACCCCGAAGCCGCGCAGGCGCTGCTGCGCACCGACCACACGCTGATCGACGCCTGCCGCTCCCTCGAACGCCTGCTCGACGACAATCGCGACCTCATCGCCGACAACATGGCCGGCGACTGGAAAGCCGCACGCGCATTACTGCACGCCTGCCGCGTGATTCATAACGAGAACGTACGCGAGTTGAAGGCGGAAACGTGATTTGCCGATAGGGGCCTACTTCGCCCGTCCCTCATATCCCTGCGTCAGCACATCGAGCGCGACGACCTGGTTGCGTGCGGAGGGCGTTCCCCAGTCGCCGTAGAACACGATGCCGAACAGCGTGCCCTTGCCTGCGCCGCCGAACGCGACGCCATGCAGGCCTTCCGGACCGGGGATCACGCCGAGCAGCTCGCCTTGCGCCGTAATCACGTTGACGGCGCTGCCGGCGGCCACGTAAATGCGGCCTTCGCTGTCCACGGCGGAACCGTCGCCACCGCCACTCAGCGGCGCGAAGTCGCGCTGGTTTGCCAGCGCGCCGTCGGCCTGCACGTCGAAGGCGACGAGCATCGGGCCATTCGTTACGTACAGGATGCTTTCGTCCGGGCTCAGGATGATGCCGTTGGGATTGGCCACGGTGCCGTACCCGGTGATGGTGCCCGTACTGTCTGCGTAGTACACACCGGCGCCGGACACGGCGATGTACACACCGCCTTTCGCGTCGGCCGCGATGTCGTTCACGACGCCACCGGTGCAATCGAAGGGTTCGCCGTTCATCGTGTCGGCGAAGATCCTGCGCTCCGGTTCGAGCTGCAGCACGCCGGAGCCGAGGCCGCGCATCGCGAGGAACAGCGCGCCGTTCTTGCTGCGCGACACCGCGCCGCCGGTGTTCGTGTCGTCGTAAATGACTTCGGCGAGCGAGGTCCGCGGATCGAGTGCCATGACGTTGCTCGCGTCCTGGTTCGCGATCAGCAGCGTGCCATCTTCACCAGCGATCGGACCGTCCGCATTGTTGCCCTGCCAGGCCCACACGAGCTGCCATTGCGTTCCGGCGTCGACGATGCCCGGGATCGCTTCGGCCGCGGGCAGTACCGGTGCCTGGGGTTCTTCATTGCTCGTCGAAGCGCCGGCACGGCCGATGCGGAAAGGTGCAGGTGGCTTGCTGCATTGCGCGATGCGCCCTGCATAGTCGGGATGCTGCCACACCTGCAGGCTGTTGCCGCGGTCGAACGCGGAGGCCGGCTGTTGCGCCGACGCGGCGGTGGCGAGTGCGAGCGTGACGCAGAACGGGACGAAGCAAAGCGTAAGCGAGCGAGCGGTTTTCATGGCGGCCCCCTGATGGTGTTGTTCTGCGCAGAAGCCTAATCCATTCCGTAGCCGGCGTCAGCGGCAGCCCGCCCCGGGTTTCCATGTCTCTTTCTTAATGTGAATAGCGGACCAGATGCATGTCGGCCGCGTGCCGGTCGCAAGCCGGCGCAGCCATTGAGATTTGGACAAAACCGTGAAGCCACGCGGCACCCGATGGACGCGCGCGGCCGTTCTGGCATAGGCTCGCCCGCAACATCCAATAACGCTTCACCAGGGGGAACCATGAAACGCTCGATCCTGCTCGGCCTTGCCGCCTCACTGCTCCCGATCCCGTCACTCAACGCTGCCGAGGCGCCGCCCCCGGTCGCTGCCGAACAGATCGCGCCGGGCCTGTATCTCGTCACCGGTGGCGGCGGCGCGAACAGCTCGATCCTCGTCGGTCCCGACGGAGCGCTCGTCGTCGACAGCAAGCTCGACATGGCGTCCGCCGAAGCCGAACTCGCCGTGCTCGACGGTCTGCACGACGGGGAGCTGCGCTACCTGATCAACACGCACGTGCATCCTGACCACACGGGTGGCAACGAGGCCTATGGCAACGCAGGTGCCACGATCATCGCGCGCGACGAAACCCGCGCAATCCTCGCCGCGGGCCAGCGCGGCGGTCCGCCGGCACCCGCCGCGGCGCTGCCGACCATCACGTTCCCGAACGGGCAACTGACGCTCGCCATCAATGGCGAAACGGTCGTCATCCGCGAAGTGGCGCCGGCGCACACGACGGACAACAGCATCGTGCACTTCGTCAACGCGAACGTGTTCCACATGGGCGACGTATTCCAGGCAACGCGTTATCCGCTCGCCGCGGGCGGCACGTACCAGGGCTTCATCGATGCGGCGGATGCGGTGCTCGCACTGGCCAATGACCAGTCGAAGTTCATCCCCGGCAACGGCGCGCTGGAAGACATCGCGGCACTGCGCGCCTTCCGCGACATGCTCGTCGACGTGCGCGGCAAGGTTGCCGCGCTCGTGATGGAAGGCAAGACGGCGGAAGAGATCGCCGCGGCGAAACCGACAGCCGCCTACGACGCGACGTACGGCGACCCGTCGCGCATGATCCCGGGCCTCGTGCAGGAACTGGCCGCGAAGCCCTGAGCCCCTCCAGCGGGAATGTCCGCCCGCCGCGGAACGATTCCCGCTCACTCTCCTGGCGCTTCGTCCGCGGGCAGTTGGGCGACGAAGCGTTCGAGGTTGTCGAGGCACATCCCCCAGCCGTTGATATGCGAGATGCGTACGTCCTCGCTGGGGAACTGCGTCTGCGTCAGCGTCAGTTCCGTGCGATTCGGCGACAGTTCCCTGAACTGGAGGTCGACGAGGCTGCCGGTGATGATGTGCGACGACCACGTGAACGTGATCTGGTGGTAGCGGTTGATCGTGCGGTATTCGCCACGCATCGTGAAGTCGCCGCGCTGCAGGTGCATCGTCAGCTCGTAGCTGCCGCCGACGGCGAACGTATTCTTCACGGTGCTCGGCCCGCGCGGTTCCTGCGAGCCAAAAAACCATTGCGTCATCAGCGCCGGCTGCGACCATGCGTCGAACAGCCGGCGCTTGCTGCACGGAAAAACGCGTTTCAGTACCAGTGGCTCCATCACGTCGCTCCTGCTTCTTTCAGGTAAGCCTCGAGTTCATCCAGCCGCCCGGCCCAGAACCTGGCATGCATCGCGACATAGTTCGCGACGACGCGCCATGTGTCGAAGTTCAGGTGGCAATACACCTCGCGGCCGCGCCGCGTCTTGAACAGCAGGTCCGCCGCTTCGAGCGCCGCGACATGCTTCGACGTCGCACTCAGTTTCAGCTGCGCGAGCGCCGCCAGCTCCGTGATTGCCCGCGGCCCTGCCGCGAGCTCGGCGAGCAACTGTCGGCGGCGGCGATCGGATAGCGCGAAAAACAGCGCGTCGAGCTGATCGTCAGTTTCCATAAGCGGAAAGCGGAATCAGTAAGAGTAGTTGAATTACAAGAAAACAAGTTACCAAACAATGACTTAATTTGCAGGCAGAATTTCCTGTTTTCTATTCAATTCGCGTGCACGATGCCTAGGATGATGCATCAGGTGGCCGATCCCGGCCATCGCAATGCACAGGAGCACAACATGGCAAACATCTGTTTGAGCGTCGGCACCAGGAGCGACGCAGGCAGGATCGTTCGGGCACTCAACAGCGTCGAGGGCCTGAAGTCCTGGTGGACCGACGGCGTCGCGGGAAACCCGGCGCAGGGCGGCACCCTCGCATTCCGTTTCGGCGGCAACGGCGGCTTCGACATGCGCGTCGTGAAGAGTGATGACAGGCAGGTACAGTGGGAATGCATTGGTGGCCCCGACGACTGGGTAGGCACGCGCGTCGAATTCGACATCCAGCCTGGCGACAGGCAAAACATGCTGATGTTCCGCCACGCCGGCTGGCGCGCGGAAAACCCGCACTTCCACCACTGCTCGACGAAGTGGGCGACCTTCCTGCTTAGCCTGCGCGACGAAGTCGAGCGCGGCGAAGGCAGGCCATTTCCCAACGACGTGAAGATAGAAGCCGTGTAGACATGAACGCGGCCGGTGCCATGCGCGCCGGCCGCGCGCTGCGCGGGAATCAGTCGGTCAGCACGGCTGCGACATCGACGAGCTCGAAATGCCCATGCTCGCGTGCAAACTGTCGCAGCAGGTAGGCGTGGCCCTGGCCATAGATGACGAGTACGCGCTCGTTCGCCGTGGGTGCGAGGTCGACGAGACGCCCGTAGATTTTCAGGTTGCGTGCGTACCAGGTGCCGACCCATGTCGCGCCGATCAGGTTTTCACCATCGCCGACGCTCGCGATGTCGAAGTACGTACGGTGCGAGAGCTGCAGGGCGTCCGGATCGTTCAGCTGCAACAGCCATGCGCCAATGCTCTGCTCCTTCAGCTCAGGCGAAAATCGACGCGCACGCACGGGGTCCGTGATTGCAGCAATGAGGTCCTCGTGGCCGTTCTGCTGGCCGTAGGTGTGCCAGTCGTAGTCGACGAGTTCACCGGGAGCAAGCGCGTTCCAGTCGACGGCATAAATGCGTTCATGCCCGAGCCTTGCGGCGAGCCGCATGCCGATTTGATCGGATTCGTTGCGTGTCAGCTCATACTGGCCGTTGCGGTACGAGGCGTACCGCTCGTCCACGGCCTCCTGCTGCGTGCTCGGTACTTCGATCGCGATCCGCGTCGGACGAAAGGCGGCAAGCTGCTGCACGACGGCCTCGATCTCGCGCTGCCGCGCGGGCGACAGCACGTCTTCCACGTCCATGTTGATCGAATCGCGTCCCGGGTTACCGAAATGCGCCGAGCCCAGCACGAGGAGTGCCGGCTGCTCCTGCGCCTGTGCCGCGGTCGCAGTCGCGGCCGCCATCGCCAGCACGAAGCGGCAGGCGACCCCGCGCAACCGGGCCAGGTTCGAACGAAGGGAATCACTGTCGATATTCATGCGTGCTCCTTGCCTGTGTGAGGTTGTCGATTGAAGACGCGCGAGTTACGAGTAGGTGTCGCGAGTCGGCATGGTAACAGCACGACCGGCGGCGGTAAGGAGAATGCATGCAATCGGGCTCAATCTGGTGCATCCGGATCACCGCAATAGTGCGCACGCGCACTCTTTTCGAGCGCCGCAAGCGCGCAGCCGAAACACAAAAAATGCTGTATTTACCGGGCTTGTAGCAACATCGAAGCATGCATAGACTGGCCCCGGCTGCACCACTATGTACCCGTTCGCGGAAACGGAGGCGGCACGACAAAAAGCCGTAAATTGCAGCCGCAAACCCATGGTTGGATGTCCAGGCAGGAGGGGGAAGGTGATGTCGGTAGCAGCAGTCTGCAGGGCGCGCGGGGCGACGTTCTCGATGAAGGCATGTGCATTGCTGCTCGGTGGCGTGCTCGTGTCTCAGGCATCGGTCGCGCACCCGAATGGTGAGTCCGTCTGGTTCCATGCCGCGCGTGTACCCCCGGCCAATGGCGGCGCCGGGGATACTCCCGCGCAGCGCGAGGTCGCGTCGTTCGCAGCCTTCATTCCACTATCTGGTCCATTTGCCGATCAATTGGCCGATGCCACGCGCCTCCGCGCGCAGCTCGCCGATCTCGAGGAGCGTGGCGAACAGTACTCGCCGCAGTTCGCCGAGCTTTCCGAACAGCTCGGCCGGGCGTTGCAGGCGAAAGGCGAACATCGCGCGGCCCTTGCTGCCTTCGACCGCGGTTTCCAGGTGAATCGCCGGCAGGAGGGCCTGCACAGCCCGATGCAGGCAGCACTGTTGCGCGCGCAGATCGACAGCCAGCTCGCGCTCGGCGATGTGGAGGCCGTGGACCTGCTGCAACACGCGCTCTTTTCGATGCAGCAGGAGCTGCTCACCGCCGATCCGGCCGCGATGGCTGCAGCACACCGCGACGCGGCCGACTGGAACATCCTTTACTACCTGCAGATGCAGCAGGTGGCGATACCTGGCGGCATCACGCAGGCCGAGCAGCACGCGCGCGCCGAACGGCTCGGCACGGCGCTCGGCCAGTATCATCGCGCGCTATGGTTGCTGACGACCGCTGCACCGCCGGGTGCTTACGATGCCAGGGCTGCCATCGAAAGGCGTATCGCCGCCGTGATGCTGCTGACCGACCGGCAGTTCCAGCTCAATGCTCCTGCATTGCTCTCGAAGCCCGGACTCGCGAACCTGCACCAGGATAAACGCACGCACAACCCGGCGCTGTTCGCGCACGGCAGCGCCGCGTTGCAGCGCGCAGCCGCGTATGGCGCCGACAGTGCCGAACCGGCGCAGCGAGCCACGCGCCAGCTCGAGCTCGCGGACTGGTATCTGCTGATGGACCAGCACGATAGCGCGCGCGATGCGTACAACGCGGCGCTGGCCACGCTGCGCGCAGCGAACGTGCCGGAGCAGCAGCTCCAGGAAGTCGTCGAGTCGGGGATGCCGGTCCGCGATCCGGAACGGGAGCTGCGCGCGCTTGCACAACCCGGTGCGGGCGACTTCGACGGCTATATAGATGTCGCATTCGACGTCGATCGTTACGGCAAGGCGCACAACGCGCGCGTGCTGGCGTCAGCCGACTACGACGCAGCATACGACCACGCTCTCGAAAACGAGCTGCTGCGCGAAATCCATGGCACGCGCTTCCGGCCCGGATTCCGCGGGGATGTGCCTGTCGCCAGCAAGGACGTCACGCTGCGCTACTACTACGCGCGCTGAGAGTGCGGAGCGGCGATCGGGCCGCACACTCTTTACCTCGTCCTCCTCCCGCTTTGCTTCCAAACTGTGCGACGTGCACCGGTCTGAACGCGTGCGCGTGAACCAGCATGG
Source organism: Pseudomonadales bacterium (assembly GCA_036405915.1). Taxonomy (GTDB): domain Bacteria; phylum Pseudomonadota; class Gammaproteobacteria; order Pseudomonadales; family Pseudohongiellaceae; genus CAILUG01. The sequence goes on from DASWWP010000144.1 coordinate 12,222, forward strand.
GCCGGCGTTTGTCTGCTTCTGGTGCAAAGCTGCAGCCAGTCCATTGCATCGCGCGTAAAAGCATCGCGATTTTCCGCATTTTTTCCGCCCGCTCTCCGCATTTTGCCAGTGGCATGAAAGCTGCTACCGCTGACATGAGTCACATTGCGAGTGAGTACCGATGATTGCACACGCGGATTGCGGGATCGTTGTAAGCAGTAAGGCTCGGCGTACGAAGTTACGGTTCCTCTCGCTGCCCGCGTACTGGTTGATAGCGCTGGCCGCCAACGCCGCGGCAGCGGGTGGCGTCCTCGCAGATACCGACTTCATCGCCACTCCTGAAACCCGCGCGCTCGGCCTGCCGTTTTCCGACGCCGTGCGCATCGACGACCTGGTCGTTCTCTCCGGCCAGCTTGGCGTCGACCCCGCCACGTTCAAGCTCGTCGACGGCGGCATCGAAGCCGAAACCCGACAGATATTCGCCAACATGGAGCGCATCCTTGCCGGTAGCGGCGCCGCGCTCGACGACATCGTCAAATGCACCGTCATGATCGCCGACATCGGCGAGTGGCCGCTGTTCAACGCGCTGTACGTCACGTACTTCCCCGGCAACAAACCCGCACGTTCCGCCTTCGGCGCGAACGGGCTCGCACTCGGCGCGCGCGTAGAACTCGAGTGCTGGGCCGTGCTGGACACCGCAACCGAATCCGAATGACACCACGCAGGAGAACCTGATGACGCTACAAACGCACGCACTCAGCCGCCGCAAGCTGCTGAACCTCGTCGGCGCCGCGTTCGGCACCGGCGCCGTCGTCAAGGCAAGCAGCGCGCTCGGCCTGATGCCCGTCACGATGGCGCTGCAGCTGCCGCAGCTGATGCCGCTGCCGGCCGGCCAGAGCAAGACCGTCGCGATACTCGGTGCCGGCATCTCCGGCCTCACGGCGATGTATGAACTCGAAAAGGCCGGCTACGACTGCGTGCTGCTCGAAGCCTCGCATCGCCTCGGTGGCCGCAACCTGACGATCCGCTCCGGCGACATCGTCGATGAGATCGGCAACGTGCAGGTCTGCGAGTTCGACGCCGAACCGCACCTGTATTTCAACGCAGGGCCCGCGCGCATCCCGAGCACGCACCGTTACTTCCTGCACTACTGCAAGGAGCTCGGCGTCGAACTCGAGATGTTCATCAACGAGAACAAGGAAGCGTATTTCCAGGACGACGCGTTCAACGGTGGCAAGCCCGTGCGCAACGCGGTGCTGACGACGACCGTGCGCGGCTTCGTCGCGGAACTGATGGCCAAGAGCCTGACGAAGGCCGGGATGGACTCGCCGCTCAGCGAAGGCGATGCGGAACGGCTGCTCGGCGTGATCCGCTCGTTTGGCGACCTCGACCGCGACATGAAATTCAGCGGCAGCTCGCGCGTCGGCTATGTGTCCGGCGGCTTCATGGAGCATGGCGTATATCGCGAACTGCTGACGCTGCAGGAGGTGCTGAAAACGCGATACGTCGGCACGGCCCTCAGTGCGAACGAAGGCGAAACCGGGCCGATGCTGTTCCAGCCGGTCGGCGGCATGGACAGGATCGTCGATGGCTTTGCGCGCAAGCTGCGCGGGCCTGTGCACCTGAATGCCGCCGTCACGTCGCTCCAGGTCGATGCCGAGGGAGTTGGCCTCAGTTACAACCAGAAGGGCCTGCACGAAACGCTGCGCGCCGATTTCTGCGTGAACTGCATCCCGAGCCACCTGCTGGCCGGCATCACGAACAACTTCCCGCAGGACTACCGCAACGCGCTGCTGTACGTGCAGCGCGGCGAAGCCTACAAGTCGGCGTTCCAGGCGAAGCGCCGCTTCTGGGAAGACGAAGACATCTACGGCGGCATCAGTTACACGAACCAGCCAATCTCGCAGATCTGGTATCCGCCACACGGCATCCACAAGGAGAAGGGCGTGATCCTGTCAGCCTACAACTTCGGCGGCGGCATGCAGCTGACGCAGCTGAACCAGGCCGAGCGCATCGAGGCTGCGCTCGCCCAGGGCGAGAAAATCCATCCCGACTACCGCAAGCATGTCGAGAAGGGCGTCACTGTCGGCTGGCATCGCATGAACCACATGCTCGGTTGCGCGGCGCGCTGGGGCCGCAGCGCTGGCGGTCTCACGGCCGAGGAAGAACGGATGATGCATACGCTGCAGGGCGGCGTGGCCGAACGCCACTACCTCGTCGGCGACCAGGTGACGTTGCACGCCGGCTGGCAGGAGAGCGCGATCATCTCGGCGCATCGCGCGATCGCGGCGATAAATGGCAAGGTCAACGCAACGCAGGTGGCGGCAGCATGAGCGATTCGACGATGCAACTTCTGGAACATTCACACGCCACAACGACGCCGCCGATTCACCCAGCTCGCGTCTGCCGCGTTACTGTCATGGCAATCCTGGCGATCGCGGCCAGCACCGCACTGCGCGCCGAAAGCAATTTCCCGCCCGATGCGCCGCTGTCGGCCGATGTCTGCATGACCTGCCATGGCGGTTACGGGCAGGGCAGTGAAGTCGTCGGTGGGCCGAAGCTCGCAGGTATGGAGCCCTGGTACCTGAAGCGCCAGCTGCAGGGCTTCCGCAGCGGCTTTCGCGGAGTCGAGAAGGACTACATTCCAGCCTTCGAAATGCGCGCCACGGCCGCAATCCTCAGCGACGCCGAAATCGATGCCGTGGTTGCCGACATCGGCCAGTGGGCCGACGTACCTGTGATGCAGACGGTAAACGGCGATGCGGCGGCAGGCGCCGGCCTGTATGCCGCCTGCGCCGCATGCCATGGCGCGAATGCCGAAGGCAACGAAACGCTCGGCGCGCCAGCGCTTGCGAATCGCAGCGACTGGTACCTCGTGCGCCAGCTCGAGCGCTTCGCAAGCGGCCAGCGCGGCGCGCACGCAGACGACACGGCCGGCCAGCAGATGCGCGCCATGGCCGCAACGCTGCCGGATGCCGCGAGCCAGTACAACGTCGTCGCTTACATCAACACGCTCGGCAAGACCGAGTGATCGACCACAGGGAATCCATCAAATGAATGCAATGACAAATGCCACCGCCGCCTTCAAACGCAAGCTGCTCCTGCGGGCCGGCGCAAGCCTCATCACGCTCGCTGCGATGCACGCAATACCCGCCATCGCCGACGGCATCGAGCGGAATGGCGAAAGCCGCATCCTTTATTCAACGATCAAGGTGCCCGCGAACGCCGAAACGCTGTACATGAGCGGCATGGGCGCGTCGCCGCTGCCGGATGGCAGCTGGGGCAACATGGAACAGCAGGCGATCGACATCTTCACGAAGTTCAAGGCCACGCTCGAAGCGCAGGGCTGGGCGATGTCCGACATCGTGCAGGTGCGCGTCTTCGGCATCGCAGGCCCCGACGGCGTGCTCGACTTCGAAGGCTTCAACAAGGGCTACCTGACCTTTTTTGGCACGCCGGAGAATCCGACGAAGCCCGTGCGCACCTTCGTGCAGGTCGCCGATCTCGTGCGCGAAGGCTGGCTCGTCGAAGTCGAAGTGCAGGCTGCACGCGTGCCCGAATAGCAACACGCTGTTAGTACCAGATCCCTCGCTGTATCCCGACTCTCCTCTCTTGCGCCGTCTTCAGACGGCGCTTTTTTTTGTGCGCGAAAACGCCTGGAGCTGCATGCGCGATACCGATGCAGCCGCTCACCAAATTGGATTGCATCGGGCGATTCAATTTCATGCATGTCGCACCAAAAAATTTCGTTGCCTCCGTCGCGGCCCGCGCGTGCCTCGTTTGCGCCCACGAGCCGCCTCTTTTGGGTGAAACGCAGGTGCCACGTGCACGCTTTTACTTCACTGAGTGCCGGAATTCGCATTGATTCAGGAATTTTCATACGTGGCATACGCGTTGCTTTGCAGCAGATAGCCCATCCGTTTTCACCGCAGGATCCATCACGAGGAGAACCGCATGAAAAGTTCGTCGCAGCAGTCCGGATTGTGTTTGGCCGCTTGTCTTTTGTCCGCCGGCTTCGCTCCCAATGTTCTCGCACAGGCCGTCTCCGACGCCGATGGCGTGCTCGCCAGCTCGGGTGAAGTAATCGAGGAAATCATCACGACCGGAACCAGGCGCACGCGCATGGCCGTGTCGAGCAGCCCGGCACCGATACAGTTGATCAACTCCGACATCCTGAAAGAATCGGGCGCGCCGGACCTGATGAACTCCATCGCGATGCAGGTGCCGTCGTACAACGCGAACCAGCGCGGCGGCGATGCGTCGAACCAGACGCTGACCGCCAGCATGCGGTCGCTGTCGCCTAACCACGCGCTCGTGCTCGTCAACGGAAAGCGTCGCCACATCACTTCGAACGTCGGCGCGGCGAGCGGCGCAGCAGCGGCTGACCTGTCGTTCATTCCCACGTCAGCTATCACGCGCGTCGAAGTGCTGACTGACGGCGCCGCGGCGCTTTATGGCTCGGACGCAATCGCGGGTGTCATCAATATCGTGCTCGACAACGATTTCACGAGCAGCAGTGCACGCACGAACATTTCCGAGTACGCCGACGGCGGCGGCTTCACGACGAACGTGCAGGGGAAGACTGGCTTCGGCAGCGACACCGCATACGTGAACCTCAGCATGGAAGTGGAGGAGCGCGAAACCGTCAGCCGCTCGGTGGTCTACGGACCTGCGGTGTGCGTCGCGAACGCCGCGGAATGCCTCTACCGCCTGGACAACGGCTCGCCGAGCGGATTCACCGTCAGCAGCGCGAACCGCACGTACCTTCAGCGCGACAGCATGATGCAGTTCCATCCCGACTACCCGGCGATCAACCGCGTCGGCGATCCGCCGGCGATCGAGCGCGCGGTGCTGTTTGCCAACGCGGGCTATGCGCTCAGCGACACCACGGAGCTGTACGGTTTCGGCAGCTTCGGGCGCAAGAAGGCCGAGTCCTTCCAGACCTATCGACGCCCGTCGCAGGACGGCGGTGTCGACCTGAACGGCGACGGCCGCCGCACCGGCGACGAACTGCTCGTCAACAAGTACCTCTATGGCTTCAACCCGATGCAGGAGTCCGACGAAACCGACTATGCATTCACCGTCGGGGCAAAAGGCACGAACGCCGGCTGGACCTGGGACCTCGCGTCCACGTACGGCGACAACACGATGGACTACTACACCACCGACTCGATGAACTTCACGATGTGGAATGAAACCGGCGCGTCGCCGGAGGACTTCTACGACGGGACCTTCTCGGCCAACCAGTGGACGACGACCTTCGACGCGAGCCACGACTTCGACATCGGCTTCGGCGAGCCGATGACCTTCGCGACCGGCCTCGAGTATCGCCAGAGCGAATACGGCATCGATCCCGGCGACCCGTCGTCGTATTACGGCTCTGGTGCCGCCTCGTTCCCGGGCTACAACCCGGCGGTCAATACCGGCGCATACGATCGTGACAGCTACGCGGCGTACGGCAACGTGATCCTGCTGCCGACCGATCGCTGGCTCGTCGACATGGCCGTGCGCTACGAGGATTTCAGCGACTTCGGCAACAAGACCATCGGCAAGATCACGAGCCGTTACGACATCCTCGATTCGCTCGCCATCCGCGGCACGGCGAGCACCGGCTTCCGCGCGCCGACGCTCGGCGAAGGCTTCTATTCGGCCGTGAACGTCGGGCCGACATCGGCCAGCCCGCAGTTGCAGCCGAACGGTCCGGCAGCGGCACGCCTCGGCTTCGGTGCCGGCCTGCAGCCGGAAACCTCAGAAAACTTCAGCCTCGGACTCGTGTTCACGCCGTTCAACAACCTGACGACGACGATCGACGCATACCAGATCACGATCAAGGATCGCATCCAGCGCGGCAGCATCAACTTCTCGACGCCGCAGAGCGTCAGCACGATCACGGGGCGCACCAGCGGTACCTTCAACAACATCCTGCCGGACCCTGCCGACACGAACGGCGACGGCGTGCCCGACGCGAGCTTCAACCAGGCGCTTGGCCAGGCGCTCGTCGACTTCGGCTACATCGGCGCGTGGGACAACCCGGCGGGGCCAGGCGGCTCGCTAGACTCCACGGCGCGCGCGTCGATCAGCGTATCGCTGTTCAACAACGCGCTCGACACGCGCAGCACCGGCGTGGACTGGGTGACGACCTATGCACAGCGCTTCGACCGCATGTCGATCGACTGGACGATTGCGGCCAACTACAACGAAACAGAAGTGCTGAACGCGAAGACCGCTCCGCCCGAACTCGGCGGCGCGGTGCTGTACAGCCCGCTGACCTTGTCGAACCTCGAAACCGACAACCCGCTGTGGCGCCTGAACGTCGGCGCGAAGCTTACGTTCGGCAACTTCGATTTTGCGTTGCGCCAGATGTTCTACGGCCCTCAGTACACGATCACGAGCGCATCCGGCTTGCCGGCCGCCGTCGTCGCGCAGCTCGACCTCGTGAACCTTGCCGGCGCGACCTACTACAAGAGCCAGATCGACACGCTGTCGATGACGAACATCGAGCTGAACTGGCAGGCGACGGATGGCCTGAGCCTGGGCATCGGTGCCGACAACATCTTCAACGAGTACCCGGACAAGGTGCCGGACGCCGTGTGGAACTACAACGAGGAGATCTACGGCAACACGAACCGCCAGTACCTGCTCGGCAGCCCGGTGGGCTACTTCGGCATGCGCTGGTTCGCGAAGGCTTCGTACAACTGGTAAGGCAGGCCCATCCACGCACCATTAACGCAATCGGAGCAGTCCATGAAGATGAATCCGCTGTTGAATCGCAGGCGCCTGCTGACCGGCGCCGCCACGCTCGCCGGTGCCGCATTGCTGCAAGGCGAATCGATTAACCTCGTCAGTACCGCGCTGGGCAACATCGCCGCGCCGCTCGAACCGATCCGCATGTCCTCGAACGAAAACCCGTACGGTCCGTCGCCGAAGGCGATCGAAGCGATGCAGGGCGCATTCAAGTACGGCAACCTGTATGGCGGCATCACCGACAAGATCATCGCGCTGCAGGCGAGCATCGAAAACGTGCCTGCCGAATGCATCACGATCAGCTGTGGCTCCGGCGAGATCCTGCACGCGGCGGGGCTGTTTGCTGCCTCGGAGCCCGGATCGATCGTCACGGCGTATCCGACTTACGGCTCCCTGCTGAGCGTCGCCAGCGAGATGGGCGCGAACATCATCAACGTGCCGGTCGACGCGAACATGCATGTCGACCTGAAGGCAATGTACGCCGCAATCCGGCCGGACACGCGGATGGTCTACCTGTGCAATCCCAATAACCCATTGCCGACCGTCATCGAGAAGAAGGCACTCGAGGATTTCGTACGTACGGTGGCGCAGGATCGCGTCGTGTTCATCGACGAGGCCTACTACGAGTACGTCGACAATCCCGACTTCAGCAGCATGATGCACCTCGTCGCCGAAGGCCTGGACAACGTCATCATCGCGAGGACGGCGTCGAAGATCCATGGCATCGCGGGCCTGCGCGTCGGCTTCGGTTTCGCGCACCCGGACCTTGTCGCGAAGCTCGCCATGCTGAAAACCGGCAGCGTCGACATCCTGGCGCAACATGCCGCCTTCGTCAGTTACCAGGACAGGGAGTTCCAGGACTTCTCGCGCGCGAAGAACCGTGAAGGGCTGGCGCTCGTCGAGGGCATGTACGAGGAACTCGGGCTGCGGTACGTGAAGTCGAACGCGAACTTCAGCTTCTTCGAAACGGGCATCCCGGTCGACGAGTTCCGCGCGGCGATGCGCGAGCACAACATCCTCGTCGGCCGGCCGTTCCAGCCATTCACGACCTGGGCGCGCGTCAGCATGGCGAAGCCGGAGGAGATGGCGTACTTCGTGCAGACCTACAAGAAGCTGTACGGATAAGGGGTATCCATGAACTCAACCGATCCCTCTCGCCGCACGCTATTGTTCGCGTTGCTGGCGTCGCCCCTTGCACGCGCTGCCGGCGTGGGGCTGCTGTCGATACCCGCATTGCTGCATGCCGCCGATCACAGCGCCGCCGCACATCATGCCGCTGCGGCGTTGACAACGCTCGGTGCCGACGAAGCCCGCGAGTTCACTGCCATAGCGGCCAGGATCCTGCCGTCGGATGACACGCCTGGCGCCACCGAAGGTGGCGTCATCTACTTCATCGACCACGTGCTCGGCAGCAGTCGCAGCGAACTGCTGGAACCACTGCGCGCGGGCCTCGCCTCGCTGCAGGCCGAGGCGCATGGCAGCTTCGGCGTGAAGCGCTTCAGCGAGCTCGATGCGCTGCGCCAGGACGCGCTGCTGCAGTCGATCGAAGCGACGCCCTTCTTCGAGACGATGCGCTTCCTGACGCTCGCCGGCATGTTCACGCTGCCGGAGTACGGCGGCAATCGCGAACATGTCGGCTGGGACCTGATCGGCTTCGATCACCGCCACGCGTGGCAGCCGCCATTCGGTTACTACGACGCCGACTACCTCCAGCGGGGCGAATGACGATGGCACAGGCACCGTATGCAACGCGGGATGAAGTCGATTTCGTCGTGGTCGGCTCTGGCGCCGCCGGCGGCATCATGGCGAAGGAGTTGTCGACGGCGGGCTTTTCGGTCGTCGTGCTCGAGCAGGGGCCGCTGCTGAACCCCGCGAACTTCAAACATGACGAATGGGCCTACTCACAGAACGAGGAGCTCGTGTGGGGCCGCCGCAAGGGCCATCCGCAAACGTTCAGGCGTCATGAACACGAGAAGGCGGAGGTCGTCGATGGCTCGGTGCTCGGATACGCGCACAACGTCGGCGGCAGCAGCATCCACTTTTCCGGCAACTTCTGGCGCCTGCGGCCCGTGGACTTCACGGAGGCGAGCCTGCTCGGCACGATCGCCGGCACGAATTTCGCCGACTGGCCGATCACGTACGACGAACTCGAGCCTTACTACACGAAGGTGGACTGGGAGATCGGCGTGTCGGGCCTCGCCGGGCCGTGGGATCCGCCGCGTTCGCAGGACTATCCGTGTCCACCGATGCCGGTGAAGGCTTCTGGCGTGCTGCTCGAGCGCGCCGGCAAGGCGCTAGGCCTCAACCCGTATCCGGCGCCGGTCGCGATCCTGTCGAAGCCGCATAACGGGCGGCCGCCCTGTATCCACTGCGGTTTCTGCAATGGCTTCGGCTGCGAGGTGTCGGCGAAGTCGTCGACACTCGTCGCGATGATTCCGCTCGCCCTCGCCACCGGCAACTGCGAGCTGCGCACTGGCTGCACCGTGTCGAGGGTGAATACGGACGAGCGCGGCCGCGTGAACGAAGTCGTGTACTGGGAAGAGGACGGCACCGTGCAGGCACAGCGCGCGAAGGCGGTGGTGCTGTGCGCGAATGGCGCCGAAACGGCGCGACTGCTGCTGCTGTCCGAATCGGCGCGCTTTCCCGACGGCCTCGCGAATTCGAGCGGCTTCGTCGGCAAAAACCTCATGTTCAACGCCTCGTCGCGCGCGGCCGGCCTGTTCGAACATCCGATCAACGCGTACAAGAGCATTCCCACGACGCGCGTGATCCACGACTGGTACAGCATCGATCCGAAGCTCGGTTTCTACGGCGGCGGCGGCATCGACGAGCGTTCGCTGTCGGCCGGGCGGCCCTTTGGCGGCGCGATGGGCGGCGGCATCTTCTCCGGCGCGTCATGGGGTAGCACGTTCAAGCAGAACCTGGCGCGCGAGTTCACGCACACCTTGTCGTTCAACGGCCATTGCACGTCATTGCCGCTCGCGACGAACAATGTCTCGCTCGATCCGGACGTGAAGGACAAGTGGGGCAGGCCGGCCCTGCGCACGACCTTCATGAACCACGCGGACGATTTCAGGACGATGCAGTTCTTCATGGAGCGCTCGCTTGAATTGCTCGATGCGGTCGGCGCGATCGAGAAAGTGGGTTCGTACGCGAAGGACGGCCAGACCGGCGGCGTGCACCTGCTCGGCACCTGCCGCATGGGCAACGATCCGGCGAGCTCGGTCGTCGACAAGTTCAACCGCGCGCACGATGTGCCCAACCTGTTCATGGTCGATGGCAGCAGCTTCGTCACCTCAGGCCGCGGCCAGCCGACGATGACGATCATGGCGCTGGCGTTTCGAGCGGCGGATCATCTTGTCCAGGCGGCGCGGCGCGGTGAGGTTTGAACCGAACCGTCGGCGC
>DASWWP010000145.1:0-55524 GCA_036405915.1 Pseudomonadales bacterium
GTTCGAGGCCGGCACGCTGTCTCAGTCGGCGCGCAAGTTCGAACCCGTCCATCCCGGGCATGCCGATGTCGAGGAACGCGACGTCTGCCGTGAAATCATCGGGAAGTGCGAGCGCAGCAGGGCCACTATTCTCGACGTGCACGTCGTGGCCTTGCAGCGACAGGAGTGCAGCGAGGCTCGTGGCTGCATCCTCGTTGTCATCGACAACGAGCAGCCGTAACTGCACGGCGGCACGCGCCAAAGGGGCGGCTGAACTACTAACGGTGCCGTCATCGGCGGCCCGCGCGCCATCCAGATGGGCATCGGCGTTGCGTGCCAGTGGCAGGCGGACAACAAATTCACTTCCCTTACCCAGCCCTTCGCTGTGCGCCTCGATGCTGCCGCCGTGCATTTCCACGAGATTCCTCGCGAGTGTAAGGCCTACGCCAAGACCGCCGTGCGCCTTCGTGGTCGCCTGGTCGGCCTGCACGAACAACTGGAAGATGCGCTCGAGCATAGAGGCGTCGATGCCGACGCCGTAGTCGCGAATGCGCACCACTGCCATGCCGTCTTCGCGCGCGGCATTCAGCGTGATGCTGCTGCGCGGAGCGGAATACTTGGCAGCGTTCGTCAGGATGTTGCCGATGACCTGCCCGAGCCGCACGGCGTCCGCATCCACCGTAAGTGCCGCGTCGGGGAGCTTCAGCTCGAGCGCGTGGCCCTTCGCATCGAGCAGAGGCCTCACCGTCTCGACCGCAAGGGCAATCGCGCTCGCGAGGTCGATCGGCTTCCGGTGCAGCTCGATCTTGCCGGCACTCACGCGCGACACGTCGAGCAGGTCATCGACGAGGCGCACGAGCTGGTGCACCTGTCGCTCCATCATCGCGCGCGATTGCGCGACGGCCTTCGGATTGACGTCGGGCGATTTCAGCACGTGCAGCATATTCGCCAGTGGCGCGAGCGGATTGCGCAATTCGTGCGCCAGCGTGGCAAGGAATACATCCTTGCGGCGATCGCTTTCGCGTAATGCGGCATACAGCCTGGCATTCTCGATTGCCACCGAGGCGCGATTGGCCAGGTTCACTGCAACGGTGAGATCTGCATGGCCGTAACTGCGACCCGACTCCGCGGTGGCGAACGTGAACACGCCCATCGCATCACCCGACACGATGAGAGGCACGCAGATGTACGATCTCAGCCCCAGCGAGCGAATCAGCGCGAGGTGGCGCGCATCGCGCGCGGACTTCACGAGCATGTCGTCGGGAATCGCTTCGATTATCAGCGGCTGCCGCGAACGCAGCACGCCGTAGGCGCCGGTCGCCGCATTCGGATCCTGCGGATATTCATCGGCGAGGCGTTGCACGAACGCGATCTTGTCGGCCTCGCGATGCGCAACAGCCAGGCGACGCAGCGTGCCGTCCGGCCTGGCCATGTCCACCGCCGACCAGTCGGCAAAATACGGCACGGCGAGGTTCGCTACCTGCTGCAGGGTCGATTCGTAATCCTGCACGCCGGCCAGCATCGCGCTGGCCTCGGCGAGGAAACGCGACGACTCTTCGGCGCGCTTTTGCTCGTGGATGTCGGTCGCGGTGCCGAACCAGCGCGTGATGACCCCTTCGTCATCCTTGACGGCGACGGTGCGCATCAGATGCCAGCGGTAGCTCTGCGAGCGCTGCTCCAGTAGCCGTATCTCCATTTCGAATGAACGGCCATCCTGCAGCGACTGCGCCCAGCGCTCGCGCGCGAGCGGTGCGTCGTCGGTGTGCATTACCTGCGTCCAGCCCGGATTGCCGATGGTCACTGGCAGCCCCGTGTATTCGTTCCAGCGCCGGTTCAGGTAGTCGACCTGCCCGTTCGTGCCTGCGACCCACACGATCTGCGGCATCGCGTCGGCCAGCTTGCGGAAGCGCTCGTCGTTTTCGCGCTTGATGAGCTCCATGCGCTTGCGCTCCGTGACGTCCCGCGTGAAGCAGCGCGTGTGGATGAACCGTCCGTCGCGGACCATGGCGCTCGAATCGATGAGTACGTCACGAATGGAGCCATCCTTGCAGCGCAGGCGCGCGGGCTGCTCGCGCAGTTGCTCGCCCCTCATCAGGCGCGTGAGCATGTCGGCGATCAGGGCCTGGTCCTCGTGGAATTCGGTGATGGAGCGCCCTACGTATTCGTCGCGCGTGTAGCCGAGCATGTCGAGCTCGGCTCGATTCGCGCGCAGGATTTCGCCGTTCGGGCCGACCCAGTGAAGGCCGATAGTCGCGTTTTCGAAAAGATCAGCGAGATCCGCTTCGCTCTGGCGAACGAGCGCCGTGTTCGCATCGGCGGCGCGCAGCGCCTCGCGCAGCTGCTCGATCAGCGCGATGAGGCCGGCACCGATACCGGCATAGAACAGCACCGTCAGCATGTCGACACGCTGCACGATGTCCAGCGAGTAACGCGGTTCGATGATGAGGAACACGAGTCCGGCGAGGCCCAGCAGCAGCGTGGTGATGGCCGGCCCTTTGCCGACATACCACGCGACGAGCGCTACGGCGGCGCACAGCGTCGCAAGTTGCAGGCGATCGCCAAGGATCGGATGGAGTAACAGGCGCGCGACGATGGCAAGCCCGACGGCCACCACTGCAATGCCGTATCGGCGCAACTGCGGGGCACTGGTGAGCCCGGTTTCAACGTCGACTACCTTCAATTCCATACATGACTTCCGGAGCGGTATGACGCGAGCCGCGGGTAGCGGCGATCCCGTGGAGCAAACCCGGAATATACCGGACTTGGGATAAGCGGGTTAAGCAAAGAACCATTAACCCGTTGCGGGCTCAGTCGAGCCCGATCGTCGTCGGCCGGGCACCGAGCAATTGTTCGAGCAAGTCTTCCTGTGCGCCGTCCTGATGGCGAAGCAGCAGGACGAGCACGTAGTCCTGCTGCGACAGACGCCGGTGCGTGACGACAGTGGCGTCGACGGCGAAGTTCTGTTCATGCCACGGCAGCGTGAACGTCAGGTGGCAGCGGTAGGGAAGGCCTTGCTGTCGGAGAAGAGATGTAATCAGTTCCTGATTACATTCGATCTGGATACTCGTGCGCGAGAGACTGTTGGCTTTGACCTTGAAGGCGGCGTTCGGATCGTCAGGCAGCGTGACGATGACTGGGCACTGCACCAGGTACCGCGGGAACGAGCGACGTTCGCTTGCCATTTATTTCCCTCGTTTTGGTGGCTCTCGATTCGGGGCCGTCTTCTTGTTGTTGTGCGGTGAGTGCTTGCGCGATGGCGGCACCGTTCGTTGCGGCGCAGGGTAACGCGCCGATGGCGCACGCGCCAGACGTGGCGTCTTGCCTTCCGGCGGCACGAGATGCTGGTCTCCGTGGCCGATAAGGTCCGCACGTCCCATTTTCGTCAACGCTTCACGCAACTGCGGCCAGTTCTTCTCGTCGTGATAGCGGAGGAAGGCCTTTTGCAGGCGGCGCTGTTCTATCTTCTTCGGGATCGTCAGCTTCTCGCTCTTGTAGTGCAGTTTTTTCAGCGGGTTGCGTCCGGAGTAGTACATCGCAGTCGCGAGCGCCATCGGCGACGGATAGAAGGTCTGCACCTGGTCGGGCTTGAAGCGGTTGCGCTTCAGCCATAGCGCGAGGTGCACCATGTCCTCGTCGCGCGAGCCGGGATGCGCGGCGATGAAGTACGGTATCAGGTATTGTTTCTTGCCGGCCTGCGCCGAGTACATTTCAAACAGCCGCTTGAATTCGTCGTAGTGCGCAATCGACGGTTTCATCATCTGCTGCAGCGGCGCATCTTCGCTGTGTTCCGGCGCGATCTTCAGGTAACCGCCGACGTGGTGCGTTACGAGTTCCTTGATGTATTCATGGTCACGCAGCGCGAGGTCGTAGCGCAGGCCGGAGGCCACGAGGATCTTCTTGATGCCGCGCAGCTGCCGCGCCTTGCGATACAGCTGCGTGGTCTGGCTGTGGTCGGTTTTAAGGTGCTTGCAGATCGTCGGGTATACGCAGGACAACCGTCTGCATTTCTGGCCGATCTCGTTGTCGGCTTCCTTGCAGACAAGCCCGTACATGTTCGCTGTCGGCCCGCCGAGGTCCGAGATGACGCCGGTGAACCCTGGCACCTGGTCGCGGATCTTTTCGACTTCGTTCAGGATCGACTGCTCCGACCGGCTCTGGATCACGCGGCCTTCGTGCTCGGTGATCGAACAGAACGTGCAGCCGCCGAAGCAGCCGCGCATGATGTTCACGCTCGTCTTGATCATGTCGTAAGCGGGGATCACGGAGTTGCCGTACTTCGGATGTGGACGGCGCTGGTATTGCAGGTCGAACACTCCGTCGATTTCCGGAGTCTCGAGCGGAATTGGCGGGCGATTCACCCAGATTTCCTTCGTGCCATGTTTCTGCACGAGCACGCGACCGTTGAACGGGCTCGCTTCCTGGTGCAACACGCGCGAGGCATGCGCATAGAGCACCGGGTCGCCGGTGACTTTTTCGAAGGACGGCAGGCGCACGTACGTGGTCGCGACATCGAGTTCATGCTTGTGTTGCAACGGCAGCGGAATGATTTTCACGGGCGCGACCTTTACCGAACCCGGCGTAACCGCGGCGGCATCGCCAGCTGCCGTCTCCTGCTGTTCGCTGACGTATTCGTACGGACTCGGAATCTTGTCGATCTTGCCTGGCCAGTCGACACGCGTCGAATCGATCTCGGTCCAGCCGGCCGGCACGCTGTCGCGCACGATTGCCGTGCCGCGAATGTCCGTCAGCTCACTGACCTTCCTGCCCTGCCCCAGCGCATGTGCGACTTCGGCTATCGCGCGTTCGGCGTTGCCGTATAGCAGGATGTCGGCGGCGGAGTCGATCAGCACCGAGCGGCGGATCTTGTCGCTCCAGTAGTCGTACTGTGCGATGCGCCTGAGCGACGCTTCGATGCCGCCAATGACGATCGGCACGTCCTTGTAGGCTTGCTTGCACAGCTGGCTGTACACGATCACCGCGCGGTCGGGCCTCTTGCCGCCTTCGTCGTTCGGCGTGTAGGCATCGTCGCTGCGCATGCGCAGGTCGGCGGTGTAACGGTTGATCATCGAGTCCATGTTGCCGGCGGTCACGCCGAAGAACAGGTTCGGCTTGCCGAGCGCCATGAAGTCATCGGTGTTCTGCCAGCGCGGCTGCGCGATGATGCCGACACGGAAACCCTGCGCTTCGAGGAAGCGGCCGATCACGGCCATGCCGAAGCTGGGATGGTCGACGTAGGCATCGCCCGTGACGATGATGATGTCGCAGGAATCCCAGCCGAGCTGGTCCATCTCGGCGCGCGACATCGGCAGGTACGGCGCGATGCCGTAGCACTCGGCCCAGTATTTCGGATAGCTGAAGAGCGTGCCGGGCTGATCGGAGAGCAGCGGCTGTTTAGCGGTGAATTCTGTCATTGCGCGATTCTACCCGAGTATGAACCCCGGATGCTGTGATGACTGCGCACAAATCACCGCCCGATCGGCTCCGCCTCGGAGCCCTGCGGCCTGCGCTGCGGAATGCGCACGATGAAGCGGCTGCCCTTGTTCTCCCCTTCGCTCGTCACCTCGACCGTGCCCTGATGCAACTCGACGACCTGTTTGACGAGGGCGAGCCCGATGCCAAGGCCCGCGCCGCGGCGCGAGTCGGCTTCCGGCGCCTGGGTGAACATGTGGAAGATCTGCGGCAACAGGTCCGTGGCGATGCCGATGCCATTGTCACGCACGACGATCAGTGCATGCGTCTGGTCGGTCGTCGCGTTGACCCACACCTCGCCCTGCGTCGGTGTGAACTTGATCGCGTTGTTCAGCAGGTTGACGATGACCTGCTGCATGCGCCCGGCATCGAGTTCCACTTCGATCGGCACCGAAGGCAGTGTCAGGTTCAGCGCGATGTTCTTGTGCGCGGCGACGGCCCGGCTCGCATCAACCGCGCCGGTAACGAGCTGCTGTAGCGATATGCGCTCGTAGACGATGCTGAGCTTGCCGGCCTTCACGCGCGTAAGGTCCACGAGGTCTTCGACGAGGCGCTCCAGTGCCGCCATCTGCCGATCGATGATCTTGATGGCCTGGCTGAGCCGGCCATCAGGCGCGAGCTGTTCGATCATGCGCGTCGCCGCCTTCAACGGCGACAGCGGATTGCGCAGCTCGTGCGCGATCGTGCCGAGGAATACGTCGCGCTGGTCGATTTGCATGTGCTGATCCTGCAGCGTGTTCTCGAGATATTTCAGGCGCGAGCGCAGGTGTGTCGCATCGCGAAAGGTCTTGACGTAGCCATCGAAATTGCCAGCGCGATCTAAAAGCGGAGTGCAAACGCCGCTGGACCAGAAGCTCGAGCCATCCTTGCGCATGTGCCAGCGCTCGTCGAGTGCAATGCCCGCGACGCGCGCAGAGTTGAGTTCGTGTTCGTCGAGTTTGCGGTCGCGGTCTTCGGGCGTGTACAGCACTGCGGCGGGTTGTCCGACGATTTCGGCGGCCGTAAAGCCGGTGATATGCATCGCGCCGTGATTCAGGCCGCGAATGGCGCCGTCGGGTCCGATGAAAACCACGCCGTGTTGCGTCGATTCATCCAGCAGATGACGCGCGAAATTCGCGGCGTCGTCATCCCGGTAGGCACCGCCCGTGGTCATCGTCATCATGCACTCCTGTTGCGCCGATACGGCGTCGCAGCAGACTAACTGGGGTTGCAATGACCATATTGCGAGCACGACGGGACGCCCCGCTGCCCGGCGTCACCATCCGAATGCTTACGGCGGGAAGGCCGTAGGGCTCAATCCTGCTGCGTATTTCCGCGCGGAATGATCTGCAGTGGGAAGGGCGCGATATTGTCGCCCTTGCTGATCGTCGCAGTGCCCTCTTTCTCGACCTCGTCGATGCGGACGATAGCCTGCAACGGGATGAAACTGCGTTTGACGCCGGCGAACTCGGTCCGCAGTTTTTCCTCTGCCGGATCGACGACGACCTGGCTGCGCTCGCCAAACACGAACTCCTCGATCTCGATGAAGCCGTACAGGTCGCTCTGGAACACTTCGCGGCAATACACTTCGTAGACCTGGCCCTTGTTCAGGAACGTGACGCGGAAGAGATAGGAGTTGTCGTTTTTGCCTTTGCTGGAATAGTTCATCAGGTACCTGCCTTGCCGGGACTTTCGCGTCGGCCCGGCAATATCGGGCCGAGTGCCGGGGAATTCAAGTATACTTCGCGCGCCTTGCACCCGCTCCCGGCCAATAACCCTCACGAGCAGGACCATGTCCCAGAATTCCGCCAGCGCCACCCCGGACGAAGCCGCTTCGTCGCAATCCGCTCCGAAAACCGCGCCCAAAAAAGTCTTCATCGAAACGCACGGCTGCCAGATGAACGAGTACGACTCGTCACGCATGGTGGACCTGCTGCGTGCGCATCGCGGCATGGTGCAGGTCGACCGCGCCGAAGACGCCGACGTGCTGCTGCTGAACACTTGCTCGATCCGCGAGAAAGCGCAGGAGAAGGTGTTTCACAAACTGGGCCGCTGGAACGTGCTGAAGAAGGACAGGCCGGGGCTGAAGATCGCGGTAGGCGGCTGCGTAGCGAGCCAGGAAGGCGCCGCCATCGGCAAGCGCGCGCCGTACGTCGATGTCGTGTTCGGGCCGCAGACGCTGCACCGGCTGCCAGAATTGCTCGACGAATCGACCGGCGGCAAGCCCGTCGTCGACGTCAGCTTTCCCGAAATCGAGAAGTTCGATCGCCTGCCCGAACCGCAGGTCGCCTCGTGCCAGGCCTACCTGACGATCCAGGAAGGCTGCAGCAAGTACTGCGCGTTCTGCGTCGTGCCCTACACGCGCGGCGAGGAAATCAGCCGGCCGCTTGATGATGTCATCGCTGAAGCCGTGCACCTCGCCGAAAACGGTGTCAGCGAAATCAACCTGCTCGGCCAGAACGTGAATGCGTATCGCGGCCCGACGCACGATGGCAGGACCGCCGACCTCGCGACGCTGATCACGCTGCTCGCCGCGGTCGACGGCATCGAGCGAATCCGCTACACGACCTCGCATCCGATGGAATTCACGCAGAGCCTGATCGACTGCTATGCGACCGTGCCCAAACTCGTCAGCCACCTGCACCTGCCGATTCAGGCCGGCTCCGACCGCGTGCTCGCGATGATGAAGCGCAACCACACCGTGCTCGAATACAAGTCGATCATCCGCAAGCTGCGTGCGATACGGCCGGGCATGAGCATTTCAAGCGACTTCATCGTGGGCTTCCCCGGAGAGACGGAAGACGATTTCAACGCGACGATGAAACTCGTTGCCGAAATCGGTTTCGATCATTCATACAGCTTCATCTACAGCCAGCGTCCCGGCACGCCCGCCGCGGAACTCGTTGACGACACGCCGGACGAGGTCAAGAAGAAACGCCTCGCGCTGCTGCAGGCGCGCATCGTTCAGCAGACGGACCAGATTACGGAGGGCATGGTCGGCAACGTGGAACGCTGCCTCGTTATCGGGCCGTCGAAACAGGACCCCGGACTTTGGCAGGCACGAACGGAGAATAACCGGAGTGTGTTTTTCCGTAATGAGACTGCGGTGCCCCCTGGCCGTTTGGCACGCCTGAAGATCACTACGGCCAGGGGTGCATCGCTCGACGGTGATCTGGTCGGATAGCAAGGTAGCTCAGAACAGGGACAGGCTGGCGTTGCCCCGATGTTCGTCCCTGTGAATGTGGGTGATGTCCGATATCCCGTATTTGCACAATCCGTCCGCCACCATCGAGCGGTGGCAGAAGTTGTGATCCGCTTCGTAGCAAAGCAGCGCGCAGTGCCTCGTCGCGGCAAGATGCGCGACGTCATGCAGCGCCTCCTGCTGCCGCCCGAGATGCTCCATGAATCCTTCGGTGTATCGTCCCCAGTCCCGGTGCTGTTTATAGCCATCGCGCACCGGCCGCGGGCAGCCGAGCGCGCCGACGTGCACATAGCCGAAACCAGCCAGCTGCAACTCGTGCTTCAGCGCCTGCTTCGAAAAGCCCTTCTTGCGCGACAGCGGCAGCTCGCGGACGTCCACGACCGTTTCGACGCCGTGCCGGGCAAGCAAGGCCAGGAAGGCTGGCAGGTCGAGACCCTCGTAACCTATCGTGAATATCCTCATATGGAGTCTCCTCGTTACCTGAGTGCGGCCGGCAGTCGATTTTGCAAGTCACTGAATCAGCTGGCCTTATCGCGACCGTAGCACTCCGTTTGACGACGCGGGCCTGCCCGTATCGTGCTGGAAAAATTAACCCGCGCCCCCACATTGGCTTGCTATACTGCAGACCACTTTGGTGACGAGGGCAACCCTGAACCTGATGAGCGAACAAGCCTCCCTGCGGCTGGAGTTACAGCCGGACAACCCCCAGCGCCTCGCGTCCCTGTGCGGGCGCCATAACGAACACCTCCACCAGATCGAAGAACGTCTCGACCTCCGGATCACGAATCGCGGTAACGCTTTCCAGCTCATCGGCACGCCCGAGGCCATGACTCAGGGTTCGGCCGTGCTCGAAAGCCTGTACCGCGACACGGCGAAATCAGGCCTGACGCCGGAGGATGTACACCTGGCGCTCGCCGAGTTTCCGGTGCGGGCGGTGGCGGATGTCGAGGAAGAACCGTTCAAACTGAGCCACGAACTCGTGCTGCGCACGCCGAAGATGTCGGTGAAGCCGCGCACGGCACACCAGAACCAGTACGTGCAGAACATCCTCAAGCACGACATCAACTTCGGCATCGGTCCGGCCGGTACCGGCAAGACCTGGCTGGCCGTCGCCTGCGCCGTCGAAGCGCTGATGGGCGAGCATGTCGAACGCATCCTGCTCGTGCGTCCCGCCGTGGAAGCTGGCGAGAAGCTCGGCTTCCTGCCTGGGGATCTTACGCAGAAAGTCGACCCCTACCTGCGCCCACTGTACGACGCGCTGTACGAGATGCTTGGCTTCGAGCGTGTAGCAAAGCTGATCGAACGCAACGTGATCGAGATCGCGCCGCTCGCCTTCATGCGCGGGCGCACGCTGAACAATGCCTTCATCATCCTCGACGAAAGCCAGAACACGACCACGTCGCAGATGAAGATGTTCCTGACGCGCATCGGCTTCGGTTCCACCGCGGTGATCACCGGCGACGTCACGCAGATCGACCTGCCGAAAGGCACGCGCTCCGGCCTCGTGCAGGTGACGAGCGTGCTGCGCAAGGTTAAGGGCGTGAGCTTCACGTGGTTCAATTCGAAGGACGTCGTGCGCCATCCGATCGTCCAGCGCATCGTCGAGGCCTACGACGAATTCGACGCCCAGAACGTGCAGGCGCTGAATTCCGACACGAAAGCAGCGCCGGATCGGGACTGACGAGACTGTTGGACTGTTGGGACTGTTGTGAGTGTTGTAACAAATAGAACGGCCGTGACGGTCGACCTGCAGAATGCCAGCGGCGTGCGCCGCGTGCCGCTGAAGCGCGATTTCGCGCGCTGGGCTGCCGCCGCGCTCGCGCAACTGGCGCCGGAGCATGCGACCGGCACGGCGAAGAAGAGCCGGCTCAGCATCCGCATCGTCGACGAAGCGGAGTCGGCAGGATTGAATTCGCACTACCGGCACAAGCAGGGCCCGACGAATATCCTGTCGTTTCCGGTTCCGGAAGGCCTGCCGGACGCGCTGCTCGGTGATCTCGCCATTTGCGCGGCCGTCGTCGCGCGCGAGGCCGAGGAGCAGCACAAGAGCCTCGATGCGCACTGGGCACACATGACGGTGCACGGCGTGTTGCACCTGAAAGGTTACGACCACGAAGAGCCCGCCGAAGCGGATGCGATGGAAACGCTCGAAAGCCGCATACTCGAACACCTGGGCTACCAGAATCCTTACCAATAATTACAACGACCCCTACCCACCATGAGCGACGAACAGACCGACAACGATCCCGGACCCAGTTCGTGGATCGGCAAGATCCGCGAAGCCCTTACAGACTCCGTCCACGACCGCGACGACCTCGTGCAGGTGCTGCGCAAGGCGCAGCGCAACAAGCTGATCGACAGCGAGTGCCTCAGCATCATGGAGGGAGCGCTGTCGGTGGCCGACATGCAGGTGCGCGACATCATGATCCCGCGATCGCAGGTCGTCACCGTGCAGGCGAACGCCGCGCCGCAGGACATCCTGCCGGTGGTCATCGAAGCGCAGCACTCGCGCTTCCCGGTGATCGGGGACAGCCTCGACGAAGTACTCGGCATCCTCCTTGCGAAAGACCTGCTGAAACTCGCGCTCGACGCCAACAGCAACCGCAAGTTCGACATCAAGGACGTATTGCGTCCGGCGATCTTCATCCCAGAGTCGAAGCGCCTGAACGTGCTGCTGAAAGAGTTCCGGGAAAACCGCAACCACATGGCGATCGTGATCGATGAGTACGGCGACCTCGCCGGCCTGTGCACGATCGAGGACGTACTCGAGCAGATCGTCGGCGACATCGAGGACGAACACGACACCGACGATGAAGTGTTCATCAAGACGCTCGACGGCAACCACTTCACCGTGAAGGCGCTGACGCCTATCCAGGAGTTCAACGAATTCTTCGACAGCGAGTTCCCCGAAGAAGACTTCGACACGATCGGCGGGCTCGTGCTGAGCCAGTTCGGCCGCATTCCGCAGCGCGAAGAGAGCATGAAAATCGGGGGCTTCCTGTTCAAGGTACTGAACGCCGACAACCGCCAGATCCGCCTGCTGCACGTGTCGCGCGGCGCGGCGGAGGCGGCGGAGTAAGTGGCGCCGTGGCGGAACCGGGCATGAACGACGCAACCGTGCGCTGAGCCCGATCCGAGATGCCGTCTTTCGCGTCCAGCTCCCCGTTACGCCTGATCCTCGCTGTCCTGGCCGGCGCGCTTGCGCCGCTGGGTTTCAGTCCAGTCGATCTTTGGCCGCTGGCCGTGGTTTCCGCGGCCATCTTCTACGTACTGCTGCAGAACACCTCGCCGCGTCGCGGCGCGCAACTGGCGTGGAGCTATGGCTTCGGCTTCTTCGGCGTCGGCGCGTCGTGGGTCTACGTGAGCATCCACGACTTCGGCAACGCTCCCCCTGCCCTTGCCGGCGTGCTGACGCTGCTGTTCGTCGCGGGACTTGCGTTGTTCACGACGCTGCAGGGCTGGATTTATCGACGCTTCGCTTCGTCCGTCTACCCGGTGCTGGGGTTCGCAGCCTGCTGGGTGCTCGGCGAATGGTTTCGCTCGTGGTTCCTGACCGGCTTCCCGTGGCTGTACCTCGGCTCGGCACACGTTACGACGCTGCTCTCCGGCGTCGCGCCGATCTTCGGCGTATTCGGCATCAGCTTCGTGCTGGCATTGAGTGCCGCGCTGCTCGGCGAGTGCTGGCTGCGTTACCGCAGGCTGCCGTCGATGCTCGCGCTCGGGCACAGCCACCTGCCGACCGCCATCGCACTGCTGTGGCTCGCGGCGATCGTGCCGCGCAACATCGGCTGGGTGGAGGCAAGCGGGACGCTCGACGTGGCGCTCGTGCAGGCAAACATCGCGCAGGACCTGAAATTCGATCCTGATGAACTGGCAAACAACCTGCGCACATATGGCGAGCTCAGCGAACCACTGTGGGGACACGATCTCATCGTGTGGTCGGAAACGGCGGTCCCACAGGTTTACGACGCCGATGCACCGCTGGTCGCAAGCCTCGATGAAATTGCTCGCGCCACCGGCACGGCGCTGCTTACCGGCATTTTCGGCGAAAGCGACGCCGGCGTTCACAACAGCATCGTCGCGCTCGGCAATGGCACGGGACTGTGGCACAAGCGCAAGCTCGTGCCGTTCGGCGAATACACGCCGCTGCGCACCCTGAGCGGCAGCGTGCTGGAACTGTTCGACCTGCCGATGTCCTCGCTCGTGCCCGGACCGCCCGTGCAAGGCCTGTTGACGGCCGCCGGACATGCCGTCGCGCCCTTCATCTGCTACGAAGTCGTCTACCCCGACTTCGTGCGCCGCCAGGCGCGCAACGCCGAGCTGCTGGTGACGATCAGCAACGACACCTGGTTCGGCCGTTCGTGGGGTCCGCCGCAGCACCTGCAGATGGCTGCGATGCGCGCGCGCGAGAACGGCCGCTACATGGTACGCGCGACGAACAACGGTATTTCGGCGCTGATCAACGAACGCGGTGAGATCGTCGCCAGCGTGCCGCAGTTCGTCGCGACGACGCTGACGGGAACCGTCGAACTGTTCACCGGCCGCACGCCGTGGTCACGCTGGGGCGACTGGCCGCTGCTCGTGCTGTGCGGGTTGATTTTGCTGGCAAATTTCTATCAGATGCGTCCACCCATACCAACCGCAAAGAGTTGATGAGCCCGCCCGATTTCCTGACCAAAGCCAACTATCCCGCCGGGCTCGATCTCACTCACAACCTGCGCCGCGAGCTGCAACTGCAGCAGATCGCAATGTCGGTATCGATCCAGTGGGGCGTGTATCCCGTCATCCTGCTCGCCGTGTCCGGCCTGTGGCACCAGGTTGCACACGTTCCGCTGCTCGTGTGGTGCGCGGCGGCGACGCTGGTATCGCTTGCCACTGTCTACAACAGCCGGCGCAATCGCCGCCTTCTGTTGACGGCAGCTGACACCGTACCCGATTTCACGCAGCGCAATACCGCGATGTACGTGATGGTGGGCACCGTGTGGGGCAGCCTGCCGCTGTTGTCGGCTCTGTTCGGCACGCAGGAAGCCAGCTGGTTCAGCCTCGTGATTTCGCTGGCCTCGCTTGCGTCCCTTGCGCTGATCCTGTCGACGACGCAAATCGTGTTTGCCGCGGCAATGTTGCCGGCAGGCCTGCTCGTCCTGATCGCCATCGGACTGAGCCCTTTACCACGACTCGAACTGATCGCGATGAGCATCGTGTACATCGCCGTTATGACGCTGCTGCACCGTACGCTGTTCCGCATGCAGGTCGACCGCGTGCGCGCGTCCGTCAACCAGGCTGCGCAGGCGCTCGCGCTCGTGCGCATGCTGGAGCATCACGATCCGCTGACGGGCCTGCTTAATCGAGCAGGACTCGAAGACTGGATCGACACCCAGGTGCCATCGTTCGACGACAACCCGCGCGCGCTGATCGTCATGGGCACGATCGTCGGCTTCACCGAGCTGAATGCGCTGTACGGCGCGCAGGTGGCGGACAGCCTGCTGGCCGCGGTCGCGCGGCGGCTGACGGATGCTTCGCGCGGCACACTCGGCATCGCCCGCCTCGGCGGCGCGGAGTTCATCGTCGTGGACCTGCGTCCGGATACTGATCCGCAGACCCTGCTACGCCTGTTCGCCACGCTCGAAAGCAAACCGTACGACGCCGCCGGGCAGCTACTCACGATCGGCATGCGCCAGGCCTGGGTGCGGGGCAACGTGCGCGAGATCGGCGCACTGGTGGAACTTGCGCGCGCACGGCTGCAGACACAGCACGACGCCGACGATTCGCTCGCGGCGCTCGGACTCGCACAGCGCCGCGAACTCGTGCGCGATTTCCACCGCGCGCTCGTCAGCGGCGACATACAGGCCTGGTTCCAGCCGATCGTGGACTGCCGCACGAACGCGCTATATGGCTGGGAAGCGCTCGTACGCTGGCGCCATCCGCGACATGGCCAGCTGCTGCCTTCCACCTTCCTCACGATCGCGCGCGTCGCGCGCCAGATGCCGGAGCTCACCCGACTCGTGCTGCATACCAGTGCGCGCTTCGTGCGTGCGCTGCGCCAACAGGGGCAGGCAGCCGCGGCACGCGTGCACCTGAACGTGACCGTCAGCGAACTCGGCAATCCGCAAACGCTGGACTGGATGGAACGCATCATCGAGGAAACCGGCGTCGCGCCCGATGCCATCGTCGTCGAGTTGACGGAAAAGGACGCGCTGATCGTCGACGAACAGCTGGCACGCAATCTCGCGCGCATGCAGCGCATCGGGATGCCGCTCGCCATCGACGACTTCGGCACGGGTCACTCGAACCTCAGCCGCCTGCTGGACCTTCCGGCCGACGCGATCAAGATCGACAAGCGCTTCGTCGACCAACTGCCGCACGACAGGCATAGCGCAGCGCTCGTGCGGTCGATGACGACGCTGGCCTCGGGACTCGGCATGCGGGTGATCGCGGAAGGCGTCGAGCAGCAGTCGCAGCTCGATTTCCTGCGCGGCATCGGCTGCGACGCGTGCCAGGGCTTCCGCTTCAGTGCCGCGTTGCCGCTCGATGCGGCGCTGCGTTTCGCAGCGACGTGGCCGGCTACTGGATCTGTGTAGCCGGCTCAGCCAGTCACGGAATGCGCAGGCCTGGACATGGGCGTGGCTAGGGGCTGAGCCTTGTCACAGGATCAGGGTCGTCATCAGGCTCAGCGTCAGTGGCGTCAATATCGACGACATGACGATCGCCGTCGCGACGGCCGCCTCGCCGCTCTCGTAACGCCGCGAGAATACGTACACGCTGATGCCCACCGGCATGCAGCACAGCAGCACGGCGGCCTGCATCCACTCGCCGTGGATGTCGAACACGCGCGTCATCACCTGCCACATCGCTAGCGGCAACACGAGCAGCTTCACGATCACGATGCACAGCGCAGCCGGCACGTCGCCGCGAATGCGGTATCGCGTCAGCGCCGCGCCGAGCGCGAAAATGGCGCCGGGCACGGCCGCGCGTGTCAGCAGTTCGAGTGTTGCAACGAGCGGCGCAGGCGTCGGCAGGTCGAGCAGGTTCCATGCAGCGCCCGCGAGCAGACTGCTGCTGATCGGATTCAGCGCCATCTCGCGCGCAATGCCCCACACCTGCCTGAAGACGCTCTTGCCGCCGGCATCGCTCGAGGCCGCGAGCACCGTGCCACTCGTATACAGCACGAGGTTGTGGAACGTGATGACGAGCAGCATCGGCACGAACGCGCCGTCACCGAGCAATTCCACCGTGATCGGGATGCCCAGCACCGTGACGTTCGAATACGCGCCGCCCATGCCGAACACCGCAAGCTCGCGCAGCCGATAGCCGAACAGCGCCTTTCCCAGCGCCATGCCGGCGCCGTACACGAGCAGCACGGTTGCGTAGAACGCGAACAGGTAGCGCCAGTCGATGTCGGCCGGAAAGTCCGCGGTCGCCGTGCCGAGGAACAGCAGGCATGGAATCAGGAACCAGAACGCGATGCGTTCTATCGTCTCCGCTTCAGCGCTGGAGATCCATTCACGGAAGCGCGCGATGTAGCCGAGCGCGGCGATTGCGATGACGGGAAAAAGTGCGGCGAATATGTTCATTGAACTTGTGTCGAATTACTGCCGGGCGTGCCGCTACTGCCGATCTGCTTACGGCCGGGCGCCGTACCCGTTGCAGGAATAGCCCGGCTGCGGCGGACCGAATGGCGATGACGTCTTCGGCCCGAGCATGGCGAGCAACTGGCTGCGATGCGGCTCGTCGAGCACGGCGAATGGACAGACGCTCACGTCGTCGATCGCGATCATGAAGTCGAAGTCGTGCGCCACTGGCGTACCGCTCGTCCTGCCGAGCCACTCGCCTGCGCGCACGACGATGTTGACCAGCGGTACCTGCCGTTCCTCATGTTCGCTGAACACTGGCTGGAAAACCGGCGCGCCGAGGTCACCGAAGGCAAAGGCTGCCTTGATGTCGGCACGCGGCTCGGTGATGTGATTGAAGCGTACGATCGCCGTCCTGTCGGGGCGTTGCGGATCGCAGGCAACCAGCAGGAACAGGTCATAGTCATCGCTGTCGAAATCCGGCAGGTTGCGCGCCTTGTGCCGCAGGCGGATAAGCACGCCGTCGGCCGGCGCAAAAATATCGATCGGCGCAACGTTTGCCGCGCCGGGCGCATGCTTCACCCACGGATACGCAAAGCGCGAATCGTTCGTTTCGCTGCCGTTCGTGATGAGGTTCAGATCGGCTGCGGCGAACGGCGCATGCGTGAAGATGCCGTCGGCGGAACCATGCCATACGGGCACCGTACGGCCCCCGAAGCTGCGGCATTCGCCGATGGGCAGCGGCGCGGGCTCTATCTTCACCGGTTGGGCCGTCGGCGTGTAATACAGCACGCCGTCCGCCAGCGGGCGGTAACCGACGAATACGCGGTAGTCGCCGGCCACGTCGATCGCACCTTCGTACAGCGTAAATTCCTGTGAGGCTTTCAACGTAACGTTCGCGTGGCGCGGCACGAGGCTGGCAACGCGAGTATCCCAGGGAGACAGCTGGTTTTGCGCATCGATCGTGTAGAAGCGGTCGCCGCTGCGGATCACGGCAAAGATGTCGGCGCGCTGGCCGATATGCCCGGCTTCCGGCACCACCTTTCCCGAGATGCTCATGGCATCCCCCGTATAGGCCTCGTTGCGGAATGCGAGATCGCCTGCGCGCAGCAGGCCGATCGCGAACACGGCATTCGTATCGGCGTTCGTGCCGTGGCGGATGCTGCCCAGCGCGGATCTCGAGTCGCCGATTTCCCGGGCGTGGAGGCCCAGGGACAGCAATAGCAGAAGCGCGCTTGCAAGCGATCGGAGCAACATGGAGCGGTCCTCGTGTGCGGGGCAGGGCGATGAGCGGCGGGCAGCGTATCACCCGTCAGGGATACTGAGACAGGGCTACGACACAAGGAGCCAAAACCTTCAGCGATTTGCTGCGATCTAGCGACGGTAGCAGGGACCGGGGATTCCGGCCCCTGTGCTTGTCGTGGGGCAATCAGGCCCGGATCAGCCCTGCGAGCCCTTCAGGTAGTACGGTGTCGCGTCGGTGAGTCGCGCGAACTCGGAGGTGTTGTTGAAGTCCTGCAGCTGCAGGCGCCCGTCGGTGCTCGTTTCGATCTCGCCTTCGAGCGAGGTCTTCATGACGGCCTGCTCGCCGTCCATGCGCAGTTCGACGAGGCTGAACGGCGCGGGATCCTCGTTCGGCGTTTTCCACATGTGTGGCGTGCGCGCCTTGAGCGCCGGCGTAACGATCAGCACCATGCGCGCGCCATCGTCGTTCTCCTGCTGCCAGGCGTACTTGATCGTGTGGCCGGTGGCGGCCTTCGTGAACAGGTAACCTTGCGTATCCTGTTGCTGCAGGAAGACGTTGAACGCGTCATGGTCCTGCGAAGCAGCGTACTTCTGGAACTCGGCTTCGATGGCTTCGAGCCTTTCCGGCGTCGACCAGCCGAGCAGCGAAAGGCGCACCTCGCTCTGTTCGGGATTGCGTACGTCGTAGGCTTCGCCTTTCAGCGTAAACAGCGCGGCGCCGTAAGCACCGAGACTGGCAGTGGCACAGGCAGTGGCCAGCGCGAGTGCACGGCCGGCAGACAGTAGGCGGAAACTTTTCATTGTGGTTCTCCACGTCACAAGGTTGGGTTGGGGAAAGGCGCCCCGGCGCTGTCTGCCCCGAAGGCGCCCCGTTACTGCGTTGACGATCACTGCATGACGATGACCGGATCAACGCTTACTGCATAAAAGCGGGACTGCACGAACTTTGGTAGTGCCTCAACGCACGATCAGGAACTGCTCATTGCCCTCGCGCAGGATGTCGAGCGCGAGCGTGCCGCTTTCCGCGCCCAGCACTTCGTTCACATCGGCGACGGACTCCACTGGCTTGCGATTGACGCCGGTGATGATGTCGCCAGCCTGCAGGCCGTTCGCCTCGGCGCGACTCCCGGGTGCGACCTGCGTGACGAGCACGCCCTCCACCTTGCCGCTCGACGGATGATTCGGCGGGATCGCCGCGAGCTGCGCACCGCTCAGCGCGTTGCTGGCTTCGACCTCCTCCGTGGCTGCCGCCACTTCTTCTGTCGACGAGCTGCCGATCGTCGCGTCGACGGTCATGCGGCGGCTGCCGCGAATCAGTTCAATCTCGACGTCACTGCCTTCGCGCATCAGGCCGATCGTGTTGCGCAGGTCGGTGTCGCTGACGATCGACTGACCATTCACGCCGACGATCACGTCGCCAGCTTCGATGCCGGCCGCTTCGGCAGGCGAGCCGGGATTCACGGCGGATACGACGGCGCCGGCGGCGATGTCCATGTCGAGCGCCTCGACGACGTCGGGAGTCAGGTCCGTGATCATCACGCCGAGCATGCCACGCCGCACTTCGCCGAATTCCACGAGCTGGTCGACGATTGCCATCGCCATGTTGATCGGCACGGCAAAGCCGATGCCGACGTTGCCGCCGGCAGGCGCGATGATTGCCGAATTGATGCCGACGAGGCGGCCGTTGTAATCGACGAGCGCGCCGCCGGAGTTGCCGGGGTTGATCGACGCGTCGGTCTGGATGAAGTCTTCATAACCCCCCGAGGCCGGGCTCACGCCGCTGCGGCTGATGGCACTGACGATGCCGGTCGTCACGGTCTGGCCGATGCCGAAGGGGTTGCCGATCGCGGCGACGAAATCGCCGACGTGCAGCGTGTCGGAGTCGGAGAGCGGAATGGCTTTCAGGTTCGTGGCTTCGACCTGCAGCAGCGCGATGTCGGTGCCGGCATCGCTGCCGATCAGCTTCGCCTCGATGCGGCGCTTGTCCTGCAGCGTGATGCTGATCTCGTCGGCGTCGCTGACGACATGGTGGTTCGTCAGCACGTAGCCCTTCTCGGCGTCGATGATGACGCCGGAGCCGACACTCTGCGTGGGCCGCGAACGCGGCATGGGCTGCGCGTTTTCGGGGATGTCGAAGAAGCGGCGGAAGAAGGGATCGTTCAGCAGCGGGTTCTGCTGGACCTCCACGGAACCGGTCACTGCAATGTTGACCACTGCCGGCGTGACCTCCTGCAGCATGCCCGACACCCCGGGGCGTTCGGTTTCCACCGGCTGGGCGTTACTGCCGGGCAAGCCTCCGACAACGAGAACGGCCGCCAGCAAACCCGGAAGATAACGCTTCGTCATATTCATGGCTGTGCTCCACATTAGCTACACAATTCGACGTGGGGCAGCCTCGGGGGCTACCCGTGCATCGACGAACGTAGGGGCGGACGAAGGGATTTCAACCCGCATTCGCGCACGGGCTTCAGCGGCAGCAAGCGGGGGACGCTCACCCGCTCCCGATGAGCATGGACACGGCAGCCCGGGCTACTTATCCTGCGGCGTCCTCAACTGCAGCGAGTTCCGCATGATCGTTCCGGCCTATGAAATCAAGACTGCCACGCGTGCCGAAGGCAAGGGTGTATTCCTGACGCAGGCCGTAAAGCGCGGCCAGGTGGTCGTGGCACCCGATGCGATCAACAAGCTCTACAACCACGACGAGCGTGCTGCGCTCGTGCCGGGTTCGCCGGAAGACGAAGCCTGCGTGCGCTGGTTCGAAACCTTCCACACCGTCAGCACCGACTGGCCTGACGAGTGCTACGTGAACCATTCCTTCTCGCCGACCTGCCTGTGGCACCTCGGCTTCATCTTCGCGCTGCGCGACCTGCAGCCGGGCGACGAAGTGACGGTCGACTACCGCTTCGTCATCAACGACAACGAAGTGATGCCGTGGCTCGACAACGAGACCGGCAAGCAGATCGTCGGCTACACCTGGGACGAAAACCTGCGGAAGTCGACGGAGCAGTTGCTCGCGATCCTGCGTTAAAGCAGTTTCAGCATCGCTTCAGCCGAACTGACGACGATCCCACCGGGCGGTTCGAGCGCGAGGTGCTTCACGACGCCGTCGTCGACGATCATCGCCATGCGCTTGCAGCGCAGGCCCATGCCGGAGCCGGAGGCGTCGAGTTCGAGTCCCATCGCCTTCGTGAAGTCGCCGTTGCCGTCGGCAAGCATGATGATCTCCTCGGCGTTCTGGCTCTTGCCCCACGCACTCATGACGAAGGCGTCGTTTACGGACAGGCAGATGATGCTGTCGACGCCCTTCGCCTTGATCTCGTCGGCCTTCACGACGAAGCCCGGCAGGTGAGTCATCGAGCAGCCCGGCGTGAAGGCGCCCGGGACGGCGAACATCACGACTTTCTTTTTATCGAACAGCTCGGCCGTCGTTACGTTCTGCGGGCCTTTTTCGCCCATTACCTTCAGCGTGGCCGCCGGGATTTTGTCGCCAACCTGGATCGTCATCGTTTACTCCTCCATTCGCCTTACGAATTCCTGCATGATCAGTGAATACAGCTCGTTGCCAAGGTACTGGTCCTCGACGCCGGTGTCGATGCTTGGGTTGTCGTTGACTTCGATTACGTAGGCCTTGTCGCCCCACTGCTTCACGTCGACGCCGTAAAAGCCGTCGCCGATCGGCTTCGTGGCCTTCAGCGCGGCCTGCAGGACGGCGCGGGGCACTTCGAAGGTCGGCAGCGTGTCGAAGCCACCGCTCTTCGTCTTGTCTTCGTCGCCAGATTCGTTGTGGCGATAAATCTGCCAGTGGTCCTTCACCATGTAGTAGCGGCAGGCGTACAGCGCCTTGTTGTTCAGGATGCCGATGCGCCAGTCGAAGTCGGTGTACAGGAATTCCTGCGCGAGCAGCAATGACGATTCCTCGAACAGCGGCCGTGACTTGCTGTGCAAATCATCCATGTCCTCGACCTTCACGATCCCGCGCGAGAACGAGCCGTCGGGGATCTTGATGACCATCGGGAAGCCGAGCGTCTGCGCGGCCTGCTCGAGCTGTTCGGGGCGATCGCGGTTCAGGATCAGCGTGCGCGGAGTCGGCACGCCGGTGGCCGCGAACAAGTCAGCCAGGTAAATCTTGTTCGTGCAGCGCAGGATCGACGTTGGATCGTCGATCACGACGAGCCCCATGCTCTCCGCCTTCTTCGCGAAGCGGTACGTATGGTGCTCGATGCCGGTCGTTTCGCGGATGAACAGCGCGTCGTATTCCGGCAGCCGCATGAAGTCGTCCGGCGAGATGATCTCGACGTTGACGCCCAGGTTCTTGCCGGCCTGGATGAATTTCTTGATCGCGCCCACGTTGCTCGGCGGCAGCTTTTCCTGCTCGTTGACGAGGATCGCCATGTCGTACTTCGCCTGCTTGCGCGCCTTCTTCGGATGCCACACTTCGCGGCTGAAGTTGTCGAGCGCTTCGCCGAAGGCGTTTTCCTCCGAATCGGTGAGGCTCTTGTGGTCGACGATGCGCAAGTCACCGATGACCCAGTGGCCATCGAGGTATTTCAGCGTGATCGACACGATCGGCGACGGGAAGCGTTCGAACACGACGCGTGCGAGCGGCTTCAGGGAAGGCTCCGCCACCTGGCCGAAATAGGTCTTGAACTCGAGTTCGTCGGGCCGCTCCTGGTTGCGGTACATCTTGTTCAGCGCCGTGAACAGCTCGTCGACGTTCAGCTGGTACAGCAGCGGCGACCAGATGTCGTTCAGCACCTTGCTCGGTGGAATGACGTGATGCCCCTTCGCTTCCGCGAGCAGCGAACAGTAGTAGCCCTGACTCAGGTAACTGTAGTCACTGCAGAGGTTGATGACGCGGATGCGCTGGTTGGGGACGGTTTTGAGCGACAGGTACTGGTCGAAGGAGATGACGAGATCGCTCGGATAGTACGCTTCCCAGTCTTCGAGTCTGTCCACCACGATGAGGACATTGGACATGCGTGACGTGTGCTCCCGGATGCAGCTAAAAGGGGACAGACCCCCACTGTGCTGCGTGACGTTTCAGAGACGAAAGGTGAAAAGGGTCTGTCCCCTTTTTACTCCGGCGCAAGATAGCAGCCGCCCCGCGTCTGGACAATTGCCGGGGCCGCGGCGACGATAGCGCATGCCCGCCACATCGCCGCACGCTTTTCATCTTCGCCCCGCGCGCCTGTCCGACCTCGATGCCCTCATCGCCCTCGAAAACGCGACATTCACGAGCGACCTGCTGAGCCGCCGCCGCATGCGGCACTGGATTGGCGCGGCGAACGGGATCTTCGTCGTCGCCGTCGATGCCGCCGATGCGCTGGCCGGCTATGGCCTCGTGTTCACGCGCCGCGTGCCACGCAGTGCGCGGATTTACTCGCTCGCGCTCGCTCCGTTCGCGCGCGGCCAGGGACTTGGCGCCCGTATCATCGGCGAACTCGAGGTCCATGCACGCCGCGCGGGATTCACGCGGATGCATCTCGAAGTAGCGCAGGCCAACCGCCCGGCGCTCGGCCTGTACGAAAAACTCGGCTATGCACGCGTGCGCGCCCTGCCCGCCTTCTACGAAGACGGCACGGATGCCTGGCGCATGGAGAAAGCGCTGACGCCGCCGGCCTGACCGCATCGAACGGACGCCGGCAGGACTCCGGCGCGCCGCCCGTGCTATTCTTCGCCGCCTTTTTCAGCCATTTCAGCCAGTTGGCGGGCCTCGGCCTGCAGCCTGCTCGTTTATACGGCAGCGGCAGTACCCAGACAGAAGCCTTCCAGCAGAAGCCATACAGAAGTCACAGAAGCCATGAGCGTTCAGATCACCGAAGACTACTCCCACAAGGATGTCGAAACCGCCGCCCAGCAGTACTGGCGCGAGCACAATTCCTTCCGCGTGTCCGCCGACCCATCGCGCCCCAAGTTCTACTGCCTGTCGATGTTCCCGTATCCGAGCGGCCGCCTGCACATGGGCCACGTGCGCAACTACACGATCGGTGACGTGATCTCGCGCTTCCAGCGCATGCGTGGCAAGAACGTGCTGCAGCCGATGGGCTTCGACGCCTTCGGCCTGCCGGCCGAGAATGCGGCCATCAAGAACAACGTGCCGCCGGCGAAGTGGACTTACGAGAACATCGACTACATGCGCGGCCAGTTGCAGCAGCTCGGCTATGCCTACGACTGGGAACGCGAACTCGCGACCTGCCATCCGGACTACTACAGGTGGGAACAGTGGTTCTTCACGCGGCTGTTTGAAAAAGGCCTGGTCTACAAGAAAGAAGCGGAAGTGAACTGGGACCCGGTCGACCAGACCGTGCTCGCGAACGAACAGGTCGTCGACGGCAAGGGCTGGCGTTCGGGCGCCGTCGTGGAGCGCCGCAAGATTCCGCAGTGGTTCCTGAAGATCACCGCATATGCGCAGGAACTGCTCGACGACCTCGACAAGCTCGATGGCTGGCCAGAGCGCGTTCGCGTGATGCAGCAGAACTGGATCGGCCGCTCCGAAGGCCTCGAGTTCCAGTTCGACGTGGCTGGCCGTGACGACAAGCTGACGGTCTACACGACGCGCCCCGACACGATCATGGGCGTCACGTACTGCGCGATCGCCGCGCAGCATCCGCTGGCGCTCGACGCCGCGAAGAACAATGCCGGGCTCGCTGCCTTCATCAAGAAGCAGGAGAACATCAAGCTCGCCGAAGCTGACATGGCAACGCTCGAGAAGGAAGGCATGGATTCGGGTCTCAGGGCCGTCCATCCGCTGACCGGCGAGGAAGTGCCGATCTGGATCGCGAACTTCGTACTGATGTCGTATGGCTCCGGCGCCGTTATGTCCGTGCCCGGCCACGATGAACGTGACCACGAGTTCGCGCGCAAGTACGGGCTGCCGATCAAGCAGGTCATCAAGCCCGCCGACGGCAGTGACGTCGACATACAGAAGGCTGCGTACACCGAGCACGGCATCCTCGTGAACTCGCGTGAGTTCGACGGACTGAATTTCGAACAGGCATTCGCGAAGCTCGTCGCCCATTTCGAAAGCAAGGGCACCGGTCGCAAGACGGTCAACTTCCGCCTGCGCGACTGGGGCGTGAGCCGCCAGCGTTACTGGGGCGCGCCGATCCCGATCATCAACTGCGCGGCATGCGGCGCAGTGCCCGTGCCGGAGAAAGACCTGCCGGTGCTGCTGCCGGTCGACGTCGAGTTCGACAAGAGCGGCGGCTCGCCGATCAAGAAGATGCGCGAGTTCATCGACTGCAGCTGCCCGAAATGCGGCGGCAAGGCCGAGCGCGAAACCGACACCTTCGACACCTTCATGGAGTCCTCGTGGTACTACGCGCGCTTTGCCTGCGCGCGTTATGAAGGCGGCATGCTGAACAAGAGCGACGTCGACTACTGGCTCGACGTCGACCAGTACATCGGCGGCATCGAGCATGCGATCCTGCACCTGCTGTATTCGCGCTTCTTCCACAAGCTGATGCGCGACGAAGGCCTCGTCAGCACCGA
Organism: Pseudomonadales bacterium; assembly: GCA_036405915.1. Classification (GTDB taxonomy): domain Bacteria; phylum Pseudomonadota; class Gammaproteobacteria; order Pseudomonadales; family Pseudohongiellaceae; genus CAILUG01. Next base: position 24,934 of record DASWWP010000145.1, read on the forward strand.
CGAACCCTTCAAGCGCCTGCTGACACAGGGCATGGTGCTGAAGGACGGCGCGAAGATGTCGAAATCGCTCGGCAACACGGTCGACCCGGAGGCGATGATCGAGAAATACGGCGCCGATACCGCGCGCCTGTACATGATGTTCACGTCGCCGCCGGACCAGAGCCTCGAGTGGTCGGATGCTGGCGTCGACGGCTCGTATCGCTTCCTGAAGCGTTTGTGGAAACTGATCGGTGGGTTCAAGGCGGGCTCCGTGAAGGTCGATGCCCCCGCCTTGAACGATGCCCAGAAGGACGTGCGCTTCAAGACGCATGCGACGATCAAAAAGGTCACGACGGACTACGACCAGCGCCAGGTATTCAATACCGCGATCGCGGCCGTCATGGAGCTGTACAACGAAGTGACGAAGTTCGCCGGTGGCAACGACATCCAGGATGGCGCGCAAAACCAGGCCGTCGTGCAGGAAGCGCTCGAGGCAATGGTGCTGCTGCTCGCGCCGATCGTGCCGCATGCGTGCCACGTATTGTGGAACCACCTCGGCAAACAGGGCGCGATCATCGATGCGAAATGGCCGGCGTTCGACGAAAGCGCGCTCGTGCAGAGCAAGGTCAACATCGCCGCGCAGGTGAACGGCAAGCTGCGCGCCGTGCTGGAACTGCCGGCGGACGTGACGAAGGAACAGGTCGAACAGGCTGCCTTCGCCGACGAGACCGTGAAGAAATTCATGGCGGGCATGAGCGTGAAGAAAGTCATCGTCGTGCCGGGCAAACTGATCAACATCGTGGCGGGCTGAACACATGCAGATATACGCAACGCAAAAAGCGGACAGACCACTTTGTGCTGGTTTTTCGATCAGGAAGTGGACGTTCCCCTTGTTGGCCCCGGTACTGGGCGTGATCCTCGGCGGCTGCGGCTTCACGTTGCGCGGCACCGTGGACCTGCCACCCGAGCTGAACACGCTGCAGATCGAAAGCCCGTTACCGAACAGCGAGCTCGTGCGCGAAGTCAGCCGCATGCTGCGCAACAACGCGGTGACGTTGACCGACACGCCGGACGATGACGTATGGCGCCTCGGCATCGGCGGCGAGCAGGTCAGCGAACGCGTGCTGAGCGTGAATGCGAATGCGCGTGCCGGTGAATACGAACTGACCATGGTCGTCGATGCGCAACTGCGGCAAGGCGCCACCGTGATCGGCCCGGAAACGCTGAGCGTGTCGCGCGTCTATCTCGCCGATCCGGAAAATGCCGTCGCGAAGAACGAAGAAGCGGAACTGATACGCAACGAAATGAGACGTGAACTGGCTCAGCAGATCCTGAGGCGGCTGCAGTCGCTCGACATCTGAACGCGATGAATCTCCCTCTTCCACCCGTCGTCATCTCGATCCTGCTGCTCATCTGCAGCAACGTCTTCATGACCTTCGCGTGGTACGCGCACCTGAAGGAGCTGAACCACAAGCCCTGGTTCGTCGCGGCGCTCGTCAGCTGGGGCATCGCGCTGTTCGAATACCTGCTGCAGGTCCCGGCGAATCGCGTCGGCTACACGGTGCTGACGGTCGGCCAGCTGAAGGTCATGCAGGAAGTCATCACGTTGTCGGTGTTCGTGCCGTTCGCGCTGTTCTACCTGAAAGAGCCGCTGAAACTCGACTACCTGTGGGCCGGCCTGTGCCTGCTCGGCGCGGTGTACTTCATGTTCCGCGACAAGCTTGCAGGCTAGCGTTCCTGCCTTGCGCCGAAACGACGTGCAGGTATTCCCCGGCTTCCTGTAGCCGCGCAGCCTTCGTAAAGTGCCTCCGATTCGAGGAGGATACATGGCAGAGCTTCGGCGGCTGCATCCCACGCCCACCAGCAATGAACCCCGGCGACCCGCCGAAGAGCACCTGCAACTAATCGAGCGGCTGCGCGGCGGGGCCGCGGCACGCCTCGGCTACGACGACGTGCGCGAGCTGCTCAGCGAACTCGTCAAGCGTGCCTCCCCGGCCTACTGGGTGCATACGCCGCCACGCGTGCTGACGGTGCATCGCAGCCGTCCGCTCGGCAGCGACGAAGACTGGCGGCAATTCACCGAGCGCGACCTCGGCCCGCCGCCACCCGACAAGGTGCGCAATTACGCGCGCTGCAACCAGCCGGGGCAGTCACGGCTCTACTGCTCGCTGGAGGAGAACATCGCGCTCGCCGAAATGCAGGCGGCACGCGACCAGATCCACCTGTTGACCACGTACCTGCTCGACAGGAAGATCAAGCTGCTGCCGATCGGCGAACTCGACTTCTTTCGCCGCACCGGCGGACTCACGTACCTCGGCGACAGCGCATCGAAAATTGCGCGGCTGTACGCCAGCATGGTCGACGAACCCGACATTGCATTCATCGATGCCTTCTTCGCCGACGAGTTCATGCGACACGCATCGACGGATGCCGTGTATTTCCTGACGAGCGCGCTCGCCGACATCCTGCTGTCCGACGCCGAGACGACACCAGCGCCCGAAGCGCTGTTCTACCCGAGCGTCGTATTCCGCGGCGGCGTGAATTTCGCGATCACGCCCGACGCCTGCGCCACGCGCGTGAACCTGATTCCGGAAGAAACGAAGATCGTGCGGATCACCGAAGTACTCGGCTACGGCATGTACCGCTACGACACGCTCGCGCGGCTCGAGGCCTGCGAGCCCGAACGGCTCGTGTGGAACGACGTCGGCTCGCGGACCGGCTGAACGTGGTGGCGGCGCCGACTGACTACCACGCAATTCCGTAGTCGTCACCGAAGTCGCTGGAGCCGCCGACCATCGTGCCCTGCTGCTGGTCGAAGTAAATCGCGTTGATCGGCCCAGACGTCTGTTTCCCGAGCAGGATCGTGTAGCCCATTGCCGCGAGCTGCGCCTGGATGTCGTACGGCGTATCGGCGCGCAGCAGCAATTTGCCAGGTTCGCTGACGCGTTCGCCAAACGAGCTGTGTACCTGGTAGCTGTTGAAGTTCGCGGCTTCGCTCGCCTCCTGCGGATCCATGCCGAACTCGACGACGTTCAGGAAGAACTGCAGCAGGTTCTGGTCCTGCGTGTCGCCGCCCTGCACGGCGAACGACAGGAAGGGTTTGCCGTTGCGCATCGCCAGGCTCGGCGTCAGCGTCGCGCGCGGGCGCTTGCCGGGCTCCATCACGTTGTACGGATTCTGCTTCGCATCCATCGCAAAACTTTGCATCCGTTGTGAAAGGCCTACGCCGGTGTCGCCCGCGATAAAGGCCGGAATCCAGCCGCCGCTCGGCGTGATCGACACGACCCAGCCTTCAGCGTCCGCCGTCTGTATCGACGTCGTGCCGGCGCGGAAGGCTTCTTCATGCGTCATCGCGAAGGGATCCTGCGCCGCGGCGACCTCCTGCTTGATGTGCGGTTGCCAGTTCTCCACCTGCTCGAGAAACGGATTCGGTTCGCTGCCCTGGAAAGGATATGGATCGCCGGGACCAGCCGCCGGATCGTTGCGATCCATGTGGATTTCCTGCGCGCGCTCGCGTGCGTAATCCTTGCTGAGCAGTCCTGCGATCGGTTCTTCAGGCGGGAAGTACGGATCGCCGTAATAGAAATCGCGATCGGCGAACGCGAGGTTCATTGCCTGGTACAGCGTATGGATGTATTCGGGCGAGTTGTAGCCCATCGTCTGCAGGTCGAAACCTTCGAGAATGTTCAGGGCCTGCAGCATGACGGGACCCTGCACCCAGGTGTCCAGCTTGTACACCTCGATGTCTTTCCACGTGGTCTTCACCGGCTCCTCGATGTACACCTGCCACTTGTCGAGGTCCTCGAGCGTGAACAGCCCGCCGGCGTCCTGCACCGATTGCACGAGCTCCTGCGCGATGTCGCCGCGATAGAAGCGGTCGTACGCGGCCATGATCGCGTCCTTGCGGCTTTTGCCGGCAGCGAGTGCACTGCGTTCGGCTTCGACGAGTTTCGTCAGCGTCGCGAGCAGGTCGGGCTGGCGGAACATCGCGTTCGGCGCCGGCGGCGCGCCATCGGGCAGGAACACCTTGCGCGAATGCTCCCACACGTTCAGCAGCGGCGCGTAGTCGCGGATCGACTCGCTCTGGACTTCCTCTATCGGGTAACCGGCTGCCATGTCCATCGCCGGCGCGAGCACGTCCTCGAGGCTCATCGTGCCGAATTCCGCGAGCATGACGAGCAGGCCGCCGGGCGTGCCGGGCGTCACGGCCGCGAGCGGGCCGTATTCCGGAGGATTCGGCATGCCGAGCGACCGAAAATAGTCGGGAGTGGCACCAGTCGGCGCGACACCGAGTGCGTTGATCGCGATGACCTTGCCGGTATTCGGGTTGTGGATCAACGCCTGCGTTTCGCCGCCCCAGCCGAGCGTGTCCCACATCGTCGCCGTGGCCGCGAGCATCGTGGCGGCGGCGTCGACGGCGTTGCCGCCCTTGCTGAACGTCAGCGCGCCGGCGCTGGCCGCAAGCGGCTTGCCGGTGATTGCAACCCAGTGGCTGCCGTGCAGCGGTGGTTTGTTCGAGTGCTTGTATTCCTGCGCGCTGCCGGCGGCAGCGAGCGTCAGCGTGAACAGCGACAGCAGCAATGGACGCACGACTGCCGTGAATCGAGGTGAAGCCATGAAACCTCCGGAATGCTTACTGGCGCGGTGGCCAGATCATGTTGCCGTCGGCGTCGAGCAGGCCCATCTGGCCGAGTTTCTCGACGGTGTCGCTGCCGGCGCGGATCGGGTCCGAGCCGTTGAGGTTGGCCGCGGGCTCGATGTCCAGCGCGGCGAAGGTGCCGTTGGCGATGTCGATCATGTCGGTGTAGCGCAGGTTGGATTTCATCGGGCCGTCATTGACCTGGATCGCACGCGGCCAGAGGTGCTTGATGCGGCGCACATGCGTCCACGTCAACAGGTCGAGCGTGTCGCCGACGGCGAACTCTTCCTTCGCAAAGCCATAGGCCGTCATCACGTTGATCGGATGGCTGTTGACCTGCCACGTCTGCCCGATCTCGCTCGCCGGCAGGTCGCCGCCGGTGACGGTGATCTGGAAGGCTACGTGCGGGTTGCCCCACTTGATGTCGGTGATCGTGCCCTGCACGCGGATGAAGTTGGAGCCGAAAGGTCCGTACTCGGCCTGCGTGTTGTGGTGGGCCCGCACATCGCCGCTGAACAATAGCGCGGCACTGGCACATAACGCGAGGAACAGGCTGATGAAGCTGGCAACGTGGCGCATGCATGCTCTCCTGGACGGTTGCCGGATGCTAACGGGAAAACGGGGTCAGGGGGAATCGGTGTCACGCGCTTTCGTGACGCGCATGAACGCGGCGGAGGCGCGAAATACCGGGTCCGGCAACGCATGTGGCCGAACCGTGCGGTTGGCTTGCGGCGGCAAGTTCAGTAAGCTGCGGCGCCTTCCGCGATCTGCAGTCCTGTCATGGCCGTTCCCGTCAGTTTCACGATGGACAATCTCGGCGACGCCGCCGACCTCTACCGTGGCGTCATTTCGGCGCCGCGCGCGGCCGGCAGCAATCCTCCGCTCGAGCAGGGATATCCCGCCTTGCTGGCGCTATTTGCGCAGTACGAGATCCCGCTGACCTGTTTCATCGAAGGCTGGAGCGCGCGCCAGTATCCCGACCACATCGAGCGCGTGCTGCGTCTCGGCCACGAAATCGGCATGCACGGCTGGACACACGAGCGCTGGGCCGAATTGCCTGATGCCGACGTAATCGAACTTGCGACGCGTGCCACCGACGCGATTCGCGCCGCCACTGGCAGCGCCCCGCGCGCCTTTCGCGCCCCGGGCGGCAAGTCGACGCCGTACACGGCCGAAGTACTGACGCAACTCGGCTACACGATCGACGCGAGCTACACCGACAGCCACGAACCGGCGCATCTGACAGCAACGCTGACGAGCCTGCCGTATCCGTGGTCCGGCGTCGACGCGACGCACTGGCTGTGGAACAGCCGCAGCGGCGCCGAAACCGAGCGCCGCTGGCGCGCGGCGCTCGACGATGCCGCCGCAACGCAGGTTCCATACGTCTTCATCTGGCATCCGCACGTGATGGGCATCGACCACGCGCGGCTCGAAACGGGTGCCCGCATCCTGCAGTTCGTACGCACGGATCCACGCTTCGAAATCGTCTCGCTGGACACGCTGCGCGCGCGGCTGAGAGCCTGATTTCCAGCGGCTTTGCGCAGCACGACCGGGGCGTACGGACAGGTTCGCCGGTTCAGGCTATTTCATCGAATGGCTGTTCTCTTAGCGCGACTGGATCGGTATAGTCCCGCGCGTTCGTTCACAACCCGAGCCATGGAAAGCCACCCCCCGCCGCCTGGCAAAAAAGCAAGCTCCAAGGGCAGCCGGCACTCATTCAATTACGACTATTAGAAATCCACTGAGGGAGAAGCATGAGCAACTCAAACAATTGCAATAAAACGGGGCTATTCAGGCACAAGCACCTGGCGTTGTCCGTCGTAGCCGCACTCGGCACGATGCTGACCGCAGTACCGGCCTTCGCCGCGGATGACGACCTCGAAGAAATTACCGTCACCGGTTCGCGCATTCGCCAGACCTCCGGCATGGTCACGCCGGTGCCCGTCACCGCGATCACGATCGGCGAACTGCAGGATTTCCGTCCCGACAGCACACTGGCAGAACAGCTGGACCAGCTGCCGCAGTTCTTCTCCACCCAGTCCGCGCAGCGCGGCGGCGTCATCTCCGGCACCGGCGGCGGCAGTAACCTCAACATGCGTGGCATCGGCGGCAACCGTACGCTCGTCCTGCTCGACGGCTCGCGTATCGTGCCGAACGACCGCACGAACGTCGTCAACGTCGACGTGATTCCGACTGCCCTCATCTCGAACATCGAAGTCGTCACCGGCGGCGCATCGGCCGCCTACGGCGCCGACGCGCTCGCAGGCGTCGTGAACTTCGTGCTGAACCGCAACTTCGAAGGCCTGAAAGTACAGTCGTCGACCGGTATCACCGAACAGGGCGACGGCCAGAACTGGAGCGCCTCGATCGCCGGCGGCACGCGCCTCGGCGACCGCCTGCACGTGATCGGCTCCATCGAAGGCCGCCGTGTGAAGCAGATCGACCGCGACATGAGCGCCGCTTCGGGCCAGTGGGACAGCTTCCAGCGCTGGGGCCACGTGACGAATCCGGCCTGGTCCACCTGGCGCGCGGCGAACCCGACGGCGCCGCTGTCGCAATCCCCCGTTCCGCAGCGCATCACGCTGCCGTACGTGCACTCCACCGCGCATACGCCGACCGGCCTGATCTCGGCACCCGGTTCCGCGCTGAACCGCCTGACCTTCACGCGTGACGGCCAGAACGTGCGTCCGTTCGTGCTTGGCGACGTCGCCAGCGTCAGCGGCCCCGGCAGCACGCAGTCGCAGTCCGGCGGCCCGGAAGCCGGCATCGCCGACCTCTCGTTCAACGCCGGCCCGTTCGGCAACGAAGTGCAGCAGGAGTCGATTTTCACCGGCCTGAAATTCGACATGACGGAACGCCTCTCGCTGACTGGCGACCTGATCGTCTCGAACACCGAGTCGAACACCTACAACCAGCAGGGCATCCCGCATCTGCAGACGCCGTGGCAGGCCACGATCTACCGCGACAACCCCTTCCTGCCGCAGAACGTGCGCGACATCATGATCGCGGAGAACCGCCAGTCGATCACCGTCGAAAAACTCGGCCAGCCGATGGGCATCGCCGACTTCGACTCGAACGAAAGCCAGCACAGCCGCTTCGCGATGTGGACGGCCAACGCCGGCTTCGAGTTCGACATCGATGGCAACTGGCAGCTGACCGGCCACTACCAGACCGGCGAAACCGAACGCGACATCATCATCTACAACGAAGTGCGCATCGACCGCCTGTTCCTTGCGCTCGACGCCGTGCGTGATCCCGCCAGCGGCGCGATCATGTGTAACGTGCAGCGTGTTAACCCGTCGCCGGAGCAGCTCGCTGCCGCCGTCGCCGGCCAGACCTACGCCGGCCAGCAGACGACCCCGATCACGCGCCAGTCGCCGGTCGGCATGGATGGCAGCATTCGTGACTGCCAGCCGATTAACATCTTCGGCGTCGGCAACAACTCGCAGTCCGCGATCGATTACGTGCAGGACAACCGCATCTCGCACTCCGTCGTCGACCAGGATTTCGCAGAGCTCGTCATCGATGGCCAGATCTGGGAAGGCTTCGGCCCCGGACCGTGGTCGATGGCTGCCGGTCTCACGTACCGTGAAAGCGGCTTCGGCCAGAACTTCGAAACCGAAAGTGGCGACCCGCTCGACGGCCCGCCGATCAACGCGCCTGCGCTCGGCATCCGCGGCATTCCGTCCGGTTACCTGACGAGCACGAGCATGTTCATGTTCGGCGGCGTGCCGAACATCGGCGGCGAGTTCGACGTGACTGAAGTATTCGGCGAAGTGATCGCCCCGCTGTACGACAACGGCACGCAGAGCCTCGAAATGACGCTGGCCGCGCGTGAGTCCGACTACTCGCGCAGCGGCAAGATCACTGCATGGAAATCGGCACTGAGCTTCCAGGTTCTCGACAGCCTGCGCCTGCGCGGCACCCTGTCGCACGACGTGCGCGAACCGAGCTTCTCCGAGCTGTTCGACATGCAGGGCACGGCCGGCCAGGTCAACGACCCCAACTTCAGTGGCCTGACGTACCAGATCACGATGCAGCAGGGCGGCAACCCTAACCTGTCGCCGGAAGAAGCAGACACGACGACCGTCGGCGTAGTCTGGCAGCCGGGCGGCATGCTCGACGGGCTGCAGATGTCGGTCGACTGGTATGAACTCGACATCGAAGGCCTCGTTGGCACGCTTGGTGTACAGCGTATCGCCGATGAGTGCTTCGCTGGCGTTTCGGCCCAGTGTGCGTTCATCGAACGCGATGCAAGCACCGGCCGCATCAACATGGTTCGCAACGTGTTCCAGAACGTGAACCAGGCGAAGGTGGAAGGCGTCGACATCGAGATCGGTTACACGATGGAGCCGGACTTCTTCAATGAAGCCGAAACCTTCACGGTCCGCGCGCTCGCCGGCTACCTTGGCGAAAACTCGCAGACGAACCTCGGCGGCGCACCGCTCGACACCGCCGGCGGCCCTGGCCGTCCGGAGTGGACGACGACGCTGACCGGCACCTACACGCTGGGCAACTGGAACGCGATGCTGCGCGCGAGCTACTTCGACTCCGTGCTGGTCAACAGCCAGTGGATCGAGGGTATCGACGTAGACGACAACACGACGGCCTCGAACACGACGTTCAACGCCGGCCTCGGCTATGGCGATGAAACGTCCTCGGGCGCCAACTGGCGCGTAACGCTGAACGTCCTGAACCTGTTCGACCGTGAACCGCCCGTCATCGCGAGCTTCAACTCGCGCTTCGGTACGCAGACGGTCAGCAACGACTACGACGTATTCGGCCGCCGTTACCAGCTGTCGTTCAACTACGACTTCTAAGCAAGGCTCGAGCTCGACAAGGAGGGGCGGTACGAAAGTACCGCCCCTTTTTTATGTGTGGCACCTGCCCTTCCGCACCTCGCGCAACCTGGCGCCGCGCTACTGAAGTTTCCCTCGCGGAATTCAGGGAAATCATCGGCGGACCGGAATTTCATCGCGCGCGGCGATATCGCATAATCCTCGCGACCCCGTAATAGCGATTGCGAAGCCCCGATGTTTCTCTCAACCATCACCGAACGCCAGCTCAGCCCCACCCTCACCGTTCTCGACATCGAAAATGCGCACGCAACGGCGACCATCTCGCTGCTCGGCGCCCAGGTACTGTCGTTCAAACCGAAGCACGATGGCCGGGAGCGCCTGTTCGTCAGTGACAAGGCGATCATGGACGGCAGCAAGCCGGTGCGCGGCGGCATTCCAGTGTGCTGGCCGTGGTTCGGCGCGCACGGGACGAATCCGGAATTTCCGGCGCATGGGTTCGTCAGGTCGAGAACGTGGAAATTAGTAGGCCATGAGGATGACGACACTTGCACGCGCATCGTCCTCGAAGCGCCCGACACGTCGCATCCCGGCTTCACGGGCAGAGCTTCGCTGAAACTTGAAGTGGAGCTATGCCGCGAGCTGACGCTGAAGCTGCACACGCGCAACACGGGTAAGGAGCCGCTCAAGCTCTCGATGGCATTGCATACGTATTTCAGCGTGGACGACGTTCGCGAGTGCCGCCTGGACGGACTTCATGGCACGTACTCCGACAAGACGCGCAACTGGGCCATGCTCGAGACGCCGGAGCCCTACGTATTCAGCGAGGAGACCGACCGCGTGCACCTGCATGCCGCGCGGGAACTGCGAATCGTAGAACCGCGACACACGATCAAGATCGGTTCGGAAGGCCACGACAGCATCGTCGTATGGAATCCATGGTCGACCGGCGTCGGGAAATTTGCCGACATGAGCAGTGACGGCTGGGAGCGGATGCTGTGTGTCGAAACGGCTTCGACGCAGGGACTCGAACTCTCACCAGGCGAGGCTCACCAGCTGCAGCAGACGATCGCCTGAGCGTCGGTCCGGATGTGCCGTCCGGCACTCGCCGCCCGATCGTCAGTCCTTGCTCTTCGGTTTCTTCTTGCTGAAGCCCGGCGAGGTGCCGTCGAATTTTTTCGCGCCGAAACTCTTCCCCGGACCCTTGCCGAAGCTCTTGCCCGCGGGTTTGTCGAACTTGCGTCCCGGCTTCGGTCCGTCACCGCCGAAGTCGCGCGCAGGCTTCCTGTCGAATTTCCCGTCAGGCTTCTTGTCGAACTTCTTTCCGGCCGGTTTCTTCGCGTACGTCCTGTCGCCTTGCGGCGTCGCGCCTTCAAACCGCGAGATATCGAGCTGACGATTCGCCACCCACACTTTCTTCAGGTGATCGAACACTTCCGTCGGCATGCCTTCCGGTAATTCGACGAGCGAATAGTCGTCGAAGATCTCGATCTTGCCGATGTACTTGCTGTCGATGTCGGCTTCGTTTGCGATCGCGCCGACGATGTTCGCCGGCCTCACGGCGTGTTCGTGGCCAACCTCGATGCGGTAACGCTCCATGCCGGCTTCGACCGGACCGAGCATGTCGGGCGTGAAGGTCTTGCGTGGGCGCGCGGGCCGCTCAGTGGTTTCATCGCGAGAGTACTCATCGCGGGCGGGACGTTCGCGCGTCGGTTTCGCATCGCGTTCAGCCGGCGCGGACCTCTCCGGCCGGTCGCGGAGCTCGCGCTCGGGCCTCGGACGCTGTTCGCGCTCAGGCCTGTCGCGCGACTCGCTTTCGGTACGTTCAGGCCTGGCCCGCGGCTCGCGGAACGCACGTTCCGATTTGTCGCCATAGGCTTCATTCGATGGCTTCGCGCGCGCTGCAGGCTTGGATTCGAGGAACAGCGGGTTGTTGCCCTGCATCAGGCGTGCAAGCGCGGCGGCGATCTCGATCGCCGGCACGTTGTGCTCCTGCTCGTAGCGCGCGACGAGATCCTGGAACTGGTCAAGGCCACCCTCGGCAAGCGTATCGCTGATCTGCTGCATGAAGCGGGCAACGCGCTTGTCGTTGATCTCCTCCGTGGATGGCAGTTCCATCAGCGTGATCTTCTTGCGCGTCGCGCGTTCGATCGCGCCGAGCATGCGCATCTCGCGCGGCGCGACGAACAGGATCGCGTCGCCTTCCCTGCCGGCGCGGCCGGTGCGACCGATGCGGTGGATGTAGGTTTCGGTGTCGTACGGAATGTCGTAGTTCACGACGTGCGTGATGCGCTCTACGTCGAGGCCGCGCGCAGCGACGTCGGTGGCGACGAGGATGTCCAGTTTGCCTGCTTTCAGCTTGTCGATCGTCGCTTCGCGCAACTGCTGCGACATGTCGCCGTTGATCGCCGACGCTGCGAAGCCGCGTGCGGAGAGCTTGTCGGCCAGTTCGACCGTCAGCGTCTTCGTGCGTACGAAGATCAGCATCGCGCTGAAGGCTTCGGCTTCGAGGATGCGCGTCAGTGCATCGAGCTTGTTGACGCCGCGCACGGTCCAGTAGCGCTGGCGGATGGTTTCGGCTGAAACGGTTTTCACTTCGATCGTCACGTGCTGCGGCTCGCGCAGGTGCCGCGTCGCGATCTTGCGGATCTCCGTCGGCATCGTTGCCGAGAACAGCACGATCTGCCGTTCCGCGGGCGCCTGCTCGAGCACCCATTCGACGTCGTCGATGAAACCCATGCGCAGCATTTCGTCGGCTTCATCGAGCACGATCGTCTTGAGTCCCGTGAGATCCAGCGAACCGCGGCGCATGTGATCCATCACGCGGCCGGGCGTGCCGACGACGACATGGGCGCCGCGCTTGAGCCCCTGCAACTGCCCGCGGTAATCCGAACCGCCGTAAATCGGCAGCACATGGAAGCCGGGAATGAAAGCGGCATAGGTCTGGAATGCTTCGGCCACCTGGATCGCGAGTTCGCGCGTCGGCGCCAGGACGAGAACCTGCGGACTCTTCTGTTTCAGGTCCAGCTGCGACAGCACCGGAAGCGCAAACGCAGCGGTCTTGCCCGTACCCGTCTGCGCCTGGCCGATCAGGTCATGGCCCGCGAGCAGCAGCGGAATCGTTTTTGCCTGGATCGGGGACGGCCGCTCGTAACCAGTCTTCTCCAGCGCCTGGAACACGGCGGGGCTCAGCGCGAGGTCACTGAACGAAACGGGATTTTCTGTACTCATCGCTGGGGGCCGGCTCTTTCGGAAAGGGCGCGCAGTATACACTGCTTCGCGCGGCAGGCGCAGGGCGGAATGGCCGCACATCGGCAGCGCTCGACGCGGATGAAAACCCGCGGCTCCTCGCGTTAGAATTCGGCCTGTTCACGATATCGCCGCACATGGATGACGCGCTCCGCGGGGCCCGCACGCTCGCTCCATCCGAGGCACCGATACCCACCAGGATACAGCACGGATGTGCAGGGAAGACCCAGACCAATGGCAGCTTTAACGCTTTCGCTCGTTGTACCCGTCTACAATGAAGAAGAATCCCTGCAGCATTTCCTGCAGCGCATCGACAGGGTGTTCCAAAGTGAAGCTGTCACGCTCGACATCGTGTTCGTCAATGACGGCAGCACCGACGCCACGCTGGCTCACCTGCTTCTGCACCAGCAACGCGACAGGCGCATACGCGTACTCGACCTGAGCCGCAACTTCGGCAAGGAGGCTGCATTGACGGCGGGCCTTGCACATGCCCGCGGCGACGTCGTCGTGCCGCTCGATGTCGACCTGCAGGATCCGCCCGAACTCATACACGTCATGATCGAAAAATGGCGCGAGGGCCACGAAGTGGTGCTTGCACGGCGTGTCAATCGCAAGTCCGACTCGTGGGCGAAGCGTATGTCGGCGGCGTGGTTTTACCGGGTACATAACCGGATTTCGCCGATGGCACTGCCGGAAAATGTCGGCGACTTCAGGCTTATGGACCGCAAGGTCGTGGATACGCTCGGAAGCCTTCCCGAATCGCATCGCTTCATGAAGGGCCTGTTTGCGTGGGTCGGTTTCCGCACGACGTTCGTGGACTACGAACGTCCGGAACGCGTTGCCGGCAACAGCAAGTTCAGCGGCTGGCGGCTCTGGAATTTCGGACTCGAAGGAATCACCAGCTTCACGACGGTACCGTTGCGCGTGTGGACCTATTGTGGACTGGCCGTGTCGATCCTCTCCCTCGTGTACGCCGTGTTCATAACGACGCGCGTCGTCATTCACGGCGTGGACGTGCCGGGCTACGCGTCGATCATGGTCGCGATCATGTTCCTCGGTGGCCTGCAACTGATCGGCATCGGCGTACTCGGTGAGTATCTTGGTCGCACGTACATGGAATCCAAGCGCCGGCCGGTTTACCTGATCCGACAGCAATACGAAGCCGGGGACTGACCATGGATCTCAAGGAAGTAGACATCCTCGGCGACGCCATCGGCGAGCACTGGTATTACCGATCGAAAGCGAAGGCCGTGCAGCATTTGCTGGGACAAGGGCCCATCGGCACGATCCTGGACGTCGGCGCAGGTTCCGGATTCTTTTCGCGCCACCTGCTCGCGCACGGCGGCGCCGTGGAAGCCTGGTGCGTCGACACCAGTTACGCACAGGATTCCGACGCGGAAGAATCTGGCAAGCCGCTGCACTTCCGCCGCGCCCTGGAACGGGTCGATGCCCAACTGGTGTTGCTGATGGACGTGCTCGAGCACGTCGATGACGACGTCGGCCTGCTGCGCAATTGCATCGACCAGGTGCCGCGCGGCTGCCGCTTCCTGATCACGGTGCCCGCATTCAAGTTTTTATGGAGCGGACACGACGTCTTCCTCGAACATCGAAGACGCTACACCCTTCCGGCCCTCGAGTCCGTTGTCGCTACCGCCGGGCTGCAGGTCAAATGCGGGACCTATTATTTCGGCGCCATTTTTCCACTGGCCGCGACAGTGCGGCTGTTGAAAGGAAACCGTGGCCCCGCACGCTCCGAACTCGTGCGCCACCACCGCGTGACGAATTCGCTGCTGGCGGCGGTGTGCGAAGCCGAGCGTCATGTCATGCGCCTGAATCGCCTCGCGGGACTGTCGGTATTCTGCGTTGCCGAAAAATGTTGAGCAGGCGCGACTCCTGATGCTGGTCGACGCGCGAATCTTCAGGCGGGCAATGCGATTTGCGTGTACAGGCATCTTCGTGTCCGCGCTTCACGCAACCATCGCACTCGGACTCCTTCGATTCGTCACGGAGAATCCCGCGTTCGCCAATGGCGTGGCATACGTCGTTGCGACGGCCGTATCGTATGCACTGAATACGCTGTGGAGTTTTTCCAGCCGGCCGACGGGAACCACTCTGCGACGCTTCCTCACGGTATCGTTCGGCGGCCTGCTGGTGGCGATGGCCGTCGCGCGTCTGTGCGAGCTGGCAGGGCTGGAGGACTGGCAGGGAATCGTTGCCGTGATCCTCGTCATTCCGCCGCTCACGTTCGCGCTGCACAATTTCTGGACGTATCGATGAACCCGCGCTTCCTTGCCAGGCTGGCTGGTGTAGTGCCGTTTCTTCCGGGACTGCTGGCGTTCATCGCTATCGTGGGACCACGCGCCGTCGACCCGCGGAACCTTGCCTGGTTGAAAAGCGGCGATCCGGCGACGCAGTACCTTGGCTGGCTGTTCTTCCGGCAGTCCGAGTGGACCTTTCCGCCGGGACTGAATCCCGACTACGGCCTCGAGCTCGCCAGCTCCATCGTATATTCGGACTCCATTCCGCTGCTCGCGATGTTCTTCAAGCTCTTCGACAACTGGCTTCCGCAGCCCTTCCAGTACTTCGGCCTGTGGCTGCTCGCCTGCTTCCTGCTGCAGGGATATTTCGCCTGGAAGCTCGTGGGGCTGATGTCCAGCGACATCGTGCTGCGTCTTCTGGCGTCGACCTTGCTGGTCTTTTCACCGCCGATGCTCGCGAGGCTCTCCGGGCACTGGAGTCTCGTTGCACACTTCCTGATCCTGGCGGCGCTGTATCTCGCTTTGCGTCCTGGTGGCGAACGGCGCAGGCTGGCCTGGATGGCGCTGCTCGCGATCGCGACACTGGTGCATGCGTATTTCGTCGCTATGCTCGGTCTGTTCTGGCTCGCTGACCTGGCCGCCCGCGCGTGGCAGCGGAGGATCGTGATGAAGGCTGCATTGCTCGAAGTCGCGGCACTCGCGGCCGTCGTGATTATCACGGCGTGGCTCGCGGGCTATTTCAGCATCACCAGCGGTGTCGCGGCGGGCAGCTACTATGGCTACTTTCGCGCGAACCTGTTGACGTTCATCGATCCAGGCTCGTGGTCCATCGTTTTACGCGACCTGCCGGAGGGTCCCGGCGACTACGAAGGTTTCAACTACCTCGGCCTCGGCGTCATGCTGCTCGCGATCACCGTGCTGCCGCTGATTCCCGCGGTAACCCGCGACTGCGGCAAGCAGATGGCGCGGCATCGCCATGTGCTTATCGCTGCAGCGTCGCTCGGGGCGTTCGCGTTGTCGCACCAGCTCGGAATCGGCGTGCGCACTTTCGTGCTTCCGCTTCCGGCGATATTCATCGAAATGGCAGAAACGTTCCGAAGTTCGGGACGGATGCTGTGGCCCGCCTTCTACCTCCTCACGCTCGCGATAGTGTACGTAGTGGTGAGGGGGAATAGCCGGCGGGTCGCGGCGGTGCTGCTGGCCCTTGCCGTCCTCGCGCAGGTACTCGATACCAGTGCCGCGTGGCGGCACGTTCGCGGCAACCTGATGGTGGCACGGCAGGACACGCTTGCCACGCCACCGGCGGACCCGTTCTGGGAACTGGCAGCGGCCCGCTATGACGAGATCCGCGTGCTGCCGCCCGGCAACGCGCCGACATACTGGCTACACATCGCCGCATTCGCCGGCACGCACGGAATGGCGACGAATGCCGCTTATCTCGCGCGCATCGACGAGCCCAGCCTTGGCAACGCGTGGACGGAAGCCATGGCGATGATCGCCACGGGGAATTACGAGGCCGATACCCTGTACATCCTCGACGCGAGCGTCGTCGAACAGGCGTCGGCCACTGTCGCGTCGAACGAGGACATGCTGCGGCAGATCGACGGCGTTTTCGTCCTTGCCCCTGGCTGGCTGGCCGAATAGAGTTTCACCATGCAAATCAAACCCGACCAACTCTCCGCAAAACTCAAGCAGTCGTCGCTCCCGATGATCTGGATCAGCGGCGACGAACCTCTGCTCGTGCAGGAAGCCTGTGACATCGTCCGTGCTTTCGCGCGTGCGCAGGGTTTCACGGAGCGCGAGGTGCTCGACGCCGGCGCCAACTTCAAGTGGGAGCAGTTGCTGAGCTCCGGCAATTCGCTGTCGCTGTTCGCCGAACGCAAGCTGATCGACCTGCGCCTGAACAGCGGCAAGCTCGACGAAGATGCACGCGCGACGCTTGGCGAATACCTCGGCAACCCGAATCCCGACAACCTGCTGTTGCTGACGACCGGCAAGATCGACAAGCAGGCGCAGTCGACGAAATGGTTTGCGAATCTCGAAAGCCGCGCGCTGTTCTGCCCGATCTGGCCGGTCGGCGAGCGCGAGCTGCCGCAGTGGATTCGGCAGCGGTTGCAAAAACACGGGCTGACGGCCGATGCGGACGCGATCGACATCCTCGTCGAGCGCGTCGAAGGCAACCTGCTCGCGGCAAACCAGGAAGTGGAGAAGCTGCGGCTGCTCGTGAATGCGGCGCATCTCGATGCACAGACGGTTCTCGAAGCGGTGGTCGACAATTCGCGCTTCACCGTGTTCGCCCTGACCGATGCCTGCCTCGGAGGCAACAGCGGCCGTGCGCTGAACGTTCTGAACCACCTGCAGGCCGAAGGCGAGGAATGCCTGTTCATCCTGAACATGCTGTGCCGCGAGATTCGGACGCTGGCAGGCATCAAGGCTGATGTCGAGCAGGGACTCAATCCACATTCGGCGATGCAGACGCGCGGCGTGTGGCAGAACCGGCAGGCGCTCGTGTCCGGCGCACTCGACCGCCACAGCCAGGGCAGCCTGCAGAAGCTGCTGGACCGTGCGCGAATCGTCGACCAGTCGGTGAAGGGTCTACGCGCCGACAAGCCCTGGGACGAACTGGCGAACGTTGCACTCGGCCTGGCGAATCCGCGCCTGCTCAGCGCAGTCGCGTAATCAAGGCCTGGTCAGATTCCCGACTGCTTGTCCGCGTGGTATGACGACCTGACCATCGGGCCGCTCGCGACGTGGCGGAAGCCCATCTTCATGCCGATGCGTTCGTACTCGGCGAATTCGTCGGGATGCACGAAGCGGTCGACTGGCAGATGCGAACGGCTCGGCTGCAGGTACTGGCCGATCGTGACCATGTCGATGTCGTGCGCGTGCATGTCTTCGAGAGTCTGCAGCACTTCCTCGCGTGTCTCCCCTACTCCCACCATGATGCCGGACTTCGTGATGACATCCGGCGCCATCGCCTTGTACTGCTTCAGCAGGTTCAACGACCACTGGTAGTCGGAACCGGGACGCACTTTCGCGTACAGCGACGGCACGGTTTCGAGGTTGTGGTTGAAGACGTCCGGGGTCGTCGCCGTGAGAATCTTCAGTGCAATGTCGCCGCGGCCACGGAAATCGGGCACGAGTACTTCGACCTTGATGTCGGGATTCAGGCGCCTGGTTTCGGAAATGCAGCGCGCGAAATGCGCGGCGCCCCCATCGCGCAGATCGTCGCGGTCAACGGAGGTCACGACGACGTAACGCAGGCCCATCTCGCGAATCGCTTCGGCGAGTTCGGTGGGCTCGTTCTCCATCAGCGGGTTCGGGCGGCCGTGCGCGACGTCGCAAAAGGGACAACGCCGCGTGCAGATGTCGCCCATGATCATGAACGTGGCCGTGCCGTGGCTGAAGCATTCACCGAGGTTCGGGCACGAGGCTTCCTCGCATACCGATGCGAGCTTGTGCTTGCGCAGCGTCTGCTTGATCGCATCGACGCGTTCGGAGCTGCCCATCCGTACGCGGATCCAGTCAGGCTTCTTCGGCAGCTCTTCGGTCGGCAGGATCTTGACCGGAATACGCGCCATTTTTTCGGCTCCGCGCAGCTTTTCGCCCTGCACGACTTTTTTTGGCGGAATGGCCTGCGGATCGATGGTGATCGGACTGCTCATGAATGAATCTCGCGGTGGGGCACGAACGAGTGCACGCTGGTCGGAGTGGCGCGAATTATAGCAGGCGCGCGCAGAGGTCCCGCAGCAGTCTTTGCTGCGCATCGGCGAAGAGGCCCGGCCGGGTTGGCACGAGATCGCCGAGCTGTGTCACTTCCATGCCCGCATAACCGCAGGGGTTGATGTAGGAGAACGGCGCCAGGTCCATCTCCACATTGAAGCTGAGGCCATGCAGCGAGCCGCGCTTGCGCACGCGCAGGCCCAGCGCGGCAATCTTGCGCTCGCCGACGTAGACACCCGGCGCCCCGGCACGCAGCCGTGCCTCCACGCCGTATGACGCGAGCACGGAGATCGCGCTGCTTTCGATGAGGTCCACGAGGCTGCGTACGCCAAAGCCGCGGCGGCGCACATCGAGCAGGAAGTAGACCACGAGCTGGCCGGGACCGTGATAGGTCACCTGCCCGCCTCGATCGGTCTGGATGACCGGAATGCCGTGGGGATCGAGCACATGCTCGGCCCTGCCGGCCTGTCCCTGCGTAAAGACGGGATTGTGCTGCAGGACCCAGAGTTCGTCGGGCGTGTCGCTCGTGCGCGTGTCGGTGAACTCCTGCATCGCGCGCCAGACCGGCGTGTAGTCGCAGAGGCCAAGCTCGCGGATGAGCGGAGGGTTCATCGCAGGTGCGTCACAGCACCATCATCACGCGACCGCCGGCCTTCAGGTCTTCGAACAGGGCCTGGATGTGCGCGGGACCGGTCGCCGTGATCGTCACTGTGACCGATAGGTACTTGCCGTTGCTGCTCGAACGATACGTGACGTGTTCCTCGAGCACGGCGCCATCGTGGCGGCGGACTATGGCGAGCACGTGCGCGGCGAAATCGTCTGCGTCGAGTCCCATCACCTTGATGGGATACGCGCAGGGATATTCGATCTGCGGTTTGCGTTCGTCGTCGGTCACGTTCGGCTCGTCGTGTCAGTCGAACAGCGACAGGAAGAACAGGTGCAGCCAGTCCATCAGGCGCTTCAGCAGGCTGCCGCGCTCGACATCGGCCATCGCGACGACGGGGCCGTCATAGAACACCTGGTCGCCGAGCGTGATTTTCGCCGTGCCGAGTTCCTGGCCCACGGTGATCGGGGCCTTGACGTTTTCCTGCAGCGTCAGCGTGGTCTGCAGGTTCTGCGCCTGGCCGCGCGGGATCGTGACGGTCAGAGCTTCCTGTACGCCGACGTCGACGGCGTCCTGTGCACCCGACCACACTTGCAGGTTGCCCATCACTTCGTTCGCCGAGAACAGCTCATAGGTTTCGTAGAAGCGGAAACCGTACGTCAGCAGCTTCGACGTTTCGACGGCGCGGGCATCGGCCGATTCGGTGCCCATGACGACGGTGATCAGGCGCATCCCGTCGCGCACGGCGGACGCGACGAGGCAGTAACCGGCTTCTTCGGTGAAACCGGTTTTCATCCCGTCGACGTTGCGATCGGTGAACAGCAGGCTGTTGCGGTTCGGCTGGCGAATGTTGTTGTACGTGAACTCGCGCTCCGCGTACATCTTGTACGGCTCGGGGTATTCGACGATGACGGCACGGGCCAGCAGCGCGAGGTCGCGTGCGGACATCACGTGTTCCGGATGCGGCAGGCCCGATGCATTCAGGAAGTGGCTGTTCGTCAGGCCCAGCTTCGCGGCGTACTGGTTCATCATGTCCGCGAATGCGTCCTCGCTGCCGGCGATGTGTTCGGCCAGCGCGATGCTCGCATCGTTGCCGGACTGGATGATGATGCCGCGCATGATGTCCTCGAGGCGCACCTTCGTGCCTTCCTGGATGAACATCTTCGAACCTTCGGTCTGCCAGGCATTCACGCTGACATGCACTTCGTCGTCGAGGCTGATGTTGCCGGCGGCGATTTCGCTGTCGGCGACATAGGTCGTCATGATCTTCGTCAGGCTCGCAGGCGGCTGCGGCACGTCAGCATTGGATTCGACGAGCACGGCGCCCGTGACGGCATCCATCAGGATGTAACTCGTCGCATTGATCTGTGGCGGACGCGGAATGATCTGCGCTTCCGCTGGCTGCGCCGCCTGCGGCTGTGCGGGCTCTGGCTGAACGAGCGCGGTTTGCGCGCAAAGGCTTGCGACGAGCGCGGTGGCGACAAGAAGGGCCCTGCGGAATGCCGGCTGGAGCTTGGTGGTTTGCATGGCTGTCCTCGTGTAACTCATTCGTTGATTGCGCAGCGCCTTACGGGACGCGCACGTGGAAAGGCGTGCCGAGGCGCTGTGCCTGCACGCTGTCGACCAGCGCCTGGAGCGACGCACCTTCCAGCACAGGACCGATGCGTACCTTGTGCAGGATGCCGCCGCTGCCGCCGGCCTCGCTGTGGATGAAGACCGGCATGTCCGTCAATCGTGACAGGCGGCCAACGAGCGCGCGCGCCGAGTCTTCGCTCGCGAAGGCACCGACCTGCAGGAATTCCCTGCCGCGGTTTTCTTCGATCAGCTGGCGCTCGCTGACGACCTCGTCTTCCACCGACTCCTCCGCGACTGCCGCGACTGCAGGCAGTGCTTCACGCACGAGCGGCGCGGCAGGCGGAGCCGTTTGTGTCAGCGAGGGGTTCGGCTGTGCCTGCGGCACCGGAATCACGTCGCCACCCGGCAGGATCGCCTCGACGCGCACGCGCGCGGTGCCACGGTCGGCATAGCCGAGCATCACGGCACCTGCATATGACAGGTCCACGATGCGTCCGTCATGAAACGGACCACGATCGTTCACGCGCGCGACGATGCTCTTGCCATTGTCTAGATTCGTCACGCGGATGTAGCTCGGGATCGGTAGCGTCGTGTGTGCGGCCGAAAGCTGGAACATGTCGTAGATCTCGCCGTTGGACGTCAGGTGGCCATGGAACTTGCGGCCGTACCAGGAGGCGAAACCGGTGGCGCTGTAACCCGCTTCGTTTTCCATCACGCGGTACGTGCGGCCATTGATCGTGTACGGACTCTTGTTGCCGGCCAGCGTGCGTTTTTCGACTTTCGGTATGACGGGCCGGACACGGGCCAGGTCGATCGGTTCGAGCAGTGGACTGTCGTTTGCCATCTCGTAGCGGCCGGCGTTTGGCTGCGTGCTCGAGGTGGGGGGCGGGGAGGTCGTGCCACAGGCCGTCAGCATGACGACGGACAACAGGATCAAGGCTCTGGTCAGGCTGGACCAACTCGTCACTATGAAAATCCCCGGATGTCCACGTCGCTCGTTTCGCACTCACTCTACGCGCTATCGCGCTTTTATTTGCGCTTTCGCCGTCATCGCGCTCAGAAGACGAGGCGCGATTCCCTGTGCGTGTGAATGGACATCAATATGCCGAAGCCAATCATCAGGGTGAGGATCGATGTGCCGCCGAGACTGACCAGAGGCAAGGGCACGCCGACCACCGGCAACAAACCCGACACCATCCCGATGTTGACGAACACGTAGACGAAAAACGTCAGTGAAATACTGCCAGCCATCAAGCGACTGAACAGGTCCTGCGAAACGGCGCCAATATACAAGCCGCGTCCGATTATCACAATATAAAGCGTCAGCAAAAACAGTACGCCGATGAGGCCGAATTCCTCGGCGAGCACGGCGACGATGAAGTCCGTTTGTCCTTCCGGAAGGAAGTCGAGACGCGACTGCACGCCGTTCAACCAGCCCTTGCCGTAAAGACCACCGGAACCGATCGCGGTTTTTGACTGGATGATGTTCCATCCGGCGCCAAGGGGTTCACGCTCGGGATTGAGGAAGGTGTAGATGCGGTTCTTCTGGTAGTCCTGCAGGTAGAAAATCCACAGTGCGGGAATCGCGGCGAGCCCTGCTCCGGCAGCGGCAAGCACGAGCTTCCAGCGAATGCCCGACAGAAGCAGCACGAAGATGCCGGCGGCGCCGATCAGCAATGCGGTGCCGAGGTCGGGCTGGCGTGCGACGAGAACGGCAGGAATCGCAATGATCAGCAGCGCGGCGGCGACGTGCTTGAAACTCGGTGGCAGCGTGCGCCGCGCAAGCAGCGTGGCGACCGCGAGCGGCACGATGATCTTCATGATTTCCGATGGCTGGAATCTCGGCAGTCCCGGCAGGTCGAGCCAGCGCTGCGCGCCCTTAGATGCATCACCGATCAGCATAACCGCGATGAGCAGTGCAAGACCTCCGAGGAAAGCCCACGGCACCCACTTCTGCATGAAGCGCACGTCGACCTGCGCGACGACGAGCATCGCGACGATCGCCAGCCCGATGAAGGAAACCTGCCGGCGCATCTCGTTGACGTTGCCGTTCGTCGCGCTGTACAGCACTAGCAGGCCGAAGCTCAACAGGACGAGCAAGGCGCACAGCAGGGGTGGATCGATGTGGAATCTTTCCCAGAGACTGCGGTTGCGTTCGAGGCCGAAGCCGACACTGCCGCTTGCTTTACCGAAATCCAGTGCGCGCACGATACCTTAAGGATTGTTGAGGCTGATGAGGGGAGGAGGAGCCGGCGGCTGGAACTCCGGCTTCAGCTGGCCGTCGGGACCCAGCAGGTAGGCGTCGAGAATCTTGCGGGCCATCGTACCGGCCACATTGCTGCCACTCTCGCCGTTCTGTACGAAAATCGCCACCGCGATCTTCGGCGCTTCGACCGGCGCGAAGGCAATGAAGAGGCCGTGGTCGCGATAGATTTCCGGCAGGGCCTTGCCATCACCCTTCTTGAAGTCCGCCGCATGGTTGATGACCTGCGCGGTGCCGGACTTGCCGCCCATGTGATACGCCGTCAGACGATTATCCTTCGCATTGGCGATGTAGTCGTATGCCGTCCCGTTCGTGCGGTAGCCCTCGCTGCGATCCTTGTGCACGACTGACTGCATCGCGTGCTGGATGAAGTCCCAGTCGGCGGGATTTTTCAGCTGGATGTCGGGCATCTCGTGCTGATGCTGGACATCCTGCGCGCCGAGACCGACGCGCTTGAGCAGCGCTGGCGGGTTCCACTTGCCCTTGTTCGCAATCAGCATCGTGGCCGTCGCGAGCTGCAGCGGCGTGGCTTCGGTATAGCCCTGCCCGATCGACGAGTTGACGGTTTCACCCGGATACCAGGGCTCACCCTTCGCCTCGCGCTTCCACTCCCGCGACGGGAGAATGCCGACGCTGGCCTGCGGTATGTCGACCGATGTGTTGCGGCCGAAACCGAACTGGTACAGGAAGTCATGCATCGTATCGATGTCCATGTCCCGCGCGAGGTCGTAGAAGTAAATGTCGCACGACTGGTAGATCGCTTTCTCGAGGTTCACGATGTCGTGACCGCTCCTGTTATCCCACCAGGTCCAGTCGTGGTAGACGTGGCTGCTGTTCGGAAGACGGAACTGGCCGTTGTCCCGAATCGTGTATTCACGCGTGCGGAGGCCTGTGTCGAGCGCGGCGAGGCCGAGGAAGGGCTTGATAGTCGAACCGGGCGAATAACGCCCGAGTGCGCGGTTGAATAGCGGCGTCTCGATGCGGTCCTGCAGCTTCGCGTAATCCGCGCTGCTGATCCCGCCGACGAAGAGGTTCGGATCGAACGATGGCTTGCTGACCATCGCGAGCACGCCGCCGGTTTCGGGATCGAGCGCCACGATGCCGCCGCGGAAGTCGCCCAATGCATTCACGGCAGCCTGCTGCAGCTTGCTGTCGAGGTGCAGCATGATGTCTTCGCCGGGGACCGGATCGGTGCGATCGAGCACTTTCATGATCTGCCCGCGCGCGTTTTTCTCGACTGTTTCGTAACCCACCTTGCCGTGCAGCAGGCTCTCGTAGAATTTCTCGACGCCCATCTTGCCGATCTGGTGCGTGCCGGCGTAATTCTCCGGGTCCACGAGTTTCAGGTCGTCTTCCGACAGTGCGGCGACATAGCCGAGCGCATGCGCCATCAACTCGCCCTGCGGATAGTGGCGCACGAGTTCGGACTCGACGCTTATGCCGGGCAACTGGAACTGGTTGATCGCGATGTTCGCGCGCTCCTCCTCGCTGAGGTTGAAACGCAGCGGCACGGACGAGAACGGCACGGCCCTGCGGCGCTGCCGATCGATGAACTCCTGTTCATCGTCGGGCGTGAGCCTGATCAGCGTGCGAAGCAGCTCGAGGCTGTGCTCGAGGTCCGCTGCATGTTCCTTGACGACGGTCAGCGTATAGCTGGGTTTGTTTTCGGCGAGGATCACGCCATTGCGGTCGTAGATCAAACCGCGATTGGGCACGACCGGCTGGATGCTGATGCGATAGGAGTCGGACTTCGTCGAGTAGTACTCGTGCTGATACACCTGCAGGAAAACGAGCCGCGCGATCAACAGCGTCAGCAGGAAAATCGCGATACCGCCGCCGACGAGTAAACGGGAGACGAAAATCTGCCGTTCGCGATTGTGATCCTTGAAGGTGTATCGGTCTGTCATGACGACTGGAGTTCGGCTCCTTCTATGAGAACAGCCATATAAATAGCTATATGACGCCGCTGGATGGTGGCGCCTTCGCATCGTGTTACGTAGCCGGAGTGATCACCCGGTTCAGGCCTTTGGCAGCAGTTAGGGGCTTTTGTTCCCTTACTGTCGAGGTCCAAAGACTTACTCTTTGTTATTTCAGGAAATTTTCCCGGCGGATTCTACCGTCGGCGGTAACAAATTCATAGCTTCGGATCACATTCCCCGCAAAGTCGGAGAAGTTCGCGCAAATTTGCCGTGTTGGTCCAGGTTCAGGCCCGGTGATAAGGGTGGTTGGCCAGAATACTCCAGCTCCGATAGAGCTGTTCAGCAAGGATTACCCGCACGATCGGGTGGGGAAACGTAAGCGGCGA
Source organism: Pseudomonadales bacterium (assembly GCA_036405915.1). Taxonomy (GTDB): domain Bacteria; phylum Pseudomonadota; class Gammaproteobacteria; order Pseudomonadales; family Pseudohongiellaceae; genus CAILUG01. The sequence goes on from DASWWP010000145.1 coordinate 50,325, forward strand.
CAGTGACCAGCGGGCGTCGGCGGCCTCAAGGCAGTCTGGCGCCAGCCCGTCCGGTCCGCCGACCAGCAACGAGAGGTTCCGGGCACTATCCCGCAACTGCCGCAACTGCCCGGCGAGTTGCGCGGTATCGAGCGCCTTGCCGCGCACGTCGAGCGCGACGACGTAATCGCCCTTGCCGACAGCGCGCAGGCAGGCCTCGCCTTCTTTCGCCATCGCCTTGCCGACATCCATGCCCTTGCCGCGTGCGGCAAGGGGGATTTCGGTAACGCCCAGTTCAAAATCGCGCGGCAGGCGTTTACGGTATTCGGCTACGCCCGCTTCGACCCAGTCGGGCATCTTCGTGCCGACGCAGATCAGCTGGATCTTCATTTGGTTTTCGCGGGCGACAGGCTCCACAGCGACTCGAGGTCGTACAGTTTTCGCACCGGCGCCTGCATGACGTGCACGATCACGTCGCCGAGATCGAGCAGTATCCATTCCGCCTGCGTCGTGCCTTCCATGCCCTTGATCGTGACGCCCTGCTCCTTCGCACGCTTCGCCACTTCGTCGGCGATCGATTTTACGTGGCGCGTCGACGTGCCGGTGACGACGAGCATGTAATCCGCGATCGTGCTCAGCTTCTGGATGTCGAGGCACACGACATCCTGCCCCTTCATGTCCTCGACTGCCTTTACGGCGAAATCACGCAGCTTGTTTGCTTTCAATGCACTTTCCTCTTTGTTGAATTCGTCGTTGGCATCGTCACCGGTACAGCTGGTTGTCCGCGATGTACGCAGCAACGCCGGTCGGTACGAGCGCCGAAATATCTTCGCCCATGCGCACCATGCGCCTGACCTGCGTCGATGAGACATCGGGCAAATCCAGTGCCGCGTGCAGGATCTTTCCTGCCGCGTGCTGCGCCGCGGCATCGGCGCTGGCAACCAGGCGGTCATTCACGCTCTGGCGAAAGTCGCGCTCGATGCGACATGAAGCCCACGCATAACCCGGGCGCACGGCCACCAGCAGGTGGACGAGCCCGAGCAAGTCCTGCCACCGATGCCAGCGGTCGAACGCCAGGAAGGCATCGAGGCCAATCAGCAGGAACAGTGTGGCATCGGGATGTTCCGCGCGCAGCGCCGTGGCGGTGTCGAAGGTATACGACGGCGCGTTCGTCCTGCACTCGCGCGGATCGACCTGCAACCACTCATCGCCCGTGCGCGCGAGTTCAAGCATGGCTATGCGCTGTTCGGCACTGGCCACCGGTGCATCGCGGTGCACCGGCACGCCAGTCGGTATCAGCTTGACGCAGTCAAGTGCGCACCACTCGCGCGCCTTGCGCGCCAGCGCGATGTGACCGTTGTGCACGGGGTCAAAGGCCCCGCCGAGGATGCCGATACGCTGCGAAGAGTGCTTCACCAGTTACACGCGCACGTGCCCGTCGCCAAGCACGATGTATTTCTGCGACGTCAGGCCTTCGAGGCCGACGGGGCCGCGCGCATGGATCTTGTCGGTGGAGATGCCGATTTCCGCGCCGAGCCCATATTCGAAGCCGTCGGCGAAACGGGTCGATGCGTTGATCATCACCGAGCTCGAATCGACTTCGCGCAGGAAGCGGCGGCCACGCGAGTAATCTTCCGTGACGATCGCGTCGGTGTGCTGCGAGCCGTACTTGTTGATGTGCTCGATGGCCTCGTCGAGGCTGTCGACGATGCGAATCGCGAGAATCGGTGCGAGGTATTCGGCGTACCAGTCGTCCTCGGTCGCCTGCGCAATGCCTGACATGATCGCGCGAGTGCGGTCGCAGCCGCGCAGCTCAACGCCGATTTCGCGATATTTCTCGACAAGCGGAATCAGCACTTTCTCCGCGATGTTGAACGACACGAGCAAGGTCTCCATCGCGTTGCATACGCCGTAGCGATGCGTCTTCGCATTGATTGCGATGCGCAGAGCCTTGTCGAGATCGGCGCTGTCGTCGATGTACACGTGGCACACGCCGTCCAGATGCTTGATGACGGGCACGCGTGCGTCCTGGCTGATGCGTTCGATGAGCCCCTTGCCGCCGCGCGGCACGATGACGTCGACATACTGCGGCATCGTGATCAGTTCACCGACGGCGGCGCGATCGGTCGTTTCGACGACCTGCACCGCTGCCTCCGGCAAGCCGGCCTTCTGCAAACCGCTGCGAATGCAGGCGGCAATCGCCGTGTTCGAATGGATGGCTTCCGATCCGCCGCGCAGGATGCAGGCATTTCCTGACTTCAGGCACAGGCTGGCGGCTTCGACGGTCACGTTCGGACGCGACTCGTAAATGATGCCGACGACGCCAAGCGGTACGCGCATGCGCCCAACGTGGATGCCGCTCGGCATGTAGCGCATGTCGCTGACCTCACCGATCGGATCGGCGAGCGCGGCCACCTGGCGCAGGCCTTCGATCATGCCGTCGATGCGTTTGGGCGTAAGCTCGAGGCGGTCGAGCATCGCGCCCGACAGGCCTTTCGCACGACCCGCGTCGAGATCCTTCGCATTTGCGGCCGCCAGGGCGCCGCGCGCAGCCTCGATAGCATCGATCGTGGCCAGCAACGCGGCATTCTTTGCCCGCGTTTCCGTGGCAGCCATCACGCGCGATGCGGCGCGTGCGCGCTGACCGAGCAGTTGCATTTGCTGTTTGACTTCCGACATGAGAGCCGACATGGGAGACACCTGAACCAAAAACCGGCGAATTATAGTCGCAGCGGCACGTCGCTGTCCCGGTTCAGCCGCCAGTGTCCACGGCAAGGATGAGCTCCCCGCTGATGATTCGTAACTTCTGCGCGCGATCGAGGCGCTTGATGCGCGCTTCGAGAATGCTGGCCTCGCTGCGGCTGGCGGCTGGCATCACGTAGACGACCTGCAACGGTCCCTTGCCACGCAGGGCACGAGCCCCTTTTCGTCCACTTTCGTGTTCGCGCAGGCGGCGCACCGGATCGGTGCTGATGCCGGTATACAACAGTCCGGCTGCCGTTTGCACGATGTATACCTGCCAGCGATTTTCCCCGCGCGCCTCACGCGTCGCGACTGCTTCTGTCAATGCCGGAACCTCGTGTTGCGGGCCTTGAGTTTGTGGAATTTTAGCGGGTTTCTTTGTATAAATGCCCGGCCTTTGAGGACGACAGGATTGCAGCCCCGATGTACAAGATTCAGACGTTCAACCAGATCTCCGGCAAAGGTCTGTCACGTTTCCCCCGTCAGGAATACCAGGTTGGCTCCGATCAGAGAGATGCGGATGCGATCCTCGTGCGCAGCCAGAAACTCGGCGTCGAGCACATCAACCCGAACCTGAAGGCTGTCGCGCGCGCAGGCGCCGGCGTCAACAACATTCCGGTCGACGACTACACCAGGCAGGGCGTCGTCGTGTTCAACACTCCGGGCGCGAATGCGAACGCCGTGAAAGAGCTGCTGCTCTGCGGCCTGCTGCTGTCGGCCCGCGGCGTGTTGCAGGGCATCAACTGGGTCAACACGCTCGACCCGCAAACTCCTTATGCCGAACTAAACGCGAAACTCGAAGCGGAGAAGCAGCGCTTCAAGGGCGGCGAGTTGCATGGCAAGACGATCGGTGTCGTGGGCCTCGGTGCCATCGGCGCGATCGTTGCCGACGTCGCCATCGACCTCGGCATGAAAGTGCTCGGCTACGATCCCGCGCTGTCGGTCGATGCTGCATGGCGCGTCGCGAACCAGGTCGAGAAGCAGGAAAACCTCACGTCGCTGATTTCGCGCTCCGACTTCGTCACGCTGCACCTGCCGGTGCTCGACAACACGCGCAACCTGATCGACCGCAAGATCATCAACTACTTCAAGACCGGCGCCGTGCTGCTGAATTTTTCGCGCGACGCGATCGTCGACAACGGCGCACTCCTGGAAGGCCTCAACAGCGGCCGCCTGTCCTGCTACGTCAGCGACTTCCCGACCCCGCAGCTGCTCGGCCACCCGAAAGTCATCCTGATGCCGCACATCGGTGCGAGCACCGACGAAGCCGAGGAAAACTGCGCGGTGATGGCCGTCGACCAGCTGCGCGACTTCCTCGAGAACGGCAACATCCGTAACTCGGTGAACTTCCCGAACCTGTCGCTCGACCGCGGCGAAGGTGCCTCGCGCCTCGCGATCGTCAACAAGAACGTGCCCGGCATGCTCGGCCAGATCCTGTCCGTGCTCGCCGAACGCGACATCAACGTCGGCGACATGCTGAACAAAAGCCGCGGCGACGTGGCCTACAACCTGATCGACGTCGAAGGCGCCGTGTCGGACGACACGCTGGCCGACATCCGTTCGATCGAGCACGTCATCAAGGCCTGGTCCGTCTGACCCGCAGCGGCCGGGCGCGAGTAATCCGCCCGGCCACGCCGTTCGTATCACGCTTCATCGTTACATCCGGCACTGCATCCGTTCAATCCGTTTCATCGTTTCACTCAACAGTCGAGACATCCATGAGCGATCCCGTCTATAACTTCGGCGCAGGTCCAGCGATGCTGCCGCAGCCGGTCATGCAGCGCATCCAGCGCGAGCTGCTCGATTTCCGCGGCATGGGTGTATCCGTAATCGAGATCAGCCATCGCTCGAAGGAATTCGAGGCGCTGCTGTCGGAATGCGACACGATGATCCGCGAACTCGCGCAGCTATCCGACGACTACGACATCCTGTACCCGCACGGCGGCGCGCAGATGCAGTTCGCGGCGGTGCCGCTGAACCTGCTCGGCCGCAAGCCCGCCCGCAAGGCCGTGTACTGTGAAACCGGCCACTTCTCGCGCCTGGCGAACGAGGAAGCGAAGCGCTACGGCAACATCGTCATCGCGGCCAGCAGCAAGGATAGCCAGTACGACCACATCCCCGCGTTCACGCGCGCCATGGTCGACGACGACGCGTCATATGCCTTCATCACGAGCAACAATACGATTTTCGGAACGCAATACCGCGCATATCCCGACATGGGCGACATGCCGCTCGTCGTCGATGCGACTTCCGACATCTTCTCGCGCGTGACGGATTTCTCGAAGACGGGCCTCGTATTCGCCGGCCTGCAGAAAAACCTCGGTGTCGCGGGCACGGCGGTCGTGATCGTGCGCAAGGACCTGATCGGCACGCCGCTCGAACGCACGCCGGCCCTGCTCGATTACGCCGTGTACCAGAAGAATCACTCGATGCCGAACACGATCAATACCTTCGCGATTTATTCGATGTGGCTGATCCT
>DASWWP010000146.1:0-20347 GCA_036405915.1 Pseudomonadales bacterium
TCTTCTGCTTGCGGCTGAATGCGAGCAGCTGGCGCGTCAGACGGCTCGCCTTTTCCGCCGCGCGTTCGACGAGGTCGAGGTACGGCGCGCTCGGGGACTGCGGTGGCAGTTGCGGGGCGAGTGCGCTACACGAGCCCTGGATCACGGTCAGGATGTTGTTGAAGTCGTGCGCGATGCCGCCGGCAAGCAGGCCGGCGGTTTCCATGCGCTGCGAATGCCGCAGTTGCTCTTCGAGGCTTTTCAGCTCGCTGATGTCGCGGTGCATCGCGGCGAAGGCAATCGTGGTGCCATCCTTGTCCTTCAGCGGAAACAGCTGCACGAAGACGTGCAGCGTGTGGCCGTCCTTGTGGAGGCCGCGGCCGTCGGGATCGTGCACGACTTCGCCGCGCAGCAGGCGCTCGGGAACGTTCGTGATTTTCGGCAGGCGCTCGTCGTAGGCGATGAATCCGAGGCGCTTGCCGATTACTTCTTCGGCTTTCCAGCCGTACAGGCGCTCCGCTCCCTTGCTCCAGAACTGGAGCACGCCGGACGGCGTCGCGCGGAAAATCGCGTCTTCGGAGGCTTCGACAATGGCCGCCATCTGCTCGAGGAAGACTTCGTTTTCCTTCTCGGCCGTGATGTCCTCGGCCATGACGATGCGGTGGATGATCTGGCCTTCGGCATTGCGCACGGCCGTCGAACGCAGGCGCATCCACAGCGTGGCGCCTGACTTCGTCATGTAACGCTTGTCGAAGACCTGCGTGCGTTCGTTGACGATGCCGCGGTCGAAGACCTGGTGCGTCTTCTGAAGATCTTCCGGGTGCGTGATGTCGACGATCGTCATGCCGAGCAGCTCGTCACGGCTGTAACCGAGGCGCTCGCAGAAGCTGTGGTTGGCGTCGAGGAAGTAACGATTGGGCGCAACGATGCAGAACCCGATACCGCTGCTGTCGAACAGGGTTTCGAGGACGCGGCTTGTCCAGAGGTCTTGAATTTTTGGCCGGTGCATCGTCGCTGAACCTTTTATGCCAGGTTCTATTTGTGGCTACCGGAAACGGACACCATCACTATCACGCTTTTCGCGCTCGTACCAAGTATATCGGCAGGCCGGCGAAAAACTGGTGCTCGAATCGCCGCTTATTCATCGAAGCGGACGCGGGCGCCGCCCTGTTCGAAGCACACGGCGGCGAGCATGTCCGGCAGGGTCTGTCCGTTCACCGTGCAGACCCACTGGGCCCGCGCGTCATCGTAAGTGAAGTGGAAGCCGCCCGAGCGCGCGGCGAGCCACAACTGCTGGATCGCGCTCTGCCGGCTGACGATCGCGACGCTGCCGTCGCGGAAGCTCAGCGTCAGCATGTCGTTGGCGGACTCGTAGTCGATATCGGCATCGTCGTCGACGATCGCGCGCTCGGCGCACTCTTCGATATGGACCAGCGTGGCTTTGTATGTGGCGAGGAATTCGGCGTCGGTCATTGGCTTTTATCCGCTATTGCAGGTGCCAAGGTTAGCCGTATTGGCACGCCGGTGGAACTCGCGGGTCAACCGCGGGGCCGCTTTCGCGTTATCGCCGTCATGCGCCCCGACAACCTCACCCGACAACTCCGCCTGCTGCTGTTACTGCTGGTCCTGCTGCCCGTGCTCGCCGATGCGGCCGCGCTCTCCGACGAAACGCTGGCGGTCGACGGACGCCTGCGGCGCTTCCTCGTGCATGACTTCTCCGGCCCCGAGCCCGCGCCACTCGTGATCCTGCTGCATGGAGGCGGCGGCAGCGGCGAGAACATGGTGGCGCAAACGGGCTTCGATGCGGTGGCGGCGCGCGAAGGGTTGATCGCGGTTTACCCGTATGGCAGCAGCGCGCTGTTCGACAACGTGCTGCTGACATGGAATGCCGGCCACTGCTGCAGCTACGCGATGCGCGAGGACGTCGACGACGTGCGCTTTGTCTCGCTGTTGATCGATGCGCTGGTCGCGAGCGGACGCGCCGATCCGGAGCGCGTCTACGTCACGGGCCTGTCGAACGGCGGAATGCTCACGCACCGTATCGGCCGCGAGCTGCCGCACAAGGTCGCCGCGATCGCGCCGGTGATCTCCAGCATCTTCGGCGACGAGCCGCAGCCTTCCATTGCGATGCCCACCCTGATCATCAACGGCGCCGACGACCGCGTCGTGAAACCGGAAGGCGGAGAACTCGGCGTGTCGCTCGGCGGCGGTGCAATCGGCGGAAGCCGCACGGCGGACCGCGCCGCGCTGCCGATCGCGCGGCAAGGCGAGTACTGGGCGGCCGTGAATGGCTGCGCGGTGCATGCGGACTCGATCTCCGCGCTGTGGGAACTGCGCAGCTACGAGAACTGCGCGGGCGGCCCGGTGCAAAGCTACCTGGTCAATGACAATGGCCATGCCTGGCCCGGCGGCACCTCACCGCGCGCGGATGCCGACGAGCCGACACAGGCCGTCGATGCCAACGAGTTGATCTGGGACTTCTTCCGCCAGCAACGCCGCGGCTCGACACCTTTATTACTCCCTTTTTTCTATGACAGGCAGCTGACGATCCCGGCGCTGATGCCCACGGACGGCCGCACCGTCAGCGCCAGCCTCCGCCTGCTGGGCGGCACACCGCCCGTGTTCGAGTTGCAACAGGTGCGGGCCGCCGACGCCGGCGCGATGCCGCACGGCAATCTGTACGCCGCAGGCCAGCTCGTGTTGCCGCGCGTGCTGGTCGGTGCCGAGGCCTATCAAGCCACATTGGTCATGATCAGCTCCGAGCCGCTGCGTATGCAGGTCGTCGACCTGCGTCCCGCTGACTAGAGGCCACGCGCCGCCGGATACTTCACGCCCGGCATGCCGCTATAATCGCGCTTTTTCCGGGGACACCCATGACACGACTGTTGTTGCTCCTGCTGCTCGCGACTGCCCTCGGCGGCTGCGGCCAGAAAGGTCCGCTGGTCCCGCCCCCCGCTCCCACGACGACCGCGACCTCCCGATGAACGTTTTCAACTATCGCAACGGGCAGCTGCACGCCGAGTCCGTGCCGCTCGCCGCCATCGCCGCGCAGTACGGAACGCCGTGCTTCGTGTATTCACGCGCGCACCTCGAGGAACGCTTTCGCGGCTTTCGCGAACCGCTCGGCGCGCGCCCACACCTGATCTGCTACGCGGTGAAGGCCAATTCGAACCTCGCGGTGCTGAAAGTGCTGGCCGACGCGGGCGCCGGGTTCGACATCGTGTCGGAGGGCGAACTGGAGCGCGTGCTCGCCGCGGGCGGTACGCCCGGCAAGATCATCTTCTCCGGCGTCGGCAAGACGGCCGGTGAGATGCGCCGCGCGCTCGACGTCGGCATCCATTGCTTCAACGTGGAATCGTGGCCAGAGCTCGAGCGCCTGTCCGGCGTCGCGACGGGCATGGGCAAGACGGCGGCAATTTCGCTGCGCGTGAACCCCGATGTCGACGCGAAGACGCACCCGTACATTTCCACCGGCCTGAAAGACAACAAGTTCGGCGTGCCGATCGGCGAAGCGCTGGCCTTCTATCGCAAGGCGCGCGCGCTGCCCGGCATCAGGATCGCCGGTGTCGACTGCCACATCGGTTCTCAGCTGACGACCCTCTCACCGATCCTCGATGCGCTCGACCGCCTGCTCGCGCTCGTCGATGCGCTGCAGGCAGACGGCATCGCGATCGAACATCTCGACCTCGGCGGCGGACTTGGCGTGCGCTACAACGACGAAGAGCCGCCGTCGCCCGGTGACTATATGAATGCCGTGCTCACACGCATCGACGCCTGGCAGGCGCATCATTCTGCAACGGGCACGCGCGCCTCCTCGCAGCAGCTGACCCTCGTGTTCGAACCTGGCCGCGCGCTCGTGGCCAACGCCGGCGTGATGCTGACGCGCGTCGAATACCTGAAAGAAGCCGAAGCGAAGAACTTTGCCGTGATCGACGGCGCGATGAACGACATCATCCGCCCGGCGCTGTACCAGGCCGTCATGAACATCGTGCCGGTCGAGGAAGCAGCCGGCGCGCGCACGAAGCGCACATGGGATCTCGTCGGCCCGATCTGCGAATCCGCCGACTTCCTCGGCCGCAACCGCGAACTCGCGCTTGCGCCCGGCGACCTGCTCGCCGTGTGCTCCGCCGGCGCGTACTGCTTCGCGATGAGTTCGAACTACAACACGCGCAACCGCGCGGCCGAAGTGATGGTCGATGGCGACCGCCATTTCCTCGTGCGCCGGCGCGAAACTTACGCGGAACAGCTGGCGCTCGAAAGCGTGCTGCCCGGCTGAGACCCACTGTCATGATGCTGCGCTTCACGAAAATGCACGGCCTCGGCAACGACTTCATGGTGCTCGACCTCGTGAACCAGCGCGCGACGCTGACGCCGGAGCTCGTGCGGCAGTGGTCGCATCGCCAGACCGGCATCGGCTTCGACCAGTTGTTGATCGTCGAGCCGACGACGAAGCCAGGCTGCGACTTCGCGTATCGCATCTACAACGCCGACGGCGGCGAAGTGGAGCACTGCGGCAACGGCGCACGCTGCGTCACGCGCTTCGCGATCGACAAGGCGCTGTCGATCAAACGTGAGTTCACCTTCGACATGGCGCGCGGCACGATCAGGACGCGGCTCGAGAACGACGGCCTCGTGACGGTCGACATGGGTCCGCCGCGCCTGCAGCCTGCCGAGCTGCCGTTCGAAGCGCAGGCCCAGGCCGTGACGTATCCGCTCGACGTGGGAGGCACGCGGCTCGACATCTCCGCGGTTTCGATGGGCAACCCGCATGCCGTTACGGTCGTCGATGACGTCGAGCGCGCGCCCGTGGCCGAGCTTGGTCCGCAGGTCGAAGCGCATGCGCGTTTCCCGCAGCGGGTCAACGCCGGTTTCATGCAGGTCGTTGCGCCCGATACAATCCGCCTCCGCGTCTACGAACGCGGCGCCGGTGAAACGCTTACCTGCGGCACAGGCGCCTGCGCGGCTGTAGTCGCCGGCCGGCTGCGCGGACTGCTCGATGAACACGTTGCCGTGCACACCCGCGGCGGCATTTTGCGCATTCGCTGGGCCGGCGCCGATGCGCCGGTCTGGATGACCGGACCGACCGCCACCGTATTCGAAGGGCATGTGCTGATATGACGACGACTGTTGTGAATGCCGATGCAAATGCAGGCGTGGACGCCGGCAATCCACGCGATGCCGCACGGCCCGAAGATCTCGGTCCGCGCGCCGATGGCGAAGGCGTCACCGAAGCAGCGGTCGCTGCGTGGCTGCGCCAGCATCCAGACTTCTTCCATCGTCACGGCGACTTGCTGCTCGCCTTGAGCATTCCGCACGAAAGCGGCAAGGCCATTTCGCTGCTCGAACGCCAGGTCGCGGTATTCCGCGAGCGCCAGAGCTCACTGCAGGACCAGATCCACGAATTCATCGGCAACGCGCGTAACAACGACAACCTGTTCGAGAAAACGCGCCTCGTCGTGCTCGACATCCTGCGCGCGGAGAACTTCGCCGCGCTCGTCGGGCTGATGACGGAAAGGCTGCGCGCGGATTTCGATGCGAGCGCTTCGGCACTGGTGTTCGTGTCCGATGGCAGCGGCGGCCCGACTGCAGTCACGCGCCTCGGCACGGCGAGCGTGCGCGCCGCGCTCGGGGAGCTGTTTGCCAAACAGCGTACGTACTGCGGCGCGTTGAACCTCGTGCAGCAGCAGCTGCTGTTTCCGGAGCAGAGCGCACCGATCGTCTCGGCGGCCATCGTGCCGCTGCACCTGCCGGAAGAGTCCACCATCCGCAAGCAGTACGGCCTGCCGCTGCTGCTTATCGGCAGCACGCGCGACCAGCACTTCAACAGTTCGCTCGATACCCTCTTCCTGGACTTCATCGGCGAAGTGCTCACCGTGCGCTTGCAGGGATTGGGCGCGTAACAGCGCAGAGCACCCTCCTGCCCGGCGCTCCGAAACGCACGCGCCGAGCGAAACCTAATCCTGCGGCGCAGCCCCTGTGCCAGGCAGATCGAGCGGCACCGATGGCCTCGCTCCCTGCCATGCAGCGCGCTGCCAGTGCCACAGTAGCGACAGCACACCGATCGCCAGTCCCGTCACGACACCGGTATCGACGATGCCGCGCCACGGCTGCGGCGCCTGCCGCACCGCGATCACGAGCGTGACGATCGCCGACGTCACGAGCCACGAGGTGAGCATGCGGCGGCGCGTTGCGTGGAAATAGCCCATGCAGAAAAACGGCGCGAGCAAGGTCAGCATGCCCAGCCGCGCCGCGCTGCCGTGTGGCAATTCGCGCAGGTAGAGCGCGCGTGCGACGACCCGGGGAGCGAAATTCAGGTGAAAGCCTTTATAGCCTTCGGCATAGGCCATGTACGGCGTGAACAGCGCGAGCGCGGTCCAGTGCAGCGGGCCGAGCGGGATGTCCGCAAGCTCGCCGATGCGTGGACCCAGCCGCAGCACCGCTGACGCGATGAGGCCGACGACACCAAGCATGCCCCAGTAATAGGCGATCGCGCGCAACGGAACTCCACAGGAGCGGGCGGCACTGGAAGGAGGACATCGGCGCCCGCAAAACGAGGCGGCATTGTAGCGGCAGCGCGCGAAGCTTGCCTAGCACGCTCCGTTCAGCGCGCCTCGGCGCTGGCATGTTCGCCCAGCGTGAACGTGAACGAACGCCCGTGTCCCGCGCGCGATTCACAGACGAGCGCGCCGGCAGCTTTCGGCAGGCGCCGCTGCAGGCGTTGCAGTTCGGACGGCGCAAGGACCTCTTCGTGGCTGTCTTCGCTGACGTTGACGACGAGCGTCGCACTCGTCGCGCGCAGGCCGACCGCGAGCGTGCTGACTCTCGGCTTGTGCATCGCATGGCGCATGCGCGTGTCGATCGACTGGTCGAGCAGCATGAACTTGACCAGCGGCCGCAGGCAGTCGAGCACTTGCGTCATGCATGCCGTGCCGAGTTGCAGATCCCCTGCCTCGAGGTGCAGGCGCACCGGGCGCTCGAGTACCGGTGCAAGCGTGCCGAGATAGGTCAGCAGGTGTGTGCGAAGCATTTGCCCGCAGTCGTCGTCGCCTTGCTCCGGCACCGCGATGCTCGTGCCCGGCTCCCGGCACTGGACTCGCGATGCGGCAACTTTGCGCAGCCAGGCTTCGAGCTCCTGCACGAGCGGAGCGGGAACCTGGACATCGCGCCAGGCTGCAGCCTGGTCGAGCATGCACACGAGCTGGCGGTGCGCATCCTGCAGAAGCGCTGCGGGAAGCTCGACGTCGTCACGCAGGTGTTTTTCGTACACGGCGATCAGCAGCGTGCACAACTGCTCGAGCGGCCACACTTTCATCGCGGCGGCGCCTTTTTCGAGCAGCGTGAGTTCCTGTACCAGTTCCGCCGCCAGATCCTGCACGAGCAACTGGTAATGCAGAACGCCGTGTTGCGCCGATGCAGGTTGCGCGAGGCGCCCGGCCTGCACGAGCGTCGTGAACGAGCCGGACAGCAGGTCCGGCACGGCATCGAGCGTCACGACCTCGCCAGCATCGTGACGCAGCGCAATCGGGCGCTGCGCGTCGTCGGTCCAGCATGGCCAGTCCTTCAGCAGCTGCCAGCGCCATGGACGCAGCTCGTCAGCGGTCTGGCGCGTGCCGGCAAGCCGCGCGATGTCCTCCAGTATGCACGTCACCGCGGCGCTCACCGGCTGGCGGATGCGCCAGTGCTGCAACGTGACGCGATACGCGCAATGGCAGAGGCGTGACCAGTCGCGCCAGCCGGCCGCCGCAAAGACCCACGTGAGTTTGTACAGCACGGTGACCAGCGTGATGCTGACCTTGCATGGCGCGGGCTCGGCGAGGCCCTGATGCCCTGGCATACCGTCGCGACGTTCGGTGATGCCGCCAGTCGTTTGCGGCCGAGCCGCGTCCTCCGGCAGTTGAAGTTCGACCTGCAGCTGCCCGCAGTAGGCGGCGAGTTCGCGTTCGTAAACATCGCAAAATGGCGGATGCGGCAGTCCGGAGTCGTCGTGTGGTGGAACCGGCGCCGTCGCATCCGCATGCATGACGCCGAGCAAACGTGCGAGCCACTGCTGCAGCAGGGCCGGCGACGGCCGGTTGCCGGTCAGATGCATGTCGAGGCATTCGTCGTCGAGTTCGGCGCAGCGACGCGCGAGTGCACTGTCGCCGCAGAAACAGGCGATACCGCGCAAATGCCACAGGCCGCGCGCAAGGCCGGAGTTGCACAAATATTCGAGCGTCCAGTTCGACGCGCGGCACAGCATCGTGCAGCGATCGAGCACGGCGATGACCTCGTGCAGCAGTGACGACTTAAGCGTGCCCGGTGTTGCGCACGCGTCGGCGGTCGCGTCGAGTGCCTGCTGCCAGGCGCACAGTTTCGCGAGCGGGCTCAGCGTTGAAGTTGCTTCATGCGTCGCGCCAGGATGACTCAGCGCATTCGGTCGCATACATCCGTTCCACTCCGGCAGGAAAGCCGCCAGTTGCCGCAGTCGCTGCTCACAGGCTGCGACCTGCGCCACATCGTAGCCACCCTGCGCGGCATCGATGGCGCCGCGCACGAATCCACGCATCGCGTGGCGCAGTGCGGGCACCGGCGGATCGAGCAGGTCCTGGCGCAACCGGAAGTAACGTTTTAACAGCCTGCCTGCTGCTGCGCCGTCAGGTTCGTGTACGAGCGGCGGCCAGATCAGCTCCAGTTGGCGGCCTGCCTGGCACACGCGATGTTCCGCCGGAAAGAAGCGCGTAAGTGCCACCAGCCGTTTCAGCGCCGAATGCGTGCGTTGCGTCGGCCGTTCGACACGCTCGCGCGTGCTGCTTCCGCCGCCGCCGAACAAGGTCAGCAACTGCGGTTCGAGTTGCTGCACGGCATCCTCGATGGCGTGCAGCAGCATGCGCGCGGCCGCGGTCATCGCGCGCTGGCTCCATCGTGCAATGCAGCCAGCGCGGCGCGCAGCATCGCGGCACGTATCGGCCGTTGCAGTACGACGCTGGCGCCGGCGCGGCGCCCCCACTGCAGGTCGGTGTTACGGCCGGTGCCAGTCAGCAACACGAGCGGGCAGGCGCACTGCTCTGCAAGCTCGCGCGTCAGCTCGAAGCCGCTCGCGTGGAACTGTTCGAGTTCGACACAGACCAGCGCGGCCTGCGGCGCCAGCGCCCGCAGCTCCGCGGCATCTGCGGGAACCTGCGTATGAAAGCCGCATTCGTCGAGCTGACGCGCAAGGTGCAGCGCCAGGAAGGGCGAGTCGTCGACGACGAGTGCGAGCGGTTGCACCATCGACGCGGCATTCGCGGCGTTTCGGCGTGCCGGGCTGGCTAACGCCGCCGATACGCGATCATCGGCTCCGGCCAGCGCTGCGCTCATGCGACGCTCCGCGGCGCATCGAGAATGTTCAGCACCTCGTCGACGGCGAAGGGCCGCGGCAGGAAGCACTCTGCGCCGGCCGCTTCGGCGCGCGCACGTTCGACGATGTCGTCGCGGTTGCTGCTGACGATGAGCCGTACGCCGCTGAAATCGGGATGCTCGCGCAGCAGGGCACTGAACTGCCAGACGCCGAGCGGCCCGGCATCGGCGTCGATCAGCACGGCGCCCGGCGCGTGCTCGACGATGCAGCATAGCGCCGACAACGTGTCGGCCGCCGTCACGCAGGTCCAGCCGCTACTCTTCAAAATGCTGTCCAGCGTCTGCAACAGCGCGGGATTGGAATCGACGACGAGCACGACATTGCGCTGGGGGCCCGCGCCAGCCCGTGGCGACCGTGCTGAATGGGCTTGAGCTCGTGTATCCATACACACAATCCTGAGTGGTGTTCGATGCGGCGAACGATCCGTTCCACCCGTGTATTAGCACAGCTTTTCGGGGTCAGCCAATTTTTGTGACCGCGGGATTCTCCGCGAACCTGGCCCCACTGCGGCGCATCGCAAGGCGCCGGGGCATCAGGGCCCCCATGCTATACTCGCGCGACTTTTTTCCGCTCAGGGACACAGAAAGCAGGCCCCATGACAGTCAAGCTCGCGGTCGTGATGGACCCCATCAAAGCCATCAACTTCAAGAAGGACACCACGCTGGCGATGCTGCTCGCCGCACAAAAGCGCAAGTGGGAACTGTGGTACATCGAGCAGGACGATCTGTACCTGCAGGATGGCATCGCGATGGCCGAGATGCAGGCCCTCGACGTTCGCTACGATCCACAGGACTGGTACACGCTCGGCGCCACGCTGCGCCGCCCGCTCAGCGACATGGACGTGATCCTGATGCGCAAGGATCCGCCCTTCGACAACGAATTCATCTACAGCACGTACATCCTCGAAGCAGCCGAGAAACAGGGCGTGCTCGTCGTCAACAAGCCGCAAAGCCTGCGGGACTGTAACGAAAAGATTTTTGCCACGCAGTTTCCCCAGTGCACACCGCCGGTTCTGGTCACGCGCAGCAAAAGCCTGCTGCGCGAATTCCATAACCTGCACGGCGACGTGATCTTCAAGCCGCTCGACGGCATGGGCGGTTCGAGCATCTTCCGGCTGAAGCCAGGCGATCCGAACGTCAGCGTCATCATCGAGACGCTGACGAACCACGGCACGAACCAGATCATGGCGCAGAAGTTCATTCCCGAGATCGCGCAGGGCGACAAGCGCGTGCTGATGATCGACGGCGAGCACGTCGGCTACGCACTGGCGCGCATTCCGGCGCCAAACGAAACGCGCGGCAACCTCGCGGCCGGCGGCACGGCAAAAGGCCAGCCGCTCACCGAACGCGACAAGTGGATCTGTGCGCAGGTCGGTCCTTCGCTGCGCGAGAAAGGCCTGCTGTTCGTCGGCCTCGACGTCATCGGCGACTACCTCACCGAGATCAACGTAACAAGTCCCACCTGCGTGCGCGAACTCGACGCGGCCTTCGATCTCGACATCGCCGGCAAACTGATGGACTGCATCGCGGGCAAGCTCCAGGCGAAATGAAACCGGCAATGAGCAAGGCGGCCGCATGAGCACGCTGGACATCGATGGCGATTCGCTGGGGTCGACGCAGGATCGCTTCGGCTTCACGATGTTCATGTCGATATGCGTGCACGTGATGCTGATCCTCGGGCTTGGCTTCACGATGGCGAACGAACGCCAGCGGCCGCAGACGCTCGAAGTCACGATCGCGCAGTACCGCAGCGCAGAGGCGCCCGACGACGCCGACTTCATCGCGCAGGCCAACCAGGAAGGCAGCGGCACGGAAGACGAGGCGCTCGCACCTGCCTCGCCGGTTGACGCGCCGCTGAATGCCAACACGATCCAGGAAATCGACAACCTGCAGCAGCAGCGCCAGGCGGCATTACTTCCTGCCGAGCGGCTGATCGCGACGGAAGGCGCGACGCCGCAGCCGCAAGCCGCCGAAACACCGGCGCCCACTGCACCGGCTCCGCTGAACGGCACCGCGCAGGACGATGCCACCGACACGCTGGCGAGCCTGCGCGCTCAACTCGACCTGCGCCGCCAGGAATACGCGAAGCGTCCGCGCCGCTACACGATCTCGTCGGCCTCGACGAAGGAAGCCTACGACGCGCTGTATCTCGACAACTGGCGCAAGCGCGTCGAGGCGATCGGCAACCTGAATTATCCGCAGGCTGCGTCCGAGCAGGGCATCTACGGCACGCTGCGCGTGATGGTGGCGCTGAATCCGGACGGCACCGTCGATGACATCCGCATCCTGCGCTCATCCGGCGAACGGGTACTCGACGAAGCCGCCGTCGACATCGTGCGCCTCGCCGCGCCCTTCGATCCCTTCCCGCCGGAATTGCGCGCGAACGTCGACGTGCTCGAGATCATACGCACGTGGCAGTTCGATCGTGGGGATACGTTCAGCAGTTTCTGATTGGCGACCTGTCTAACTGGCCGGACCCGCGCCGTGCGTCGATGATGACTTCGTCACAGCGCAGTACAGCCAGCGGCCGGCTTGATCGTCACGAGCACTTCGTTCAGGTCCGCGCGAATGCCACGGCTCACGTCGTCGATGTGGATGATGTGCGTGAAAAGGCCGCTGGCTTCGAAGATGTGCCGGCAGATGTCGTAGCCCCAGTCGACGGTGACGAGCGAACCTTCATCACTCACCGGGTTGCCGTGGTACACCGGCGTATCGAGATGCACGAGCTTGCTGTCGGCATCGAGGCGTGCGCGCCGCGTCGATGCTTCGTGCTTCTTCCAAAGAGGCGCCGTGAAGACATGCGCGCCACCCGGCTTCAGCGTGCGCGCGATTTCCCGGAACACCTGCGCGGGATCGAACACATGTTCCATGACGTCCTGCGTGACGTGCAGGTCGATGCTCGCATCGGGGAAACTCAATGCTTCGAGGTTTTCGCAGCGTACGCCATCGACCACGCTGCCCGGCGTCCTGCCCGGAAAGTACTGCGAGGCCACGTAGTGCGCGCATTCATCGGCGAGGCGCTTGCTCGCGCCACGACTGCTGGGCGACGATTCATGTATCGCGAGCTCCCGCCAGCGGGGGTACCAGCTGTCGATCACAGCCATCAACGCACGTTCACGCGGAATGCTGCCGCACGCGGAGCACTGGTATGAATCGCGCAGGTACGGCGCGCGCGCGATGAAGCGGACCTGGCCCGAGCACGTCATGCAGCGTCCGGTGCTTTCCAGTACCGGCTCCGGCGCCTGCGTTCCAAACAGGCCGGCTAATCTTACCGCGATGACTTTCAGCACTGCTCTCTCCTTACACGCGACGCGCAAACCCATGGCTGTCGGTCCGGCAGGGACTTTACACGAATCGGGTTCGGCAAGCCGCCCCACCTCCCGGAATTATTCCTGCACGCCTGTTTCTGGTAGGCTGCCCGCATGAGCATGAAGCCTCACAACTCCCTCGTCGGCCATTTCCTGATCGCGATGCCGAGCCTGCACGATTCGTACTTCGCGAACACGGTCATCTACATCTGGCGTCATACGGAAGAAGGCGCGCTCGGGCTCGTCGTCAACCTGCCGATCCGCATGCAGCTGTCGGAAGTGTTCGAGCAGCTCGGCATGGAAGAACGCCGCAGCTCCGGCGCGAACCAGGTCGTGCTGTCGGGCGGGCCGGTGGAGACCGAGAAGGGCTTCGTGCTGCACGACTCGCCGCCGGACTGGCCGTCGTCGCTTGCAGTCACGGACGAGGTCACGATCACGACATCGCGCGACATCCTCGCCGACATCGCGCGCGGCGCGGGCCCGCGCAACTACCTCGTTGCGCTCGGTTGCTCGGGATGGAGCCCGGGACAGCTCGAACAGGAGCTGCGCGATAATTCATGGCTGACGGCGCGCGCGAGCAACGACGTGATCTTTTCGCACGACTTCGCCGGCAAACCCGACATGGCGACGGCGCCGCTCGGCTTCTCGCTGTCGCAGCTCACGCCCGACGTCGGCTATTCCTGAGCTTTGTTTCTGAACG
Source organism: Pseudomonadales bacterium (assembly GCA_036405915.1). Classification (GTDB taxonomy): domain Bacteria; phylum Pseudomonadota; class Gammaproteobacteria; order Pseudomonadales; family Pseudohongiellaceae; genus CAILUG01. The sequence goes on from DASWWP010000146.1 coordinate 13,363, forward strand.
CCTTCGTTGCCGCAACCCCAATTATCCGGCGTCAGTCAATGCGCACGAAGACCTGCCAGTGAATAGTGCCCTTACGTTTTTCGGCATCGACTTCGGCACGCGCAAGATCGGTGTCGCCGTGGGCCAGACGTTGACACGCACCGCGATGGGCATTGCCGTCGTGCCGGTCCACGCGAACGTCGTCGACTGGGACATGCTCGACAAACTCGTGCAGCAATGGAAACCCGGCGCCTTCGTCATCGGCATGCCCTTCAGCATGGACGGCACCGACAACGACATGACGGCGCGCGCGCGCAACTTCGCGAAGCTGCTCGCCGAACGCTATGGCAAGCCGATCCATGAAATCGACGAACGCCTCAGCACGCGCGCCGCGCGCGAGATAAGCCGCGACAACGCCGAGCTGATCGGCAAACGCTACAACGACAAGACCAAGGTCGATGCGCTCGCGGCGCAGTTGATGCTGGAGAGCTGGTTTGCGTCGAATGCATGATATCGTCGCATGCAGCGGCGCAATCCTGCTGCAGCACTGAACCGCGCATCGCCGAATGAAGTTCTCCCGCAGTGCAGGCCCTCCGCGCGAGGCGCGCTGATCGTGCCGGACAGACCGAACCAACCACCCTCGCACCTCATCACGAAGCACTATGCCTACTTTCGCTGAATTTACCGATCTTCCCGCCGCGCTCATCCAGGCGACCGACACGCTCGGCTATGTCGACCTGACCGACATCCAGGCTTCCGCACTGCCGCCGATGTTGCAGAGGCGCGACGTCATCGCGCAGGCGCTGACCGGCAGCGGGAAAACCGCCGCCTTCGGGCTTGCGCTGCTGGCTCTGTTGGAGCCGCAGCAGTCGCGCCTGCAGAGCCTCGTGCTATGTCCGACCCGCGAACTGGCCGATCAGGTCAGCAAGGAAATCCGCGCGCTCGCACGCTTCATTCCTAACGTGAAGGTGCTGACGCTGTGCGGTGGCATTCCGATCGGCGTACATCTGGCATCGCTTGCACACGAACCGCACATCGTCGTCGGCACGCCCGGGCGCATCCTCGACCTGTGCGGGAAGGGGGTATTGCGTTTCGATGCGCTGCAGACGGTCGTGCTCGATGAAGCAGACCGCATGCTCGACATGGGCTTCCTCGACGACGTCAGCGCGATCCTGCGGCTGACACCGGACACGCGGAACACCTGGCTGTTCTCGGCCACGTATCCGCCGGAGATCAATGCCCTGAGCGCGCAGTTCCAGAAAGACGCGCTGAGCGTCAAGGTGGAACGCCAGCACGACGCCAGCGCGATCGAACAGCTGTTCTATGAAGTGGACAGCGGCGCTAAGCCGGCAACCGTGCTCGCGCTGCTGCGCCAGCGCCAGCCCGAGAGCTGCCTGGTATTCTGCAACACGAAAATCGACGTCAAGGCGCTTACCGACTACTTATGGAAGCATGACGTGCCGGCGCTCGCGCTGCACGGAGACCTCGAACAACGAGATCGCGACGAAACGCTCGTGCAGTTCGCGAACGGCAGCTGCCGCGTGCTCGTCGCCACCGACGTTGCCGCGCGCGGCCTCGACATCAAGGCGCTGCCGCTCGTCATCGCCTGCGAGCTGCCGCACGATGCGGAGGTGCACACGCATCGCATCGGTCGAACCGGGCGCGCCGGCGCGAGCGGCGTCGCGATCACGCTCGTGGCGCCGGAAGAAACGCGCCGGGTCGAGAGGGTGGAAAGCGTCCTCGGCAGCGAGTTGAGCTGGAGCACGTTGCCGCGTGGCGGCGGCACCGCCCTGCCCGCGCCGGCGATGCGCACGCTCGCCATCGACGCGGGGCGCCAGGACAAACTGCGCCCCGGCGACATCGTCGGCGCACTGACGAACGCGGCGGGCCTGACCAGGGAACAGATCGGCAAGATCGATGTGTTTGCGACACGCGCCTATGTCGCCGTGGCGCGCAGCGTGGCTGACAACGCGCGAGACAAATTACGGACGGGCAAGATAAAAGGCCGGAACTTTCGAGTACGTGGCTTGTAGCGAAACGGGTCGCCCCGGCGAACGCCGGTGTAACAAGACTTAGAGCGTGTCCGGCGCCTTGGCTTTGGCTTTCGCTTCGTTGCGATCGACGACGCCCTTCGTGATCAGCTGCTTCAGGTGCTGGTCGAGCGTCTGCATGCCGACCTGCGCGCCGGTCTGGATCGCGGAATACATCTGCGCCACCTTCGCCTCGCGGATCAGGTTACGGATGGCCGGGGTGCCGATCATGATTTCGTGGGCGGCGACGCGGCCGCCGCCAATTTTCTTCAGCAGCGTTTGCGACACCACGGCCTGCAGGGATTCGGACAGCATCGCCCTGACCATGTCTTTTTCCTCGGCCGGGAATACGTCGACGATACGGTCGATGGTTTTCGCGGCGGACGTGGTGTGCAGCGTGCCGAACACGAGGTGACCGGTCTCGGCGGCGGTGAGCGCAAGGCGGATCGTTTCGAGATCGCGCAGTTCGCCGACGAGGATGATGTCGGGGTCTTCACGCAAGGCGGAGCGGAGCGCGTTGTTGAAGCTATGCGTGTCGCGATGCACTTCGCGCTGGTTGATCAGCGACTTCTTGCTCTCGTGCACGAATTCGATCGGGTCTTCGATCGTCAGGATGTGGTGGTAGTGGTTGCTGTTGATGTAGTCGATCATCGCGGCGAGCGTCGTACTCTTGCCCGAGCCGGTCGGGCCCGTCACGCAGATCAGCCCGCGCGGGTTGTCGGAAATCTTGCGGAATACGTCGCCCATGCCGAGCTGCTCCATCGACAGGATCTTCGACGGAATCGTACGGAACACCCCGCCCGCACCACGGTTCTGCACGAAGGCGTTGACCCTGAAGCGCGCGAGGCCCGGGATTTCGAACGAGAAGTCGGCCTCCAGGTTCGCTTCGTATTCCTTGCGCTGCTTGTCGTTCATGATCTCGTAGATGAGGCCATGCACGGTCTTGTGGTCCATCGGGTCGATGTTGATGCGGCGAATGTCACCGTCGACGCGGATCAGCGGCGGCATGCCGGCCGTCAGGTGCAAGTCGGACGCCTTCTGCTGCACGCTGAAATTCAGCAGTTCCTGGATGTTCATGTAACACTACTCCTGATGCTGCTTGACGCTGCTCGCCGCCGCGCGTGGACTATAATTCTCAAACCCGGTGGCACACTCTAATTCATACCAGGACGTCGATCAGCGCATGGCAGCGACCCGATCGAACGTCGCGGACGTCGGCATCCACACGCTATGTCTATTGATAAATCGGCTTTTGATAAATCGTCACTTGGTAAGTCGGCTATTGATGGGTCGGCTATTGATAAGTCGCCGTCGGATAAAACGACCGCCGACAAAAATACTTTAGACGCACGTGCCGTGACGCCTGCGAGCACGCTCGACGCCATTTCGCCGGCACTTGCCGACGTGCGCGCACGCATCGAAAAAAGCGAGCGGGAGTATGCGCGACTCCCCGGTTCCGTGCAATTACTGGCGGTCAGCAAGACGCACGCTGCGGCTGCCGTGCAGCGCGCGTACGAGGCGGGCCAGCGCCACTTCGGCGAAAACTATCTGCAGGAGGCGCTCGCGAAGATCGAGCAGCTGCCCGCCGACATCACGTGGCACTTCATCGGCCCGATCCAGTCGAACAAGACGCGGCCGCTCGCCGAACGTTTCGACTGGGTGCACACCGTCGATCGCGAAAAGGTCGCGCGGCGCCTCGATGAGCAACGTCCTGCCGACAAAGTGCCGCTGAACGTGTTGCTGCAGGTGAACGTCAGCGGCGAGGCGAGCAAGTCCGGCGCGAGCCTCGACGAGCTGCCGGCGCTTGCTGCAGTCATCGGCACCCTGCCGCGCCTGCGGCTGCGCGGCCTGATGGCGATACCGGCGCCTACCGCCGACATCGCGAAGCAGCGTGCCGCATTCCGGCAGCTGGCCGACGCGCGCACGGCATTGGTCGCAGCCGGCCATGCAAGCTGCACCGAGCTGTCGATGGGCATGAGCCAGGACATGGAAGCGGCGATCGCCGAAGGTGCAACGATGGTTCGCGTCGGCACCGACATCTTTGGCGCCCGGCCTGCGAAATGATCGATGCCGGGGTCTCCATGACTTCCATTCCGGGGACATGACGGCCCCCTTCGATGCCGGGAAGACAAAGTGGTCTGTCCCCTTTTTGCTTGTGCCCGTACAATGCCGGGATGCTTTCAGACTCGACAATTGGCTTCATCGGCGCCGGCAACATGGCCGGCGCGCTCATCGAAGGACTGCTCGCCAACGGGGTCGCGCCAGCGCGACTGTGGGCCTCCGATACCGACGCCGGCAAGCTGGCCGCACTGGCCGCGAAAGGCATCCGTACCTCGCAGGCCAATGCCGAACTCGTCGCCGCGTGCGATGTGCTGGTTCTCGCCGTCAAGCCGCAGGTCATGGCGGCGGTCGTCGGCGACCTGAAGGCCGCCCTTGCCGCCAAATCCTGCCTGCTCGTGTCGATTGCCGCGGGCATCCAGCTTGCAAGCCTGCAACAGTGGACATCGCCGCAGCAGGCCATCGTCCGCTGCATGCCGAACACGCCGGCACTCGTGCTGGCCGGTGCGACCGGCGCCGTGGCGAATGCCCGCGTGTCGGCCGGGCACAAGGCGATTGCCGATGCCCTGCTGCGCGCGGTCGGCATCGTCTGCTGGCTCGACGACGAAGAACAGATCGACGCCGTCACGGCTGTATCGGGCTCGGGCCCCGCGTACTTCTTCCTGATGATCGAAGCGATGCAGGCCGCCGGCACGAAACTCGGCCTGCCGGCTGACGTCGCCAGGGCCCTGACGCTGCAAACCGCCTTCGGCGCCGCGAAACTCGCATTGAACAGCGATGCCGACGCCGCCGAACTGCGCCGCCGCGTCACGTCGCCTAACGGCACGACCGAGGCCGCCATCCGGCAATTCGAAAACGATTCCTTCCGCGACGTCGTCGATCGCGCACTTGGCAAGGCTGCCGCGCGTTCGCGCGAGCTCGCTGCCGGCAAGTAAACCTTTTACGAGAGCAACGCATGGGCGCAGCACTGGCAGACACTCTTTCGCTGATCATCCGCAGCCTCGGCAGCCTGCTGCTGCTGGCCGTGCTGCTGCGCTTCCTGCTGCAGGCCGTGCGCGCCGACTTCTATAACCCGGTGTCGCAGGCGATCGTGAAAATCACGGCGCCGCTGCTGATGCCGTTCCGCCGCGTGATTCCCGGCTTTCGCGGCATCGACTTCGCCTCACTCGTGCTCGCGCTCGTGCTGAACTCGGTGTTCACGGCCCTTCTGATCCTCGTCGCCGGTTTCAACCTGCCGAGCATAGGCATCGTCGTGGCCTGGGCCTTCGTCGGACTGCTCGCCTTCCTGCTGAAGATTTACTTCTGGTCGCTGATCATTTCAATAATCGCCAGTTTCGTCGCGCCATTCAGCGGCAACCCCGCGCTGCTCGTCGTGTACCAGATCCTCGAGCCGCTGTATTCGCGCATCCGCCGCATCATTCCGCCGATGGGCGGCCTGGACCTTTCGCCGATCTTCATCTTCCTCGCAATCAATGTCGTCGAGATCATGGTCGTCGGCACGCTCGCGCGCGGCCTGCGCCTGAATCCCGGGTACGTGATAGGCCTGTGATGACGACGACTGGTCAACCTGACGCTGGCGGCCTTCCTGCATCGTCGACGCCCATAAAGCAGATACCCCCGGATTCCGTTGGCATCGTCCAGCCGCAGAAATTCCATTTCGACGAACCGCTGCTGCTGCGCAGTGGCCGTACGCTCGGCAACTATGACCTGATGGTCGAAACCTATGGCGAGCTGAACGCCGATCGCTCGAACGCCGTGCTGATCTGCCACGCGCTGTCGGGTGACCACCACGCGGCGGGCTACCACGATCCGAACAATCCGAAAGAGAAACCCGGCTGGTGGGACTGCTGCATCGGTCCCGGCAAACCCTTCGACACGAACAAGTTCTTCATCGTGAGCCTGAACAACCTCGGCGGCTGCGCCGGCAGCACGGGTCCCTCGTCCGTGAATCCCGAAACCGGCAAGCGCTTCGGTCCCGACTTCCCGATCATCGCGGTGCGCGACTGGGTGAAAAGCCAGGCGCTGCTCGCCGACCGCCTCGGCATCCGGCAGTGGGCGGCCGTGATCGGGGGCAGTCTCGGGGGCATGCAGGTGATGCGCTGGGCGATCAGCTACCCGGATCGCCTGCGGCATGCGCTGGTCATCGCGGCGGCACCGAAGCTGTCGGCGCAGAACATCGCGTTCAACGAAGTCGCGCGCCAGTCGATCATGAGCGATCCTGAATTCCACAACGGCCGCTACTACGACTTCAACACGTACCCACGCAAGGGCGTGATGCTCGCGCGCATGGTCGGCCACATCACGTACCTGTCGGACGCACTGATGCGCGAAAAGTTCGGCAAGGACACGAGCAGCAGCTTCGGCCGCGACCTGCGCAGCGGCAAGCTCAGTTTCGAGTTCAACGAAACCGATTTCCAGGTACAGAGCTACCTGCAGTACAAGGGCGAAACCTTCTCGAAGAATTTCGATGCGAACACGTACCTGCTGATCACGAAGACGCTCGACTACTTCGACCCCTCGGTCGATTACGGCGGCGACCTGAGCCGCGCGTTCGTCGACAGCAAGTGCAAATTCCTCGTGATCTCGTTCAGCAGCGACTGGCGTTTTTCGCCGGAGCGATCTCGTGAACTCGTCAAATGCCTGCTGAAGGCGAAGCGCGACGTGAGCTACCTCGAGATCGAAGCCGACGAAGGCCATGACGCCTTCCTGCTCCCCATTCCCCGCTACATGTCGGCGCTGCGCGCATACATGAATCGCGTTGCGGTGGAGTTGGAGGCCCCGAAGCGCACGGACGCGGGCGTCCGTGACAGGGAGGCCGCGACGCGCACGGACGCAGGCGTCCGTGACAGGAGAGCCTGATGCGCGCGGACCTCGTACTGATCCAGGACTGGATCGCACCGGGCAGCCGCGTGCTCGAC
>DASWWP010000147.1:0-73194 GCA_036405915.1 Pseudomonadales bacterium
CCTGCAAACGAATACGCTGAGTCTAGCAGTCGCCGAAAGCGCAAGTGGCAACGATGGGACGCTTGCGCCAGAATCCGCGGAATCTACACCTGTGGTTCAAGGGGTCGGGGCGGTGCTGCTGTTGGCGGGATGTTAAGCGAAACGCAGGCCGCCCCGAATATTGCGAGCCGGGTGAAGTCGCGAAGCGACCTTCTCGCAAGCGGGCACCGCTTGCCGCCGCTCGCTGGTTCGTGGCATTCCACATCCAGTGGCGCGGCGTTCCGGCGGCGTGCTTAGCTACTGCGCAGCGGCCGAAGTGCATCCCGCCAACAGCAGCACCGGCCCGGCCCTATCACGAAAGCCGACGCACCACGTACTCCCGCGGCCCTGGCATAACTAATCCTCTTTCCCGACATGACGTAGCACGCAATCGAGACAACCCTGGTCCGAAGACTAACGAGCAACAGCCAAACGAACCACGCCTACGTACGCTGCACGACGACCTGGTCGATCTCGCCAAACAAGGGCACGCCTCTCTCGTCACGCGCCACCATGCGCACCCGTTCTCCGAAATGCAGGTAGGACGTCGACGGCTTGCCATCGTTGTCGATCATCTCGATCGCGCGGCGCTCCGCGATGCAGCATGAGCCCATCTCGCGGTAGCCGCTGTGCGACACCGTGCCTGACCCGATGATCGTGCCGGCGCACAGGTCGCGCGTGGCAGCCGCGTGCGCGACGAGTCCGTCGAAGCCAATACCCATTTCCGTTGCCGGTACTGCGCCGAAACGTTCGCCGTTGCGTTCGACGGCGAGCGTCGCCTGTACGCGCTGCTCGTTCCACAGCGGCCCGAGTTCGTCCGGCGTCAGCGCGAATGGAGCCATGCTGCAGGCCGGCTTCGCGACGATCCAGCCGAAACCTGTCTTCATTTCGACCGGGGCGAGGCGGCGCAGCGACCAGTCGTTGATCTGCACGAGCAGGCGGATGTGGTGCGACGCTGCAGCGGCCGGCGTGCCCATCGGCACGGCATCGGTGATGACGCCGAACTCGCCTTCGAAATCGATGCCGTCTTCTTCACGCAGGAACGGAACGTCTTCCGTCGGTCCATAAAAGCGATGCGACATGCCCTGGTACATCAGCGGCATGCTGTTTTCGATCGGCGGCTGGTGGAAGGCCTTCGCCATCAGGTCGCCGTGCATCGCGAATGCGGAACCGTCGAGCCACTGCCACGCGCGCGGCAGCGGTGCGAGTAATTTCCAGGTCGACAGCATGCGTGCGCCGCTGGCACTGCCGCCATCGAGGCGTGCTGCGAGTGCGCGCAACTGCGGTTCGGCGATGTCCCAGCGTTCGAGCGCATCCTGCAGCGTCGCGGCGATCGCGCCCGCGGGCACTGCCTGCTGCCGCGACGAGGACACCACGAGCAGCTCGCCGTCGCGTTTGCCGTTATGCGCAGTGGCGAGAATCACGGTGCAAGCTCCTCGTCGTATTTGCCGTCGATCAGGATGAACGCGATGCGGCACGGCACGATGCCGCGGTTCGCCCAGCCGTGGTTCGTGCCACGCTGGATGACGATGTCGCCGGCGCGCACGACGGTTTCGCCGACGTCCATGATCAGCGTGAGCTCGCCTTCGAGGACGATGCCGTAGTCGATCGTTTCGGTGCGATGCATGAAGGCATGGCGAGTGCCGCCGCCCTTGTGCGAGGCGGCATCGGCGGCGCCGACTTCGGCAAAGTGCGCGCGTGCTTCTTCCGGCGTCAAAGCGGCAATGCTGGGGTCTTCCGGCGGCACCTCGAGCACGCGAATGCGCGTGCCGTTCTTCGGCGGCGCGAGCTGGATGCCGTCTTCGGGCGGTTCGCCGGACGCTGCGTCGATGTGGGCCGGCGTTTCGCGCGTGTTCCACACCTCAAAGAACATCGGGCCGTGCGGACCGCCGATGCGCGCGGTGCGAGGCGGAGGCGCGTCTTCCAGGATCACGGCGCGACCTTGGGCGTCATGGCCTGTGACGATACGGCGGAATGTAGTGTTACTCATTTGGAATCCTCACTGGACTGGATGGGGGCCGGGACCAGCTTGCTTTGCGGGGACGCGTGAGCGCCATGGATGGCGCGAGGCGAAGTGCACACGGATGTGCGTCTACGGTCCCGGCAAAGCAAGCTGGTTCCGGCCCCCGGCTCCGAACTTCAGGTCACTGTGCATGGCCGCTGGTCGAACCACCCAGCGTCTCCGCAAACCAGTCCGCAATGTAGTCGCGCGCGAAGCTCATGTTGTCGGCGCCGACGTGTTCGACGCCGCCCTCGCGTTCGGTGAATACTTTCAGCTCGCGCTTCGGTGAGTTCACGAGCTGGTCGTAGCTGCGTTGCGCGTAGGCCAGTGCGATCTGGCGGTCCTTTTCGCCGTGCGTGACGAGGAACGGGACGCGGATGCGGTCGAGTATGCCGTCGAGGCACATGCCCTTCGCCTTTTCAAAGAATTCGTCCTTGTTCTGCGCGCCGAACACCCACTGCACGTGCTGCCAGTAATGCGGCACCGGGTTCTCGCCTTCGCGTTGCAACCGTTTCTGCTGTACTTCAGCCCAGTTGTGGTTGCCACCCCACACGGCGCCGCTTGCGAAGCGCGGCTCGAAGGCGACGGCGCGCGGCGTGAAATAGCCGCCGAGCGAAATGCCGGCCATGCCGATGCGTGCGGCGTCGATGTCGGGGCGCGCCGCGAGCCATTCGTAGCACGGCGTGGCCCAGCGTTCGCTTGCATGCGTGGCCGGCAGGTGTTGCAGGCGCAGCGCTTCGCCGGTGCCGGGCTGGTCGACGCTGAGCGTGGCAATGCCGCGCCGCGCGAGTTCGCGCGGCAGCCACGACCAGTACAGCAGTTCCTTGCACGAATCGAGGCCATTGACGTACAGCACGCAGGGCACTTTCCCGCCCCGCACGCCATTCTCTGCCTGCGGCCGCGTCAGCAGTGCGGGCAGCACCTTGCCCTCGTACGGAATTTCGACGCGCTCGGCATTTTCGCCGCCGATTTCCACGGCATGGCGGAAGGCCTGTTGCGCGCGCGCAAAGGTGGCTTCGCGGCCGGGGTGGCCAAGACCCTGCATGCGTTCGGCGACGAGCAGGTACAACGCGGCGCGCTGGCCCTTGCGTGATGCCGACAGCAGGCGGCCCTTTGCCTCATCTTCGGCGGCGAGCTCGAGCAGCTTGTCCGCCATGATTACCCACTGCTGCAGGAACTGCGCCGTGCCGGCGTCGGCACCGCGTGCGCCTGCGTCGAGCAGCGGCCGGCACATGTCTTCGATCTCGCCGATCTGCCCGCCGCTCTCGAGCGCCATGTTGACGGCGAGGTTCCAGACATAGTTGTTCGGGAAATACTGGAACAGCGCCATGTCAGACATCCACCGGCTGGAACAGGCCCCTGTCGGGCGCGGGATGCGGCATCGCATGCGGGCCGCCGACGCCGATGCCCCAGGTGTCCATCAAGGCAGGATCGGGCGTGTAGACGGTAGGCTGCCACGTGCTTTCATCGACGCGCTCGAGCTCGGCGGTGTATTCGGCGACGAAGCCATTCGGCGTGACGAAGTAACTGAAGGTATTGTTGCCGGCCTTGTGGCGGCCCGGCCCCCAGCGCAGGTCTACCGACAGCGAGCGAAGGCGTGCGACGCCGCGCATCATTGCGTCGACCCCGGTCATGTCCCACGCGACATGGTTCAGGCACGGCGGCCCGGGAAGGATCGCGATGCGATGGTGCCATTCGTTGCAGCGCAGGAAGCACATGAAGTCGCCGAGCCAGTCGCTGACGCGCATGCCGAGCACGTCGACGAAGAAATTCACGAGCGCTTTGTGGTCCGGCGAGTGCAGCACGATGTGGCTGATCCCCACCGGAATGGACTCCGTCGGCGCGAGCGTGCGCGAGGCACGGCGTTCGACGTCCGCTGAAATCTCGAACGGCAAGCCATCCGGCGAAAAGAAACGGAAACCGTAACCGCCCCCCGGCGTGGCGAGCGCGCGCGGTGCGAAGATTTCGCGGCACCCGGCGGCAAGCACGCGCTGGTGCAGCGCATCGACGTCGGCGCGCGTGGCGGCGGCGAGCGCGATGACGTCGATGCGCGCAACGGGATCTTCGCGCAGGCGCACGACGAAGGGTTCGTCCTGCCCGGCTGCCGCGAAGTGCACGCGGCCATCCTGTACGACGGTTTCCTGCAGGCCCCACTTGTCGCGGTAAAAGGCACGCTCGGCGCCCAGGTCCGGCAGCGCGTAACCGACGTAACGGATTTCATTCACTCTCGACACTATGGTTCCCCCGCCTGGAGCGTATTGTGGACTGCTTCCCCTTTCCCCGGCACGAGGCAGGGACACCGGGGCGAGATTCTAGATGGGTGCCGCGATGGTCTGGAACATTTCCCGCACGATGCGCGCCTGGTCGGCCGGCGGAGCGAGGCCGAGCTGGCTGTCGCCGATGCCCTTCGAGGCGTCGACGATGTAGCGGCAACGCTCATGGCGCCGTTCGCGGTAGCGCGGGAAGGCCTGTTGCGGCGTATCGGCCAGCGAGAGCTCTTCCGCGAGTACGATCGCATCCTCGATCGCCATGCCGGCGCCCTGCCCGAGGTGCGGTGTCGTCGCATGCACGGCATCGCCGAGCAGCACGACGCGGCCGCAATGCCAGTCGCCATCGACGAAGATGCATTCCAGCGGCTTGTACACTACGCCGGCGTCGTCGACGATGTGCTGCGCCAGTGCACGGATGCGCTCCGGTGCCTGCGCGAGTTTCGCGCGCATCTGCGCGGCAAGGCCGTCTCGCGCGTACCACGGATTGCCGGGCTCCGGCGACGTTATGTACAGGTACATCAGCTCGGCGCTCAGCGGCACGAGGCCCATGCCGGTGCGGCCTTCGTAGGCATGCAGGCTCGTCACGTCGGCGGCGCGTGGAAAGTTGTAGCGCCATACGCCCTGCCCGGTGAACTGCGGCTTCGGCGCACCGGGCAGCAGCTGTGCGCGCGTCCGGGAATGTACGCCATCGGCGCCGACGACGAGGTCGTAAACTCCCGTCGTGCCGTCGCTGAACGTAACGGTCACGCCGTCGTCCCCTTCGCTGAAGCTTTCCGCTTCAATGCCGAGTCGAATCCTGGCCCCGGCTTCGCGCGCCCGCGCAGCGAGCACGTCATGCAGCGCGCGGCGCCCGATGCCGATATTGGCCGGGTATTCCGGAACGAGCTTTGGCGACGGAACGGAAGCGAGGTGCTGGCCGGTAGGCGCGAAGATGTCCACGTGGTCGAAGCCGAAGCCGGCGGCGAGGTAGTCGTGCAGGATGCCGAGGGCATGCATTGCGCGCACGACGTTCGATTGCTGGATGATGCCGACGCCGTATACGCGCCAGTCGGGATCGCGCTCGACCATGTCGACATGAAAGCCGCGCTTGCCCAGCGCGATGGCCGCGGTCAGGCCGCCGATGCCGGCGCCGATGACGAGGATGTTTGCCTGGAGCATGGAGTATTCCGGAGCGCGTGACAGCGCGAAGTGTAGGGTCGCGCGCCCAGAAGTGAAATTATTTGTGTCGATGCCAATCCATCCGTCATGCGGATGAAACCTGCAGCGCGTGGGCCTGCGCGACCAGCGCATTGAGCAGCCACTGCATGCCGCTGTCCGCTTCGCGCGCGGAATGGTACTGCACCATTTCGCGCATCATCGGGAATTCGAACGGCAGCGGCGCGATCGTCAGCGGCAGTTTCGTGATCATCAGCTTGGCGAGGCGCTCGTGCATCAGCGCGATGCGGCGCGTGCCCGGCAACATCCATGGCACCGCGAGGAACGAGGCGCATACGACATCGATGCGGCGACGGCGGTTCAGTTCGCCCATCTCGCGCTCGGCAAAGCCCTGCGAGTGGCCCAGGCCCATGATGACCTGGCCCTGCTCGAAGAATCGCTCGGGCGTCAGCGGCTCGTTGAAGATCGGGTTGTCGCGGCAGCCGACGACGACATGGTTTTCCTCGAACAGCAGTTGCCGCGGATGCGCATTCGATGCGAACTGCTCCGGCGTCAGCACGAAGTCGATTTCGCCACGCTCGAGTTGCGGAATGGCTTCCGGCGTGGGCGTCGTGATCTCGATGCGCACGCCCGGCGCATCCTGTTCGAGCCGCACGAGCAGGGGCTGCAGCAGGACGACCGACACGTAGTCGGAAGCGCACAGCGTGAAGCTGCGCTGTGACGTCGCGGGGTCGAACACCGCTGCGCCCATGATGCGCATCTCGATGTCGGCGAGCGCCTGGGCCACGACCGGCGCGAGGTTCTGCGCGTGCGCGGTGGGCAGCATGCGCTTGCCCTGCGGCACGAGGATGTCGTCGTTGAAGTAGCGGCGCAGGCGCGCGAGCGAGGCGCTCATCGCCGGCTGGCTCAGGTGCAGTTCCTTCGCGGCGCGCGTAACGCTGCGTTCGCGCAGCAGGACGTCGAGTACGACTAGCAGGTTCAGGTCGAGGCGGTTGAAACGCATTGAGTCAATCCCATGCAAGCGGACAGCCGGGCATCGAAAGTCCGGCGGTCGCGACCTCCGCGCACAGTCCGCGTGCCTGCTCTATCTGGCGGGCGAGCAGACTGCGTACGTCGGCAATTGGAGTCACGGTTCCATGAATGGGCACATCCCGCTCGACGTCCATGTTCCGGTACGCAAGGTTGGCCTCATACGTGTCACCCCAGAAATAAACTTCCCAGTTCCGGTCGAACAGGTCGCCCTGCAACAGCAGCTTGTGGTCGGGAAGGTAAGCGAGCAAACCGTGCGCCATGTGGGCGTTCGCGACGGTCCTGTACACATCCACGGTCAGCGCGGAATCTTCCATGCGCAGGTGGTCGTCGACCGCGAGCGTGGCGAGCGGTTTCGGATTCTCGCTGAGCGCGTCGGCGAAGCGCGTGACGGGCCGCCCGATGATTTCCTCGAACCACGCCACGTTCCCTGCCTGCGTGACGATCTCGAGCCCTTCCGCAACCGCGACGCGCAGGCCGCCGGTGTGGTCGAAATGGTGGTGCGAGATGATCGCCTGCGTCAGCGGCTTGCCGGGCACCGTGCTGCGCGCGGTGTCGATCACGGCCTGCGTCCACGCGCGGTTCGTCGGCACCTCGAACAACGCGAGGTGATCGGCGAATTCGAGCAGCACGGAGTTCGCGCCGTTGTTACCGGCCATCAGCCACACGCCCTGTGCAACCGGCTGCGCTTCGACGGTATATGCCGGCACCGGCGCGGGAGCGGCCCGCACGGCGGCTGGCGCGGCGAGCTCGTCGATCGAGGCATCGACTTCGTAGCGGTCGACGTGCAGCCGCAGCATCACGGTGTCGCGGAAATCGGACACGGTGTTGTAACTCATCGGCAGCTGCAGGCCGCCTTCTACTGGCGCCCACGCGCTGTACTCGGCGCGATAACGCAGCTCGCCGAGGTTTTCGTGCGGGCCGATCCATTGCACCCACGCCGGTAGCTTGCCAGCAGGGTCGATTGCCAGCGTGTACTGCGCATCGTCGGCCGTGACCACGTCGATGAGCTGCAGGCCGTTTTCGTTGCGCGGAGCCGCGAGGCGACTCGCCGGGTCGAGCGCCGTGCGCACGGCCATCACCGGCTGCGCGAGCAGTTCCATGCGGCGGTGCCGCGCGGCGACGTCGGATGCGCGGCGTGGTTCGCCGTTCGCCGGCACATCGTAAGCAACATCGCCATCGAGCACCTGGTGCACGGGCTGGCCCTGCATCATCGCGCGCGCGGCGAACACGAACGCGCGAAACGCCCGTGCCTTCACCCGCGTGCGCGCGTTCTGCACGTCGATCGTGCGCTCGTATGCGGTCAGGTTCGTCATCTTTTCCGGCGCCGCGCGTTCAGTCGTGATCTCGCTGCCGCCGTCCTGGTAGGCCTCGTGGCCGTAGCCGCGCAGGCGCAACGAGCTCAGGCTTTCGAGGCGTTCGACGCCGCCCATTGCATTCGCCGCATCGAGCACGGCCTGCCGCGCGGCGTCCTGCGCCTGCACGATGCCTGTGCCGGCAAGCAGCAGCGCGGAAATGAAGAAGCCCGCGATGCGCACGTTGCGTGACGTTCCGTTCATTGCCCCTCCTCCACCGGCAGCGGCGGTTTCTCCCAGCCCTGCTCGAAGAATTTTTCCCAGTTCTGCGCCCACGGCCGGCCGAGGAAATCGATGAAGCCTTCGTCGAACGGCGTCAGCTGCGACGGCCGGCCATCGGGCCCGAGCACGATGCCGCTTTCGACGCGGCACTCGACGAAGTTGTACCGCCGCTCCGAATCGATGCCGCCGGTGCGCGTCCATGGCGTAAGGATGCGCAGCGGCTGCACGAAGGCTTCCGGATCGTAGAACACGGCTTCGATGACGAGGCCCTCGCCGTCGTCGGCTTGCCGGATGATCTCGATGGCCTCGAGTTCGTTGCTGTACTCGAACATCGAATGGCTCATCGTCCAGCCCTGCACGTTCGCCGTCCATGCAACCAGCGTCTCGCCATCCCAGAAGCCGACGGTTTCGCCGTACCACTGGTTCAGCGGTTGGACGTGCTGCTGATCGATCAGTACCTTGCGGATGAAGTTGTCGGCGACGCCGCCGAGCAGTTGCACCTGGTTCGGCGTCATCAGCACTTCCATGTCGCGGATGCCCCACACGTACCACCAGCGCATGAAGCCCTCCGGGTAGCAGAACGACGCCATCCACTGCGGCGCGTTGCTGACGGTTTCGTGGTAGTTCATCTGCGTCATGCGCTGCTGGTATTCCGGCGTCAGCAGCGACAGCATCGTCGCGGTCTGGATGCCGGTGCCGTTGAGCCACTGGCCCGGCGGCGAACGGAACTGCTCGCCGCGGAAATACCAGCCGTCCCAGTCTGGCAGCGTTGCGCGCGTGTGTTTCGCCAGCGTCCCGTTGCGTTCGGCTTCGGCTCGCAGCGCTTCATAGTGCTCGCGCGCGCTTGTGTACGGATATGGGCTCGTGAATTCGGAGGTGTCGAGGCCGACGCTGCAGTCGCCCCAGTTCCCGACGCGCTGGCGCACCCACATGTTTGTCAGCTGGTCGGGCGTGTTGCAGCGCGCATACCGCGGATCGAGCCACAACTCGCGGTCGAGGTAGAAGTTCTTCGTCGTGAACAGGTCTACCGGCAGCGGTTCGATGCCGGGCGGCGGATCGACGCCGTCGTATGGCTGCGCACCTGCGCCAGCGGCGAGGCACGCGGTGACGACAGCACAAAAGCCCTGGAACGTTGTGCGCATGCTTCCCTCCCACTCGTTTTCGCGGCCCTGTAGTTTTTTTATGCGGGCCTGCGTGTTCTTGCCGGATTAATTGTTTTCCGCGAGATACACCTTGCCGGTTTGTGCGTTGCAGCCCCCGGCCGGCACGGCCGTGCCGCAGTGGACGATGCCCGTGCCATTCGGCATCGCGCCGAAGGTACGGCCATCGCGCAGCGGATTGAGCGATACGTTGATGATCGTGCCGGCCGGGAAAGTGTCCGGCGTGACGCCCTGCTGCGCGATGCGGGCCGACGGCCCCGCCTCGACGCCCCACATCACGGGCTTGCCGGCCTCGTCGATCACCGGCGCGCCATTCTCGTCGAGCAGCTCGAACAGCAGCTGCGCGTGGTTCGCGCCGGGGATGAAGCGCGTCAGCTTGCCGGTGAGCGTGCGCAGCTCGCCCTGGTCGTACATCGCGAACGAATGATGCGCGTATGCCGGAACCGCGGCGACCAGGAGTGTTGCAACTGCAAGGACATGCGATGAACGTTTCATACCTTACCCTCACACGATGCCAGTCACACGATGCAAGTTACACGATGCGCAGGCCCGCGCCTGTCATTTCGCGAGGTGACAGGCACGTCGCGAACATGCCCTGCGCACCGGCTACTCCTCGGCGCCGATGCCGGCCGCGCGGTCGCGCGTCTGGTTAAACAGCGATTCGTCGCTAGGCACGCAGCGGTCTTCGAGGATGCCGGACCAGCCCGCGATCGCCATGTTCTCCTTCGGGATCAGCGCCCACACTTTCGTGCTCGCGGTCCAGTCGCCCGTGTACAGCAGTGGATCCTTGAGCGTCAGCCGCACGCGCAGGCGGTTCGGGCTCGGACGGTCCCAGCGTTCCTCGAGCACCGCTTCCGCGCTGATCGGGTAGCCGTGCTGGTCGAGCCACTGGCGCTCGTCGAAACCGACGGACGTCACGACGAGCGTGTCGCCTTCCCACTCGCCGACGGAGTAGCCGTTGAAGCGCGGCAGGTAGTCCTCGACATTCGGCGTTGCGCGACCGTCCATCCAGATCTCGCGGAAATCCCAGGTCCATTCGAAGGTCTGCAGGATGCGATCCTCCAGCTGGATCATTTCCATCGCGGCGCCGGGGCCCGCGAAAGTGATGAGCCTCGCGAGCCCGAGCGGTTCGCAGTGCATTTCCGGGTCGTTGCCGAACGCCGGCAGGATCGCGCGCCGCAGGCCGATGTCGAGATCGGTGCGCGCGTTGGCTTCGGCACTGTTCAGCTCGAGGCCGCGCGCGGGCTTGTTCAGGTTCATGCGACGCTCGCCTTCCGGCGTGCGCGGCGGCACGTCGCCGAAGAAGCCGTAACCGGGCCAGCCGACCGGCTCGCGGCATTCAGGGCACGCACCGGCGTCGTACAGTTCCGGCGAACGCGCCCACAGGCCGGAGAAGTCGCGCTTGTCGTATTCGCGCGTGTCGGTGTCGGAAATGCCGATGCCGCCGGGCGCAGGCGTCTCAGCCTGTGCGTACGACAACTGCGCGGCGCCGACTGCGGCAAGCACGAGGCATGCGCGCACGATGCGAGTGACTGGCGAATGGGACAGCATGATGGAAGGCGAACGCGTCGGAGTTTTCATCGTTGGCGACCTCACTGCGTATCCTGGCCGGGCAACACGATGTCGCCCTCCGGCTGCAGGCCCCCGGGCACGCCGTCGAGATCCGGCAGCTCCACCGGGCGACCGCCGCCGGTGACGTTCTGGCCGTCTTCGGTCTGGATGCCCATGACGATCGCGCTGAAACCGCCGGCGCGCGACGTTGCGACGGTCAACTTCACGCGCGTGCCGGGCGCGAGCGCTTCCTCGGTTTTCTTCTTCGACCAGCCCTGCCGCGCCATCATCGACGGGTTCGTCAGCAGTTCGCTGACCCACTCTTCCTTCACGCCGCCGTCGACTTCGCGCTCGAAGGTCATCGTCGGATGCGGGTTCATGTAGTTGAAGCCGGTGACGCGCGCCCAGGTCGTCCACTGCTTCGTCGTGTCGTACGAAATGCTGCTGCCGTGGTGCGCGCTTGCAGGCAGTGCGAGGGCGCACAGCAGCCAGGCGATGTGAGTAAGGCGGGATCTCATGGACTTTGTCTCCTGGTTGACGGCGCTCACTGCGCGCCGCTGAGTTGCTGGTAGATGGCCTCGACGAAATCGTCGCCGGTCCAGTCGCTGCCGCGCGCGCCGAACACGCCCGCGTAATCGAGTACGGGTTCGCTCTCCTTTATGTCGGCCAGACTCGCGCCCTTGTCGACAGCCGCGCGGATGCGGTCGCGCACGATCGTCACCATGTCGCGGTATTCCGCGACGTCGGCTTCGTCGTACAGCCGGCCGTGGCCCGGAATCACGATCGTGCCGCCCTGCCCGCGCGTTTCGGCCACCGTGATGTCGAGGATGCGGTTCAGCGCGGCGATCTCGCCGTCGATCGTGCCGCCCTCATCCGCGATGAAGTGCGGGAAGCTGGCGGTGTGGATCACGTCGCCGGCGACGACGACGTCGGAACCGCGGAAGAACACGATCGAATCGCCGTCGGTGTTCGCGCCGGCCACCTTGATGATCTCGATGGCTTCGCCGTTGAAATAGATCATCTTGTTGTCGCCGTAATACGTTTCCATCTCGAGCGAGCTGGCTTCGGCGCCGGCCGTCGCCATGCGCAGGCCGACGTTCTCGTGCGTCAGGATCGCCGGGCGCTGGCCTTCGTTCGACGACAGGCTGACGTTCCCGCCGGTGTGGTCGTCGTGCCACTGCGTGTTGATGATGTAGCGAATCGGCTTGTCGCCGGCGATCTTGCGGATCTCGTCGCGCACGGCGCCGGACATGCCGGCCGTTCCGGTGTCGACGAGCAGCACGCCTTCGTCGCCCACCTGCACGGCGATGTTGGCGCCGGCGCCGGTGATGAGCCACACCTGGTCTTTCGCGTGTACTGTCTGCAGGCCTTCTTCGACCGGAACCGGCGGCACGTCGGCGACAGCCTCCGCGCCGACTTCGTCATCGCGCGCAATCTGTGCCGTGAACTCCGGATACATCGACGCGCTGCCGGAACCGAGCACCCAGCGTGGCACGGCGTACTTCGTCGCGAAGTCGTCGAGCAGGAAGTTTTCGCCCGGCAGGTTATGCGGCACGTAACCTTTTTCAGCCACCGTTTCCTCGCTCGGGAAGCAGCGGTAGAACGTCGGGCCGTCGTTGCGCGTGAACGGGAAGCCGAGGATCGGCACCGGGCGCACGTTCGGTTCGTACTCCGTCGTGCGCACGAAGGGTTCGGACAGGTATACCGGATCCTCGAGCACCGTCGTCACGAGCAGGTAGTCGTCGAAACGCTGGAAGAACTCCGTCATCGTCGCGCGTTCGCTCGTCGGCGTGCCGTTACGGCGCAGCCAGCCGGCCTTCATGTGCGTGGTCGTCACGATCAGCGTGTCGCCATCCCAGCGGCCCGTGGAATAACCGGTGAAGGTATGCAGCGCGGAGGCCGGCGGATGTTCGCGGCCGTCCATCCACACGATGCGGTCGAGGCCGAAGGTGCCATCGAGGCGAATCGCGTTGACGACGCGCTGCACCGGCTCGTATTCCTTGCTGACGACGAGCGTGTTCGGGCCCCACGTCTGGTACGCGGCCGGATGCGGCGTGCACTGGTGCTCGGGCACGCCGAGCCACGAGCCGGAATAGGCTTCGGCCTTGCGCACGCCGGCGGCGTTCAGCGGCAGGCCCATGAAGTCGCCGATCTCGGGACCCTGGCCGCGGTCGGGCACGTCTTCGTGGCCGAACATGCCGGGGTGGTCCCATTCGCCGGAGAAGTCGACCTGTGCGAGTGCCGGCGTGCTCAGCGCGCAGGCGATGGATAACAGTGTCAGGCGCATCATGTTACTGGGCTCCCTGTGGTGCTTGCTGGGGCACCCGCGCGGCGCGCGTCGGTGGCTCGGTAGCGCATGGCCGGGGATTCCAGTTCGAGTCATCTGCTTCCTTCTTGAACTGCGACGACGTGACGAAAGGTCCGCTGAGGTAGACCGGATCGCGCACGACGCTCATGACAGTCAGGTATTCATGGCCGGCGGCCTGCACCGTCGTGAAATATTCGGTGAGTGCGGTTTGCTCGCTGTACGGCACGCCGTTCTTGCGCAGGTATCCCGGGCGCAGGTGGCCGGTTTCGACCTTGAGGCCTGCCTTGATCGGCCCCTGCTGCGGCGCGCCGCCGAAGATCGCGCGCATGTCGAAGCCACCGGTCGCGCGGGTCCACGAGGCAATGGAATGTCCTTGCCACGACGCCTCGGCAGGCGCTTCGCCGGGCTTGAACTGCAGCAGGCGCGTCTGTTCGCCGGCATCGCTTTCGATGCGCAGCGTGTTGTCGTCCTGCCAGGAGATGTGCAGGCGCGTCGGCAGGCGCATCAGGCCTGCCGCACCGTACGCGCGGCACTGTTCACCAGTCGCATTGTCTTTTTCCAGGTCCCATTCGTTCGCGACCTGGCGGCCGCGCGGGTTCACCGGAATGCTCGTCACGTCGCCTTTCGGCGCGGTGACCATGCGCCACAGCCAGTCTTCGGTGACGAGCGCCACCCAGTAACCGGTGATGTCGACCTGCGCGGATTCGCGCGGGCTCAACTGCGGCGGCGGCTGGAAACCGCCCGGTGGCTGCGCGAATGCGGCGGTGCTTGCCAGCGTCGCCAGCGCGCCGGCGATGATGAAACGTGGAGTACGCATCAGTTCAGGCTGCCTCTGTTTTCCCAGCTGAAGTCGTCGGTGGTTCGCTTGATCTGCAGCATCAGCAGGCGATTCTCCGCAGCGACACGGCCGGGATGGCCCGTCACGACGACCGGATCGCCCGGGTGCACGGTCTGCGCCGAAATGCCGGCCGCGCCGAGCTGCGTGGCACCCTGCCATTCGACGGCGTAACGCTTTTCGACGCCGCTTTCGTCCTTCGCGAGCACGTGCAGCACGGAGTGCGGATTGCGGTACTGGAACTGCACGACCTTGCCTTCGATCGTCACTTCCTTCTCCGCGTCGTACACGGCCGCGAACGAATGGTGCGACTGTGCCGGCAACGCCGTCAGCGTTGCCGCCGCGAGCAGTGCCGATGCAAGCAACTTACTTTTCATATTCCAGTCTCCGGAAGAAGGTTTACTGAGCCGCTTCGCGCTGGATCAGCGAAGCCTGCATGCATGAAGAAATGACATCCCAGAAACGCAGGTAGCGTGCATTGCCCATGACGAAGGGATGCGGCTCTCCTGGTTTGCGCGCCGCGAGCGCGGCAATGCGTGCTGGCGTGTCGTCGAAGATCGGGTGGTTCTGGATTTCGACGTCGACCTGCATGTCTTCCGCAATCCCGCGGTAATGCGCGATCGAATCGAGGTACTGGCGGAGCGACGGCAGCGGCACGAAGCCGGCGGCAAGCACGGTGCCGCCGAAAAGCCCGGCAACGTGTTCGCTGCCGCCGTCGCGCACGGGGAAAATGAAGGCCAGCGAACCGGGCGTGTGGCCCGGGATTTCGACCGGCGTGATCGTCGTGTCGCCGACGACGAGCGGCTCGCCTTCGCGCAGCACGAGGTCGCGCTCGGGTTTCGCGATGTCGCCGAACAGCTGGCTCGGCCGTTCCGCCGCAATCGTTTCCCAGTCTGCTTCCGCCGTGCCGATGCGCGCGCCCTCTTGCTGCAGCTGCGCGGCGCCGCCGTAGTGGTCGTTGTGGCCGTGACCGAGCAGCACGTACTTGATGTCGGCCGGGTCGAGGCCTAGCGCACGCAGCCCGGGGAAGATGATGGCGTCGAGATCGCCGGGATGCCCGGCATCGAGCAGCACGATGCCGTCGCTGGTCGTGATCGCATACACGACCGATTCGGAATTGCCGACGGCGTACAGGTTGTCGAACAGCTTCACCGGTTCGAGCGGCGGCGCGGAAAAATCGTTCGGGCGCGCGTTGCCTGGTACGCAGAAGAAGTCGAACGGCACTTTCAGGTCGTCGCCGGCGATGCCGCGCGCGGTCTCGATGTGGACCTGGCCTTCAGGGGGCATCGGCAGCGGCGCGCGCGGCGGCGGTGGCTGCGCGAGGGCGGAACCGGCAAGTATCAGGGCGGATGCGGCGGGCAATAGCAGCAGACTGCGACGTGATGTCACGGGTGCTTTCCCCTCGTGTTGTTGTTATGGATGTGTCCGGCATCGTGCAACAACGGGAAAGCGGGCGGAAATTGTCAGTGTGGATGGCAGGTATTGGCCGGGCGGATGGCTGGAAAGTGGCGTCGTGGCCGCCTGGTTCTGGATGCGAGGGCCTTTAAGCGACCCCAAAAGGACACTGACACTTGCCTTACAACGCCGCCGCAATCGACGCGATCTGTTCGCGCATCCAGATGTGCGGCTGGCTTTGCGTGAACCGCGGGTTCCACATCAGCTTCTCGCTGAGCGGTGGCACCTGCAGCGGGATGTCGAGCAGGCGGATGCGGGCCGCGTCGCGCATGCGTTCTGCGAGGCGGCGCGGCACCATCGTCAGCATCGTCGTGCCCTGCAGCAGGAACGGCGCGTTCGTGAAGCTCGCGGTCGTTGCGACGATGTTGCGCTGGAAGCCCTCGCGCGCGAGGTGCTCGTCGGCCATCGAGGCATGCCCTTCGTCGTCGATCGTGAAGGCCATGTGCGGCTGCGCCATGAACTCGTCGAGCGTCAGGCGTTCGCCGATCGACTGGTGGCGGTCCCACAGGATGCACACCCACGGATCCTGGAACAGGTCCAGCGACGGCAGGCTCGCTTCGATGCCTTCCGGCATGATGCTGAAGTCGATGTCGCCGTGCGCGAGGCGCTCGCGGGCGGTCGAATCGAGCTTCACGAACTGCACGGAAATCCCCGGTGCGAGTTCCGCCATGCGCTTGACGAGCGGCGCGAGCATCAGCAGCACCGCGTAGTCCGTGGCCGCGATGCGGAACACGCGGTGCTCGACACTCGGTTCGAATGCACGCCGTGCATTCAGCAGGTCTTCGAGCTGCTGCAGGCACTGGCGCACGGGCCCGGCGATTTCCTCGGCGTAGGCTGTCGGCTCGAGGTTGCGGCCGACGCGCACGAGCAGTTCGTCGTCGAACAGCAGGCGCAGTTTCGCGAGCGCGCCGCTCATCGCGCTCTGGCTGAGGCACAGGCGCTCGCCGGCGCGCGTGACGTTGCGTTCCGTCAGCAGCGCATCGAGAGCAACGAGCAGGTTGAGGTCGATCTGGCGCAGGTTCATCGCGCCGAAAGGTAACGGGAAAGGCCATAAAGGACAATCCGGCCGCCGCCATGCCTGCCCGGCTACATCGATCTGCAGTCTGCCGCCTGCTCAACGCAGGCCTGCCGTTTCAGGCCCGCCGGAACACGAGCGTGAACTCTGAGCCCTGCGCCTGCCGCGAACTCACCGAGATGTGGCCCTTGTTCGCGAGCATCAGCTGGCGCGAAATGCTGAGCCCGATGCCGGAGCCTTCCTTCTTGCTCGTATAAAAAGGAATGAAGACGTCCTGCAGCTTGTCGGCCGCGATGCCTTCGCCGTTGTCGCTGACGACGACCTTCACCTCGCCGTCGCGGCCCGGCAGCGCGTCGATCGCGATGCGGCCGTTCGCGCGGCCGTCGATCGCCTCGCGCGCATTCTTCAGCAGGTTGATGAGCACCTGCTCCACCTGCTGCGTGTCGGCGCGTATCGCCAGGTGGGCCGGCTCGCAGCGCGTGTGCACGACGATGCCGGCACGCTGCATGTCCTGGTGCAGCAGCGCGGCAACGCGCGCAAGCAGCGCCGCCACCGGCACGTCGGTGATGTATGGCTTCGGCACGTTCGCGAGGTTGTTGTACGACTGCACGAAGCTCACGAGGCCCTTGCCGCGCGTTTCGATCGCGACGAGCGAGCGCACGAGGTCCATTCGTTCGTCTTCCGACAGCGCCGCCGTGCTGAACCTGCCGTCCGCGTCGACGAGTGCCTGCTTGATGACGGTCGACAGCGACACGATCGGCGTCACCGAGTTCATGATCTCGTGCGTCAGCACCTTGATGAGTTTCTGCCACGAATCGAGCTCGCGCGATTCGAGTTCGTTGCGAATGTTCTGGAAGGACACCAGCGAATAGCGCAGGCCGAGCAGCTCGAACTTCGTCGTGAACATCGACACCGGCTGCGGCTCTCCGCCGAGCCGGATGTTCACGAGCTGGCTCTCGCCCGGCGTGGCGCCGTTCACGAGTGCGGGCAGGTGGCTGTCGATCTTCGCAAGCGCGGAAGCTTTGTGCATGTACGGAGAATTGAACAGCCGCTGCGCCGCGCGGTTCATCAACGTGATCCGGCCCGAGTCGTCGATGCAAAGCAGCGCGATGCTGACGTGTTCCACCAGTGCCTCGAGCAACTGGTGCTGCGCCGCACGCTCTGAATTGAGCTGCTGCAGCACCTGCGTGATCTGGTTGAAGGCCCTGCCGAGAGACTCGAAGGACCGGCCCTTGCCGGCGAAGTTGTAACGCTGCGAAAAGTCGCGCACCGAGATCGCATCGAGGAAAGCCGTGAAGTGCCTGTTCGTCGCTTCGACGAAGTGCACGAGTTCCACCGTTTGCAGGACGAGCAGCACCGCGATGACGAGCGGCGTGACCTGCCACTCGGTATTGACCAGGGCCCAGGCGAACAGCGTCATGTTCGCGAGCAGCGCCGCCACGCGCAGCACGACCTGCAGCCGGAACCTACTGGAGGCCATACTTGCTCATCTTGCGATACAGCGTGGCGCGGCCGAGCCCGAGTTCCGCGGCGGCACGGCTCAGGTTGTTCTGGTGCTTGACGAGCGCTTTCTGGATCGTGTCCTTCTCGACGTCCTCGAGGTTGAGGCTCGCGTTGTCGCGCGCTGATGCCTTGCGCGCGGCAAACAGGAAGTCGTCCGGCTGCAGCTCGTCGTGCTCGCTCATGATCAGCGCGCGTTCGACGGCATGCTGGAATTCGCGGATGTTTCCGGGCCACGCATAAGCCTGCAGCTTGCGCAGCGCGGCGACGCCGATGCCAGGCTTGCGCCGGTTGTACTTGCGGCTGAACAGCGCGATGAAATGCTCGGCGAGCAGCGGGATGTCGCTGATGCGCTCGCGCAGCGGCGGCACGTGCAGTTCGACCGTGTTGATGCGATACAGCAGGTCCTGGCGGAAGCGGTAGTCGTCGACCATGTCGTGCAGCGGCATGTTCGATGCACATATCAGGCGCACATCGACGGCCACAGGCCTGTCCGAGCCGACACGGCTCAACGAGCGCGACTCGAGCACGCCGAGCAGTTTCGCCTGCATCTGCATGTCGATGTTGCCGATCTCGTCGAGGAACAGCGTGCCGCCCGACGCGATCTCGAAGCGTCCGGCGCGATCGCGGTTCGCATCCGTGAACGCCCCCTTCGTGTGCCCGAACAGCTCCGACTCGAACAAGGTGGGCGCGATGGCGCCGAGGTCCACGTTGATGAAAGGCTGTTCGGCGCGCCGCGACTGCGCGTGCAGCGCACGCGCGATCAGTTCCTTGCCGCTGCCGTTTTCACCGAGGATCAGCACGTTCGCATCGGTCGCCGCTACCTTCTCTATGCTGGCCATCAGCTGCTGCAGCGCCGGGGCCTCGCCGACGATCTGGCCGAAGTCCTGTCCGAGGAAGCGGTTGAGCGCGGTCTGCCGTGTTTTCAGCTGCGTGACTTCGCGCGCCGTGCGGCTGTGCGCGAGCGCGGAAAAGATCGTCGCGACGAGCTTCTCGTTGTCCCAGGGTTTCACGACGAAGTCGCTGGCCCCGCTCTTGATGGCGGCGATCGCGAGGTTCATCGAGCCGTAGGCCGTCATGACGATCACCTGCGTCGCCGGCGCATGGTTCCGGATGAACTTGAGCCAGTCGAGCCCGTCCCGGCCGCTCGTGACGCCCATGACGAAGTTCATGTCGAGCAACACGACGTCGGGCTCGTGCTGGTCGAGCAGCACGCCGAGCTGCGCGGGATCGCTGCACGTGCGCACGCGGCTGAAGTCCTTTTTCAGCACGATCTCGGCCGCGAGCAGCACGTCGGCATCGTCATCGACGATCAGGATGTGGCCGGGGGTCTTGCTATCCATGCGGGGGCTCTCGTGCTCCGATTTGCTGGCCAGAACTGTAGGGGCTGTTCCAGAACGAGACAACCACTGTTTTATTCCAATCCACTTTGCGGCGTTAACGGGCGGCACGACCTCGCTGCGCTAAGCCAAGCTGCTGAATTGCAACGCTTTCCTCGCGGGCCGACTGGTGGCACGCAACTTGTTTATGACACTCGTCGCTCCGGCGAAGGCGCGGTTTCCACGGACTGGTACCCGCCTTCGCAGGAATGACAAGGACACGCACATGACGAACAGGGACGATGACAGGATAACGACGCCAGCGATGCGTCCGGGGAAACGGCAGGCAGGATGGACAGAGCAATAGAAAAGCCACGCTGGTCCGCGCAGCGCGTGCTGCCCTTCGCGATCGGCGCCCTCATCATCATTCTTGGCGCCGCCGTGCTGCGGCAGTCGGATACCAGCCGGCTGACCGTCGATTCGAGCCGCCTGTCGGTGTCGACGATCCAGACCGGCGAGTTCCGCGAGTACTACCCTTTCGACGGCACGGTCGTGCCGGAAACCTCCGTGTACCTCGACCTCGAGGAAGGCGGCCGCGTCGAGGAGATCTACACGAAAGGGGGGCAATGGGTCGAGAAAGGCACGCCGATCCTGCTGATTTCGAACACGAGCCTGCAGCGCACGACGATCGATTCGGAAAACCAGCTGCTCGAAAACCTCGACCAGATCTCGAACACGCAGATCATGCGCGCGCAGGACAACCTGATGCTGCGCGACCAGCTGCTCGACATGAACTACCGCATCCAGCTGCTCGAAACTAAGTTCGCCCGCTACGAACGGATGATCGACAGCCCGAACAATCCGCTGACCCTCGAGGAATACGAAAACCTGCGCGATGAACTCGCGTACCACCGGGACAAGCGCGACCTGCTGCAGGAACGCATCCGCCAGGAGGACCTGCTCGCCGAGCGCCAGCTCGCGCGCGCGAACGATTCCGTCGAACGGCTGAACAAGAGCCTCGCGTTGCTGACGGAGCTCGTCGACAGCCTGCAGGTCACTGCGCCGATCTCGGGACAGCTGTCGAGCATCAGCGCCGAGATCGGCCAGAACATCGGACGCGGCGAACGCATCGGCCAGATCGACGTGCTCGACAAACTGAAGATCCGCGTGGCCGTGGACCAGTACTACGCGTCGAGCGTCGTCGTCGGCACCGAGGGCAAGTTCCAGCTCGACGGACAGGAGTACCCGGTTGTCGTCGACAAGGTCTATCCGGAAGTCGTCGCGAATTCGTTCTCGGTCGACGTCAGTTTCGCCGGCGCGGCACCGGCTGACATCCGCCGCGGCCAGTCACTGACGGTGGAGCTGAACTGGGGCGTGCCGAAACAGGCGCTGATGATCCGCAAGGGCGGCTTCTACCAGCACACCGGCGGCCGCTGGGTGTACCTCATCGCGCCCGATGGGCGCACGGCAAGCCGCGTGGACGTGCGGCTCGGCAACCAGAACCCGCAATTCATCGAAGTGCTCGAAGGCTTGCAGGAAGGCGATCGCGTGATCACGTCCGGGTACGACGCGTTCAATGACGTGGCCGTGCTGGAGTTCAGTGAAGCGATCTAGGGACGACGACTAACGATAACGACGAGGAAAGGACCGGCACATGATCATCGAAACCGAAAATCTCATGAAGCTGTACCGCACCGACGAAGTGGAAACCACGGCGCTGGACGGCATCACGCTGAAGGTCGACCAGGGCGAATTCGTGTCGATCATGGGCCCCTCCGGCTGCGGCAAGTCGACGCTGCTGCACCTGCTCGGCCTGATCGACACGCCATCGGGCGGCGAGTACCGCTTCCTCGGCGAGGACGTCAGTAAATACAAGGAAGCGAAACGCGCGCCGCTGCGCAAGGCAAACATCGGCTTCGTCTTCCAGAACTTCAACCTGATCGACGAACTGAACGTGTTCGAGAACGTCGAACTGTCGCTGCAGTACAACAACGTGCCCGGACACCTGCGCAAGCCGCGCGTCGACGAAGTGCTCGAGCAGATGGGCATGAGCCATCGCGCAAAGCATTTTCCGCAACAGCTCAGCGGCGGGCAGCAGCAGCGCGTCGCCGTCGCGCGCGCGATAGTCAACCGTCCGAACCTGATCATGGCCGACGAGCCGACCGGTAACCTCGACTCTGAACGCGGCGAGGAAGTCATGAAGATCCTGACGGCGCTTAACGAAGCCGGCACGACGGTCGTGATGGTCACGCACTCGGCGGAGAACGCTCGCTATGGCCAGCGTGTCGTGAACCTGCTCGACGGCAAGGTCGTGTCGCAAACCGCACCAATGGGGAGGTAGGCCAATGCTCGGATCCGCCTTCAAGATAAGTTTGCGCACGCTATACCGGGAAAAGCGCTACGCGGCGATCAACATCGCCGGCCTGTCTCTCGCGATCGCCTGCGTCGCCGTGCTCGGCCTGTACCTGCGCAGCGAGCTGACCTACGACCAGCATTACGAGGGTCACGAAAACATCTACCGCCTCGAGAACGAATTCACGACGGCCGGCAACACCGACACCTTTGCGATCACCTCGCAGATGGCCGGCCCGCTGCTGGCGAAGGAAGTGCCGGAGATCGAGGAGGTCGTCCGCTTCCGCCCGAACAACGACATGATGCTGTCGCACGAGGACGTCGGCTTTTTCTGGGACCGTACCTTCTTCGCCTCGCCGAACGTGTTCCGCGTGTTCAGGCACGAGATCGTCTACGGCGATCCTGACACCGCGCTCGACGATCCCTCGAGCATCGCCGTCAGCGAGCGCTTTGCGCGCGCGTACTTCGGCAATGCAAACCCGGTGGGCGAGCTCATCACCACCGACAGCGACACCGAGTACCGCATCTCGCTGGTATTCGCCGACCATCCCGAGAACACGCATTTCAAGTACGACGTGCTGTTCAGCGGCAATAACAGTGTCGTGTCCGACATCGCCAACGAAGCCGCGCAGCGGCGGCAACTGTTCGGTGTCGGCTGGCACACGTACCTGAAGATGCGACCGGGCTACGATCCGGCGGACTGGACCTCCGTCACGCAGGCCTTCTACGACAACAACATGAAGGAGTACGGCGGCGCCAACGGCATGGCATGGCGCAGCTGGATCATGCCGCTCGCCGACGTGCACCTGCAATCTACCGTGGGCTACGACGATCCGCGTGGCAACGTGTACTACATTTATGCCTTCGCCGCCGTCGCGCTGTTCATCCTGCTGGTTGCCTGCATCAACTACATGAACCTGGCGACGGCACGCGTGGCGAAACGCGCGCGCGAAGTCGGCATGCGCAAGATCCTCGGCAGCAGCCGCAAGGCACTGGTCGCGCAGTTCCTCAGCGAGTCGGTGCTGTACACGACGATCGCGCTCGTGTGCGGCCTCGTGCTCGTCGAGCTGGTGTTCTATTTCACGAACGTCAACGACCTGTTCAACAAGCCGCTGGCCCTGAAGCTCACGGAAGAACCGGAGCTGCTGCTGGTCGCCGCGCTGTTCAGCCTCGGCATCGGGCTGCTTGCCGGGCTGTATCCGGCACTGTACCTGTCGTCGTGGCAGCCGCTGACGGCGCTCGTCGGCAACAAGAACACCGGCAAGACCAGCGCGACCTTCCGCTCCGCGCTCGTCTTCGTGCAGTTCACGATCTCGGTGGCCGTGATCGCCAGCACGATGCTGATGTCGCAGCAGATGGACTACATCGCCAGCAAGAACCTCGGCTTCGAAAAGGCGAACAAGATCGTCGTCGCGCTACATGGCTTCACGGCGCTGCAGAACGCGGAGCTGATGAAGGCCGAGCTGATTAAAAATCCCGACATCGTCGGCGTGGCGACCAGCGCGCAGATGATGGGCGGCCGGGTCGGGTCCAATGTCATGCCGATGGAATCGGCGAGCGGCGCGATGGAACCAGCAGGCGCGAACAACATGCTCGTGGGCGCGGACTTCGTCGATGTCATGAAACTCGAGCTGCTGTCCGGCCGCAGTTTCGACCAGCGGCTGCTGACCGACATCGGCACGAACTTCGTCGTCAACGAAGCGCTCGTGCGGCAGCAGGGCTGGGGAGAGCAGGCGCTCGGCAGGCGCATCGCCGACGGCCGCGTGATCGGCGTCGTGAAGGACTTCCATTTCGCGTCGCTGCACCAGTCGGTGGAACCGATGTTCATGCGCACGTATCCGGACGACTTCCTCGCCAACGTGCCGGAAGCGAACAAGACCTTCATGCAGATGAACCTGATCGTCAGCATCACGGGCAACAACCTGCGCGACACGATTGGTTTCATCGAGGAGACCGTCATCCGCTTCGATCCCGGCCATCCGTTCGAGTTCTCGTTCTTCGACGAGACGCTCGACCAGCTGTACGCCTCCGAAGAGAGCCTCATGAAGCTCGTCGGCATCTTTGCGGCCGTGTGCATCTTCATCTCGTGCCTGGGCCTGTACGGCCTTGCAGCCTTCACGACGGAGCAGCGCACGCGCGAAATCGGCATCCGCAAGGTGCTCGGCGCCACCGCTGCGCAGATCATCGGCCTGTTGTCGCGCAGCGTTCTGCTGCTCGTCATCGCCGGCGCGCTCGTCGCCTGCGCGGCATCGTGGCTCGCGATCAATGAATGGCTGACCGGCTTCGCGTACCGCACGTCGATGAACCCGATGGCCTTCGTCGTCGCCTCACTGGCGGCGCTCGTGATCGCATACACCACGATCGCATTGCAGTCGTACAAAACCGCGCAGAGTGATCCGTCACTGTCGTTGCGTTTCGAATAGAGAGGGAACACCCATGAACTCACTTGTGAAGGGACTGATCATGAAAGGCATGATGAAAGTGTTGATGAAGGCAGCTGCAGTCGCCGCGAGCCTGTGTATCAGCGTGGCCGGAATGGCGCAGGCCGATGTCGCCGGCGTGTGGGCGGGCAAACTGGACGTGGCGCCAGGCAACAGCATCGGCGTGCACTTCACGCTCGCGCAAGATGCCGCGGGCGCGTGGACAGCAACGTTGAACTCGCCGGACACCGGCGCGATCAAGAACGTGCCGGCGTCGTCCGTCAGCTTCGACGGCACGACGCTGAACATCGAAGTGGCGTCGTTGTCCGGCGCGTATACCGGCACGTTCGCGAACGGTGGCTTCACGGGCGAATGGACGCAGCCCGGCGGCACATTGCCGATGAACCTCGCACCGTATGTGCCGACGGTCCTGTCGGAAGAAGCGATGACGCTACTTCTCGGCCAGTGGCACGGCAAGTTGATCGCGCCGGGCGCACAGCTGAATATCGTGTTCACGTTCGAAAGGAATGAAGCGGGGGAATTCACTGGCTCCATGCAGCAGATCGACATGAGCGACGCGAAGGTTCCGGTGACCGACATCAGCTTAGAGAACAACGAGCTGTTCCTGCGCATCCCGCAGGCGCGCGGCGAGTATCGCGCCACGCTCGCCGACGGCGCGTTCAACGGCCGCGTGAAGCAGGGCGCGCAGGACATGCAGCTGAACATCGTCAAGGGCGAGTACGTGGCCGAGAAAATCACGCTGGCGCTGACCGACGCCGACTTCGACAAGCTCGCCGGGGAATGGACCGGCACGCTGACGCCGCCCGGCGCGCCAAGTGCGCTGACGCTCGTCATGAGCATCACGCGCGATGCGAGCGGCGCCATCGCCGCGACTTTCCTGAGCCCCCAGCAGGGCAACGTGCAGCTGAAAGTGACGGCGGCGTCGCTGGCCGGCTCGACGTTCACCGCAGAACTCGCCGTACCGCCGGCGAAGTTTACCGGCGAACTCGACGGTACGACGCTCACGGGTACGTGGACGCAGGGTCCTGGCGCGCTGCCGCTGACACTGACGAAAAACTAGATCGTCCCCTCATTCCCCGCAGGACGGGGATCCGGCTCCTGACCCCTCCGGATTCTCGCCTGCGCGGGAATGACGTTTTACGCTCCCCTCCACCCTACCTTCGTCGTCACGCCGTGTGACGTGCCGTGAAGCCGCGCCACGAAAGCGGCAAGCCAGTAGCCAAATCCCGGTCTGTGGGTTAGCGTGCAAAGCTGCCGAACGGAGGGCGAGTCATGGCTGTCATTACACTGAACGTCAACGGTGCCGTCCACGAAGTGGACGTCGATCCGGCGACGCCGCTGCTATACGTATTGCGCAACGACCTCGGCCTGCGCGGTCCGCGCTTCGGCTGCGGGCTCGGCCAGTGCGGCACATGTACCGTGATACTCGACGGCGCTGCGGTGCGTTCGTGCCAGTTGCCGGCCTCGGCGGTCAGCGGCGCGATCACGACGCTCGAAGGGCTCGCGCAGGATGGCGAGCTGCACCCGCTGCAGCAGGCCTGGATCGACGAACAGGTGCCGCAGTGCGGCTACTGCCAGAACGGCCAGATCATGACGGCGAAAGCCCTGCTCGATCGCAATCCGAATCCCAGTGACGCGGAAATCCGCGAAGGCATGGAAGGTGCGCTGTGCAGGTGCATGACTTACTACCGCATCCATGCCGCGATCAAACGCGTCGCTGCGGCCAACGTTGCCGCGAGCGCAGGCTCTCCGGAAGCTGTCGCGTTCTACGACGCTTCACAAGCCGCTGGTCCCGTTCATGCGACGCAGGAATCCAGCCGCAAACAGGAGGCTGCCGTATGAACACGACGCTGCAGTTGCCTGCCTCCCTCGAACGCGCGCTCGACGATTCGCTGCAGCGTCTCGACCCGTCGATTTCGCGCCGCAAATTCCTCGCGTCGTCCGGCGCGCTCGTACTGAGCGTCGGCATGAACGCAGTCCCCGGCGCGCGTGTATTTGCGCAAGCCGTGGCATCGGGACCCTATCCCGATCCGGACTTCCTGAAACTCGATACGTGGATCGTCATCCATCCCGACAACACCGCCACGTTCTTCGTCGGCAAGACCGACGGCGGCCAGGGCACCGGCACCGCATTCCGGCAGATGATGTGCGACGAACTCGACATGGCTTTCGAACAGACTTCGCTCGTGATGGGCAGCACGGACACGACGCCGGACCAGGGCGGCTCCGGCGGCTCCGACGCGATCGAAACCGACGGCTGGCCGATGCGCCGCGTTGCCGCCGAAGCGCGGCGCGTGCTGCTCGAACTCGCGTCGCAACGCCTGAACGTTCCTGTAGCAGAGCTCACCGTGAACGACGGCACCGTCACCGCGCTTGCCGATGCGGGCAAGCGTCTGACCTATGCCGAACTCGTCGGCGGCCAGCGCTTCAACGTCGCGCTGAACGGCAGCAACATCAATGCAACGACCGGCGCTGCCAGCGTCAAGCCCGTGCAGCAGTTGCGCGTCGTCGGCCAGCCGCTGCCGCGTTACGACATTCCGGCGAAAGTCGATGGCTCGCTGACCTGGGCCGTCGACGTGAAGGTCCCCGGCATGCTGCATGCTCGCAACGTGCGGCCCTCGGTGGCCGGCGCGAAATTGCAGAGCATCGATGAAACGTCGATTTCACACATTCCGGGCGTCGTGCGCGTCGTCAGCCGCGGCAATTACGTGGCCGTCGTATGCGAGCGCGAAGAACAGGCGATACAGGCCGCGCGCGAACTGCGCGTGGTGTGGACGCCGCCCGCGCAGGCACCCTTCCCCGCATCGAACGACCTGTTCGACTACATTCGCAGCGCGGTTCCGACATCGAGCTCGGAGCCGCGCGTGATCGGCGATCCCGACGCGGCCTTCACGAGCGCCGCGCAGGTCGTAGAAGCCGAATATGCCGTGCCGTTCCAGGGCCACACGGCGATCGGCCCCGCCTTCGCGCTTGCCGATCCGTCCGACGACCAGCTGACGATCTATTCGAACGACATGAAATCCTACGGCCTGCGCAACGGCGTCGCACAGTTCCTCGACCTGCCGCGCGAGCGCGTGCGCGTCGTGTACATGGACGGTCCGCAGGTCTACGGCCGCACGGCGTCAGACGACGTCGGCTTCGAAGCCGCCTTCCTCGCGCACGAACTCGGCAGGCCGGTGCGCGTGCAGTGGATGCGTCACGAAGAAACCGCGTGGGACACGAAGGGTCCTGCATACCTGTGCAAGCTGCGCGGCGCTGTCGACGCGAACGGTCGCCTGACGGCGCTCGAATACGACGCACGCTCGATCGACTATGCTCACCTCGGCTACAACGAGCCCGACACCGTGCTGATCGGTCAGCTGATGGGCCGCAGGCCCGAGCGCCCCGCCGCCGGTGCCACCGCCACGCCGGCCGTCCAGTACGGGATCCCGAATACGCGGATGACCACGCACGTCGTTGCGTTGCCGCTCGTTTGGGAAACGCCATTGCGCACGGGCAACCTGCGCGACCCGAATGGCCCGCAGGTGACATTCGCCTTCGAAGCCTTCATCGATGAACTCGCCGCTGCCGCGCAGCGCGATCCGGCGGAATTCCGGCTTGAACTCATCGAGACGAGCACGGAGGACAACGTGTTCCGCAAGGCGCGTTCACTCGCCGCGATGCGTGCCGCGATGGAGGCACATGGCTGGGAACCACGGCCCGCGTTGAACACGGCGCAGGGCGACGGTCCGATCCGCAGCGGCAGGGGCATTGCCTACACGAACCGCAGCAACACGATCGTCGCCGTCATCGCCGACGTCGAAGTCAATCGCGACACCGGCCGCGTGTGGGTCAAACGCCTTGTCTGCGCGCACGACTGCGGCCTCGCGATCAACCCGATGGGACTGAAACACACCGTCGAATGCGGCATGCTGCACGGCCTCAGCCGCGCGCTGTACGAAGAAGTGCAGTTCGATGCCGAGAAGGTGACGAGCGTCGACTGGCAGACGCATCCAAGCATGCGCCACTCCGACACGCCCGAACGCATCGATGTCGTGCTCGTCAACGGCGACCCGAACCCGGATCGCCCCGACCTGCCGCACTACGGCGCCGGCGAAACCAGCCACAAGCCGATGATCGCCGCGATCGCGAATGCGATTTACGACGCGACCGGCGCCAGGCTGCGGCGCGCGCCGTTTCGGCCGGAGCGCGTGCTGGAGGCGTTGCGCTCGCAGCAGTCGTGAACACGATTTGCGCGCGAGTCAGCGGTTGTACTCGTCGCGCGGATGCAGGTCCGTGTTGATGTCAGCGCGCGGACTTGCGTCCGCCGTCACGCGCAAATCGCTTCCGTCCATCAACGGCGCGAGCAGCGCCAGCGGATCGATGCCCGCGCGCGCATAGTGTCCAGCGGTGAATGGATGCGTCGCGCGCGAGCGCAGTTGCTCGGCGTCGTAACGGATCTCTTCATTGCTTCCGACGAGAATCGAACCCACCTGCACGGCATGCGGAAACACGCGCAGGAACGTGGCGCGCACGCGCTCGGTCGGCGCCCAGGTCACGGCGAGGCCGCCGGGTTTGAGGCGGCTCTTCAGCAGCGTGAAATACTCGTAGGAATACAGGTTGCCGGCGTATGCGCTGTTGGGGCGCAGCGCATCGGCCTGGATCACGTCGTAGGTTTCGCTGCCGCGGCCGATGTAACTGCGGCCATCCGTGAACGTGAAGCGGTAGCGCGTGTCTTCGAGCAGTCCGGCAAGGCCGCCATAGGGCGCGCGCTGCTGCTGTTGCTGCAGCGTGTCGAGCTGCGGCCTGACGATCTCGATGACGTTTACGCTCGTGGTTTCCGGTCGTCCGCCCAGGCTGTAGGCCGTGTCGCCGGAGCCGAGGCCGATAACGGCCACCGATTGCGGCTCCGGATGCAGCATCACCGGCACGATGCCGAGCTGCGAGTGGATGCTGTCGATCGCCGGGAATGGAATCCAGCTCTGGCCGAGGCCGTTCACGTAAACGAGCGTCGTCGAACTGAAGTCGCTCGCATAGTTGCGCAGCACGGACACGCCGGTGCCGTCTTCCGCCGCGATGACCTGGTCAGCCGGCGCGCCATGCAGCGTGGCCCATAGCCGCGTGCCTGACGGCATCGTCCACAGCAGCAACAGCCCAACTGCGGCGACGGCACCGCGTGGCGCCCAGCGCGGCATGCGTCCATGCTGTGCCCGCGGCAACAGTGGCAGCAGGAACACCACGCCGAGCAATACGAGGATGCGCGCGGTGTGCGCGGTACCGAATACGTGCAGCAGCCACGTGCCCGTCACGATGGAACCGAGCGTCGCGCCCGCGATGTTCGCAGCCTGCAAAAGTCCGACACGGCGGCCGAGCCGCGCCTGGTCGTCCTGCACAGCGCGCTGAAGGAACGCGAAGCTCGCGCCCATCATCAGCGTCGGCGGTGCAATCACGAACAGGGGCACCACTATATATAGCCACAGGAATTCCGGACGGTTCGCGAGCGCATCGGCGAGGCCTGCCGGCGCCGACAACACGGCATTCAATGCGTACTGCACCGGCGATACGTCGAGCGGATCGAATCCGGCGAGGTAGGCGCGCAGCCACTCCGTCGCCGTCCAGCGTTCGAGCGCCACGAACAGCAGGATCAGCGACAGGCCTGCATACAGTGCGACGCCGAACTGCAAAGCCAGGTACACCTGTGCCGGCCGCCGGCCGCGATGCACGAGCTGAGCACCGGCGAAGATGCCGACGGCGAGGCTGCCGAGATAGATCGCAAGCAGGTGCGCGAACGTGAACGAATTGGATTTCAGCAACACGCCGAGCAGCCGGAACCACAGGATCTCCCAAGACAGTGCGAGAAAGCCGGCGAGTCCGTACAGCCACGTCCATGTCGTGAAGGCGAACAGCGGCTGCGAGCGGTGCGCGCTCTCCTCCGCGCTGCCTGTGTCCGCCAGCGCATGCGTGTGCCGTAGCCATGCCACGATGCCGGCGAGCAGCGCGAGGCCCGCGACGACGAAGTTTATGCGCGCGCCGACGCCGAGAATCGCCGGGAAGTCGAGCGAGCCCATCCAGAACCATACGACGACGAACGCGCCGGCGGCGCCACCGAGCGTATTCATCGCATACAGCGCGCCGATGCGGCGGCCTGCGAGTGCGAGCGTCGGCGTCAGGGCCTTCGACACGAGCGGAAACGACATGCCCATGCAGCAGGTTGGCAGCAACAGGCTCGCGAACAGCACGAGTGCAAGCGTGAGCGGCGACTCGGCCAGTGCCGCGTGCTGCACGTACAGCACGTCGTAGTACCACCAGCTGCTGACGAGCGCGAAGCCGCCGATCACGAGTTCGAGCAGCGCGAACAGGCCGATCTGCCAGCGCCACGCGAGGGCATCTGCCAGGCGCCCGCCGACGAGGCTGCCTACGCCGAGGCCCGCCATGAAGGCGGCGACGATCGTCGTCGTCGCGTACAGATCCGAGCCGCTGAAGATCGCGAGCAGGCGATGCCATACGACCTGGTACAGCAAGGCCGAGAAACCCGACAAAAAGTAGATCGCGAGGAAATTGACGATGAACAGCGTACGCGCAAGCGCAGGCGCGGCGAGACTCCAGCGTGACGTGTCGGCGATGCTCATTCGCGGTAGCGCACGACGCCGATGTTGTTCGCCGCATCGACCGCAAGCTCGAACTGTCCGCCGGCGAAAGGCCGGACGGCGATAGGCTCGCCGGTCTCGCCGACGCGGTCGCAGCGCTGCGGAATCTTGCAGTCGAGGAAGTCCCACACGCCGAGCGACACGAAGATCGGATGCATCAGCGAGCCGTCGTTGAAACGCCGCGCTTCGGGTTTCGACGGATCCATGGCGCCTTCCAGTGCAAGAGCGGAGTACGCCGTCGGGTAGCCGGGGACCAGCTCGCGCAGGTCGGTCAGCAGCACCGAGGTCTCGGTACGCTGCACGTCGAGGTAGTCCTGTCCGTACACGGAGTAATGGTGCACGAGTTTCAGCAACAGCAGCGCACCAAGCACGCGGCCGAATGCGGTGTGTCCGGGCAGGATCGCGAGGCCAAGGATCACGACTGTCGCCATCGCGAACAGGCTGCGCAAATGGATGACCGGTGCGAGCGGCACCGAAAACGCGAAGAACGACAACAGCACCGCGACGAGCAGCAGCAGCGCTGGCGCCTGCAGCAATAACGTCCGCGCGCGCAGCAGCGCCGCGATGATGCACACCAGCATGAAGCCGTACGTGACGCCGCCCTGGCGCAGCAGGGTTTCGAGGTGTATCGCGAGGTTCTGCGCGACGTACGCAATGTTCGAAAGAAGGCTCGCAAGGCTTTCCACGGGCTGCGTATTGCGCCATTCGGGCGGCTGCGGGAACCAGATACCGGCCAGCAGCACCAGCATCAAGCAGACGACAACCACGCCGGCGACCGATCCCGCGACCCACCAGAGCATGTGGCGGAACAGCAGCCACCAGCGCGCGCGCAGCGGCCCTGCCGTGTCGAGGAACTCGCGCAGGAACAGCAGCGGCAGCAGGAAGTACATGCTCTGCATCGCGCCGAACATCAGCATGCCGGAGACCATGTAGATGACGGGATACGCGACGCCGTGCGCCTGCATCGCGATCGCGAGCCCGATCAGCAGCAGCGACGGCACGACGCTCGCCGGCCACAGCGACATTTCGAGGAACGGCGAAGCCATGACGATTGCGGAGGCAGTCAGCGCTGCATACGCCACGTCGAAGCCGCAGCCGCGCGCGATGCGATACATCAGCGCCCACCACAGCCCGACGTACAGCAGGCTCCAGATCGGTAGCGGCAGGCTCCTGAGGAAATCATGCAAAAGGTAATTGAGCCAGCGGCCGTCTTCGACGAGCTTGAAGTGGAAATCGACGTAGTAGTGCACTTCGTCGTGCCCGAACACAGGTAACGTCGGCAGTGCGAGATAGCCGCCAAGCAGGAACAGCATGGCCAGCACCGCGGCGGCCGTGACGACAAAATTCGCGGCAAGCGTGGCACGTGAATCGTGGATGAAGCCCGGCAGTACGTGCGCGATGCGGTCGGTCGTCGTGTTCATTGTCGTCAGCTCTTGTCGGTTCCGGGGCTGTTCGTGTCGTTGTCAGCGTCGTTCAGGATGCCGTGCTGGCG
Organism: Pseudomonadales bacterium; assembly: GCA_036405915.1. Classification (GTDB taxonomy): domain Bacteria; phylum Pseudomonadota; class Gammaproteobacteria; order Pseudomonadales; family Pseudohongiellaceae; genus CAILUG01. The sequence continues at coordinate 32,106 of DASWWP010000147.1, forward strand.
CGGTTCTGCCCGGCAGGCATGCCTGCCGCGTCCAGCTGCTCCTTCAACGCGAAGAAGAGCCCGGCGTGCGCGAGGATTCCGGCGCGCATGGCTGCCCAGCCAGCCGGTTCGTCGAGCTGGCGGCGCAATCCGGCGAACATCCGGTCGAACGCGTTCTCTGCGGGTACGAGGATCGAGCTGCATTCGCCCTTGCTGTCTTCGAGCGTGATGTCACAGGCGCGCGATGCAGGCTTCGTGAACGCGGAGTCGACGAGCATGCGCCCGTGCGTGCCTATCACCTGCATCTCGTTGACGTAGCTGTGGCCGAAGCCCCAGCCAAGCTGGGCGATCATGCCGTCTTGCGCGCGGCGCAACTGCGCGGCGCCGCGTACATCGACGCGATATCCGTCGTTCTCGAGATGGCCGCCGAGCAATTGCCACTCGCCTGGAAAATACTGGTCGAGCGCCCTGACGAGGTAGCACGCGTGATCGAGCCACGCGCCTCCGCCGAGCGCGGGGTCGTAGCGTACGTTGCCAGGCTGCAGGTGCGGGAAGCAGAACGTAAGCGTCGCGAGGCGCAGCGCACCAAGTACGTCACGCGCCAGCGCTTCCTGAATTGCCGCTGCCTGCGGATGCCACGTGAACATGAAGCCTTCGGCGAGCATGCGCTCGTGGCGTTCGGCGAGCGCGACGAGTTCGCGTGCCTCCGCGAGCGAAGTCGCAAGCGGCTTCTCGACCCAGGCATGACGACCAGACCGCAGTACCGCCGCGGCATGTTCGAAATGGCAACCGGTAGGCGACGCGATGTACACGACATCGATATCCGCCGCGAGGAACGCCTCGAAGTCCGCATGGACGCCCCGCACGCCGAGCGCGCGTAGCTGTTGCTGCGTCGCAGGTTTGCGCGTCCACGCGGCAGCGAGTTCGAGCCCTGTATCGCCGGCAAGCAGCAGTGGCACGATGCGTCCCATAGCGTGCGCGCCGCAGCCGGCTATGCCGATGCGCAGGCTCATGCCTTGCCGGCCTCCGCGAGTGCGTCCTTCAGCGCTGCGCAGGTTTGCAGCGCTTCGTCATCCGCCAGCGTCGGGAACATCGGCAGCGAGAAGATTTCCTTCGCAGCTGCTTCGGTGTGCGGCAGGTCGCCTTCGCCATAACCGAGCTGCGTGAAGGCCGGCATCGTGTGAATCGGCCACGGGTAGCTGATGTTCAGGAAGATGTTGCGGTCCTTCAGGTACTGCAGGATGAAATCGCGACGCGGATGGCGCACGACGAAAAGGTAGTACGCATGGAAATTGTCCGAGCCGACTTCAGGCAACACGAGTTCGGTGCCGGCGAGCTCGCGGCGATAGAGTTCGGCAAGTTCGCGGCGGCGCGCGATGTACGCATCGAGGTGGGCGAGCTTGCGCAACAGGATCGCGGCGTGCAACTCGTCGAGCCTGGAGTTGTAGCCCTGCTCGAGCGAGTAATACTGCTTGTCCATGCCGTAGAAGCGCAGCCGCCGGCAGCTCGCGTCGAGTTCGGCGTTACCGGTCAGGATCATGCCGCCGTCGCCGTATCCGCCGAGGATCTTCGTCGGGTAGAACGAGAATGCGGACAGATCGCTCATGCTGCCGGCCACCCTGCCCTTGTAACGCGCACCGTGGGCCTGCGCGCAGTCCTCGATGACGCTGAGCCCATGCCGCCGCGCGACGGACTGCACGGCATCCATGTCGACGCACTGGCCGAACAGGTGCACGGCCATGATGCAGCGCGTACGTTCGTTGACGGCCGCTTCGAGCTGGCTCGTGTCCATCAGGTACGTGCGCGGATCGATGTCGACGAAGCGCGTGCGCGCGCCGGTGGCCGCGATCGCGCTGACGGTCGGCACGGCGGTATTCGATACGGTGATCACTTCGTCTCCCTCGCCCACGCCGAGCGCGCGCAACGCGAGGAACAGTGCGTCGGTGCCGCTGTTTACGCCGATGCCATGCGCGCAGCCGCAATATTGCGCGAAGGCGGCCTCGAAATTGCGCACGTTCGCGCCGAGGATCAGCATGCCGGACTCCATTACCTGGCGGATCGCGGCCTCGATCTCGTCGCGTTCGTCGCGATATTCGCGCAGGTAGTCCCAGACCTTGATCATGTCCCGTTCTCCTTCAGTCAAACAGCGGCAGGCAGGCGAGCAGCGTGCGCGCTTCGGAGTTCACGCGGCTCTCTCCCTGCGAAAGCGCGTGCAGTTGCGCGAGCGTCATCCAGGCGAAATTGTCGCGCATCTTGATCGCGTCGGCCCGCGGCAGCTGCACGACGAGCACATGGTTGCGCAGGTTCCAGAAGCGCCCACCCTCCTCCGACTGGATCGACGAGTGCACGATCGCCGGCGCCCGTGCCTGCAGGAAGCAGTCGAGATACGGCACGTCGATACCCTTTTCGGCGCGCTGGCGGTAATCGAACAGCGAAACCGTCGGCGCGAGTTCCACGCTGCCGACGATGCCCGGCTCCGCCTTGGCCTGCATGCAGAAGTGCAGCACGCCGCCGATTTCCGTGCACAGGAATCCGCTCAGGCCGAGCCCTTCGTGCTTCAGCAGCGGCTGGCACCAGCCTGCCACTTCGCGCGCGGCGCCTTCGACGCGGACGCCGGCGATTTCAAAATAGTTACGTGTCGCATGATGCACGCTCCAGTCGTCGCGCACCCAGTCGTCGACGTCCTTCAACCCGATCTGGCGTGTCTCGATCGTGAGCTTGCTGCGCATGGCGTCCAGCCACGAGCGCAGTGCGCCGAGCGTGGCATGGCCGGCATCGGGAGCACTCGTGGCCGAGCGCAGGAAAGCGGTGCCGCCTTCATCGCCGGAAGGCGCGGCTGGCAGCATCACGTTCGACAGTACGCTGCGCGAATCCATGTTCACGGCGTCGTCTTCCGCCATCAGCTTCCGGATCTCGTACAGCGTGAGCCAGCGGAAGCCGGGCAGCACGTCGACGTCATCGTCGATGTCGAGCAGTACGTTGCGGTTGAACTTCTGGAAGAATCGCGTGCCGGTCTCCGATTGCAGCTGGCTGTTGATCACGCGCGCATCCGCGTCGAGGAAGAATTGCGTGTACGGCGGCAGGTTGCCCTTGTGGGCCTGCGAATAGTTGCTGAACGTCGCCTGCAGCGTCGGCGACAGCTGCACGAGGTTGACGTTGCCCGGCTCCATCTTCGCCTGCATGAGGAAGTAGCGCGTGCCGTCGAACTCCCGCGTGAGGATCCCGAGGATGCCGACTTCCGGCTGCAGGATGATCGGCTGTTTCCACGTTGCGGCCGGTTCATGGAGCGGCGTGCACTGCAGACCCGCGACGCTGAAGAAGCGGCCGCTGCGATGCCTGAGGTCGCCGCTGTGTTCGTCGAAGTACCACTGCTCGAGTTCGGAGAACGGCACGCGCTGGATGCGGCAGTCGCAATTCGCGCGCAGGTCGCCCAGCCAGCGCTGCGTGTCGGCGAAGTCGTGGAAGCGGTTTTCGCGCGCGTGTGCCGATTGCAGGAACGACTGCGCAAAACCGCTTCGGCGCGTGGCCATGCCGTTCATGCCCGGTACTCCGCCAGCGCCGCGAGATAATCCTCGAAGGTGCGCAGCGAGCGGCTGCGATCGTAATGCGTGCTCGCAAGCACGAGCGACACGGCGTCGGGCGAAAATTCCGTGAGGTTCGTGAATGTCATGCGCGGGAGGTACAGTCCACGATTCGGATTTTCGAGCACGAAGCGCAGGCTGCGCGTGGCATCCTTCACTTCGATGACGTGACGGCCGCTTATGCCGATGACGATCTGGTCCGTGTCGCGATGCGCATGTCCGCCGCGATCGGCATGGACATGGTGCATGTAGAAGATGCGGCGGATCTCGAACGGAATGTCCTGCAAGGCTTCGATGGCCGTCAGCGTGCCGCGCTCGTCCGTGACGGCCGGCAAGTCGATCCACCTGACTGCGTCGAGTCCGGACTTCATGATGCGTGTTCCTTGTTTACGAGTATTTGCAGCGACGTGCCGAACGGCCGCAGCGGCAGGCAGCGATCCTCGATGCGCTGCACGGCGTACAGCAGGGCGTTCACGGTGCGTGACGGCAGCTTCACGTCAGATTCGATCCTGACGTCGCCGCCGCGCTGCAGCCGCCGCCGTTGCCACGCGCGCGTGACGAAGACGAGCGGCGTCAGCAGCATCAGGCGATAACGCAGCGCGTAATCGGCAATGCCCGCCGTGTGCAGCAGCTCGCGCATCTCGTCCTTCGTGTAGCGTTTGTTCACGCCGACGGCGAGGTCGTGGATGCCGCCAAGGCTGGCAAAGGCCGGCGTTTGCACGATTAGCAGGCCGCCGGGATTCAGCTGCGCATGCGCAGCGTGCAGGAAGGCCACGCGCTGCTCCGCGTCGGGCAGTGAACAGATCACGTCCATCGACACGATGACGTCGGCCATGCCGGAGCGCGCGAGAGCCTCGGCGTCAGCGATCGAGCCCTGCTCCACCGCCAAGCCCCGCCGGCGGCAGAAGTCGACGGCGAGCGCGGAGATGTCGAGGCCGGTGGCATTCGTATAGCCGTGGCGCTGCAGGTAGTCGAGGAAGCCGCCCGTGCCGCAGCCGGCATCGACGATGCGAATCGTGCGGTCATTTCCGAAGTGTTTGCGGATCGTCGCGAGCAGGTCGGCATGCAGGCTGCGATACCACCATAGCGCGGCTTCCGCCTGTGCCATGCGGTGGTATTCGCTCTCCAGCATTTCCGTCGATCCCTGTGGCGCCGCCATTGGCTCCGCGCGCACCTCAGGTCCCCCGGTCACCGGCAGTGCGGGCAGCGGCGCCGAACACGATGAACTTGAATATCGCGAAATTGAGCACCGCAAGGACCAGCATGATGACGAGCTGCGAGTACACGACGGGCAGCGCCAGGCACTCGACCGCCAGCGCCAGCAGCGCGAGGTTCAGCAGGAACGTGACGGCATAGCCGAGCACGGTGAAAGACAGCGGCTTAACGTCGCTCGCTACCTGTGCGCGGAACGTGAATGTCTTGTTCATGTAATACGAAAACAGGATGCCCGCGACGTAGTCGCCGACCAGCGCCGGTGTGTAACCGAAACCGAGCGCGACCATCCCGAGGAAGACCAGCGTACCAACCAACAGCGTGCCGGCGCCGACCAGATGGAAGCGAAAGAGCTCCGCTACAAGTGCTCTTCCTTTACTACCCATTGGGGCGTCCCGTTCGAATGGAGGTAATGTTTGCCGACGTATTCGCCGATGAGGCCGAGAAAGATGATCTGCACGCCGGAGAAGAACAGGATCGACACCATCACCGAGGTCCAGCCGACCTGCAGCGTCGGATTCATCAGTTTCTGCACGATGAAGGCGACCGCCGCGACGAAACTGACGAGCGTGACGACCATCCCGAACAGCGCGAACAGCCGCAGCGGCTTGACCGAAAAATTGATGAACATGTTCAACCACAGCGAGACGAGCTTCGCGAGCGTGTAATTCGACTGCCCTTCGCGGCGTGCGGCGTGCGCGACGAGCACCGAGCTGATGTTGCGCGTTTCGCGCAGGATCAGGCCGTCGATGTACGGCGACGGGCCCTGGTAGCGGATCAGCCGGCGGACCATGTCGGCGGCGATCACCTTGAAGCTCGACAGGTACAGCCCCGGCGGTTTTTCGAGCAGCCAGTTCGCGACGCGATCGTTGAAGCGGCTGCCGAGGTTGCGCAGCGCGCCGTGCTGCTTGTCGGCATAGCGCGAATAGACGACGTCGTAGCCCTTGCGCGCCTCTTCGACGAGTGCGCGGATCTCCGACGGCGGGTTCTGGAAGTCGTCGTCGATGACGACGGCGAAGTCGCCGCTGGCATAGTTCAGCGCGCACATCACGGCGTTGTGTTCGCCGAAGTTGCGGCGCAGCGAGATGTACTTGACGAAGGCATGGCGCGCGGCGAGCTCCTTGCAGACCGCGTCGCTGTCGTCGCGGCTGTAATCGTTGACGAGCACGAACTCGAGCACATAGTGCTCGTTCAATACGGACACGCAGGCGTCCACCAGCGCGGAGATCGTCGCCGCGCCGTTGTAAACCGGGATGCAGATGCTGAGTTTCAGGGTGTTGTCGGACATGCGCTTGCTGTTGTTGTTCTTTTTGTTCTCTTCTTTCTGTCAGTCTTTCTGTCGGTCTTTCTGTCGGTCTTTCTGTCGGTCTTTCTGTCGGTCTTTCTGTGACGCGTTCTTTCAGGCTTTCCGTCACGCATTCTTTCAGATGCCCGCTGTCGGTTGTCAGCATTCGCATCAGCTTTCCCGAGCAGCTTTCTGTGTCAGCACAGAATGATCTCACGGGGCCAGCATTGCCGAAAATGCCGGCCTTGGCAATGGGAAATAAGCTGGAAGGTGGCAGGTATATTCGCTCGCGCCGGTGCTGCTGCGGAGTGTCAGCTCCACACGGCGCGCGTGCGTCGCACGACGAGCACGGCCTGCCAGAACTGCTTCGGCTTGTCGACGTAGTCGAGCACCTCGAAAAACGGCGCCCAGTGCCGCTTCACGTACGACAGCGGCACGACCGCGTCGCCATACCGCTCCTCGGAGCCGGCGTTCGTCGGCATGAAAACGAAGCGGCCGGCATCGAAGTCGCGGTAGTACGCAGGCAGGCGCTCGCGATGCGCGAGGAGCATGCGATGCCAGTCGTTCTCCGGTTCCTGCACGCGCGCGATGAAGTCGAGGAAACGTCGCGGCTCGAGCGTCAGCACGAACACGGCGCCTGGCCGCATCACGCGTGCGAGTTCCCTGACCCAGTGCATGTGCACGGCTTCCGGCAAATGCGTGAACACCGAGTAGGCCATCGCGTTGTCGAACGCGGCATCCGCATACGGCAGGCTGCCGAGCGGATCGATCTGCGCGATGCTGCCGGGCAGGTCCAGGCCCTTGCAGATCTCGACGATCTCGCGGTCGACATCGCAGCCGTGCAGGTTTTCCTCGCGGATGTCTTTCCAGAAGAAGCGCAGGTAACGGCCCCAGCCGCAGCCGAAGTCGAGGAAACGGCTGTCCGGCCCCAGCGGTGCCTTGCCACGCTTCGCGGCTTTCTTCACGAACTGGTAGAAATTGAAGGCTTCGGCAAGCGTCTTGCCGTTGGCGGAACCGACGAACGTGGTCTGGATGGCGTCCGGGGGAAAGCGCGGAAAGGCGATGCCCTCGACGACCGGCTGCGCAATGCTGGCCTGCAACATTTCATACCACTGCTCGTCGCTGTATCCGCGTGCCGTATCGGTAAGTTTCATGAGCGTTGCCCGGTTCCCTGTGTGCAGGCGCCTGCGGGTGTCGCGGCGCGCAGCCGGAGTCTAATGCAGAAGGCCCGCGTGGCGAAACGTGTGGTTACAATGCCTCGGCGATCACAACAACACGGAGAAAAATAATGAAGCAGCGGATATTCGGAATCGTCCTGGCCCTGTGCAGCGGCACGCTCGCCGCGCAGCCCTTTTCGGAAGCGGCGAATTCGCGCAGCGGCTATGCGAATGGCGACATCGCGCCGGCGCGCGAATGTTCAGCACTCGCGCAGTTGCAGTTGCGCGACGTGCTGCGCATGACGGCTGACGTCGTGCCCGCCGACGGCGAGGTGCCCGCGTTCTGCCAGGTGAACGGCACGATCGCGCCGGAGATCACGTTCCAGGTGAACCTTCCGCTCGAGTGGAACGGACGCTTCTACATGATCGGCAACGGCGGCCATGCCGGGCAGCAGCCAGGCGATCCCTTCCAGATTCCGAACCGCAACCAGGCGCTGGCCAATCGTTTCGTCATCGCGATGACGGACACCGGCCACGACGCCGCGAAGGAACCGGGCGCTTCGTTCGTCGTCAGCAATCCGCAGAAGGCGATCGATTATGCGTATCGCGCGGTACACATGACGGCCGTGACGGCGAAGGAGATTACCAATGCGTTCTACGGCCAGCCGGCTGCGTACTCATACTGGAATTCCTGCTCGAATGGTGGCCGCCAGGGCCTGCTCGAAGCGCAGCGGTATCCCGACGATTTCGACGGCATCATCGCCAACGCACCATGGGTCGACCAGACCGGTTTCACGATCGGCGCCATCTGGAACCAGCAGGCGCTCGCCACGGCGAACGTGTCGGCAGGCAAGCTCGCTCTGCTCGCGCGGCACGTGATGGACAAGTGCGACGCAGTCGACGGACTCATGGACGGCCTGATCGACGATCCTCGCGCGTGCTCGTTTTCTGTGGCGGACGACGTGCCGGGCTGTGCCGCCGGCAGCGACGACGATTCGTGCCTGACGCCGGCGCAGGCCGACGCGATCCAGAAAGTCTACGACGGCCCGCGCAACGGCAAGGGCGAGCGACTCTTCCCCGGCTTCATGCTCGGCAGCGAGCAACCGGTGCCCGGCCCGAACGGCACGACCACGAGCAGCTGGATGAACCTGATCGTTCCCTCCGCACCCGATGCGACACCTGCCGACCTCAATCTTGCCCTCGGCACGATGCGCTACCTCGTGCCACTGGCGCCGCAGCCCGAGTGGGACTACACCGAGTTCAATTTCGATGACGACGTCGAGGATCTCGACCGCTGGAGCCGCCTCGCCGATGCGACCGACATCGACCTGCGTGAATTCCGCGCGCGTGGCGGCAAGTTGCTGATGACGTACGGCTGGGCGGACACGATCCTGCAACCGCTGATGGGCGTGCATTACTACGAGCAGGCCGTGACGGCGAACGGCGCGAACGGCGAAGACTTCATGAGGCTGTTCATGATGCCCGGCATGACGCACTGCGCCGGAGGACTCGGGCCGGATCAGCACGATCCGGTGACTGCGGTCATCGACTGGGTGGAAACGGGAACGGCGCCGGAGCTGATCGTGGCGAAGCGCATCGTCGATGGCGAGGTCGTGCGCTCGCGGCCGCTATGTCCGTACCCGCAGATTGCACGCCACGGCGGACACGGCAGCATCGACGAGGCCAGCAACTTCCGCTGCGTGGCACCCTGACTTGCATGGGGTCAGAGCCCCGTTGAAAAGACGGGCTCTGGCTCCAATCGGTCAGTCGAGTGTTTTGGCGACGCGGAAGCCGAGGTAGTTGCGGCCGCGCGTCGTCGCCGGATACGGTGCGCCGCGGCGGGCCGAACGCTGCATGTACGGATTGCTCGTGAACGTGCCGCTGCGAAATACGCGATTCGCGCAATTGCCTTCGGTGCTTGCGCTGCCGTCGGTCGGCGCGTGCGCGAAGTCCGCTTCGAAGCAGTCCTGTACCCACTCGAAGATGTTGCCATGCATGTCGTACAGGCCCCAGGCATTCGGCGGGAACGAGGCGACCGGCGAGGTTTCGTCGACCCACACGTCGCGACCCTCGGCATAGCCGGCGAGGCCGGTGTCGCGCTGTCCGAAGTTGCCGTAGTCGTAGTCGATCTCGCTGCCCCACGGATACGCGGTCGTCGTGCCGGCGCGCGCGGCGTACTCCCATTCGGCTTCGCTCGGCAGGCGGTACGCATCGTCCTCGCCGGTTTTCCAGTTCAGCCAGCCGACGAAGCGCTGCGCATCGAACCACGACATGCCGACGGCCGGACGCGTGCCGCGCCCGTAGTCGCGGTAGTCCGGGTTCGGCGTGCCATCGACGTTCAGTTTCAGCGCTTCGTCGATTTCCGCGCCGGGGCACCAGTTGTCGCGCACGCAGGCTTCCCACTGGTTCCATGTCACGGGCGTCGTCGCCAGTGCGAACGACCGCGTGATCGTCACGGGATGCTGCGGTTCGTCGGCGTCGCGGTTCGGTTCGTCTTCCGGCGCGCCCATCAGGAACTCGCCTTTCCCGATGACGATCATCGTCGGGCAGTTCCGGCATTCGCTGAACGTGTCGCCGGCTTCCATGGCATCCTGGGCCTGTGCGGCGGCTGGTGTCATGAATGCCAGCGCGAGCAATGACAGCAGGTGGCGTGGCGTGCGATGGGTTTGCATTCGGATGTCCTCGTCGAGCGATGCGTGCGGCCATGATAGCCAATCTCCCGGAATCAGGGCTTGCCCAATCCGGCGGGGCATGCGGCCTGCGCAACGCCATGCGCGTCGGGCGCACGCTGTCTGCATGTCACGCCGCGCAGTATTCCACTTGCTTGGCAAGCCCCGGGAAGTATGGGAGATTGGCCGCCCATCCCCGTATATATAAAAGGAGCACGCGATGGCGAAGGTACTGGTTCTGTACTACAGCATGTATGGCCACATCGAGACGATGGCGAATGCCGTGGCCGAAGGCGCACGTGGCGCGGGCGCTACGGTGGACGTCAAACGCGTGCCCGAGCTGATGCCTGAAGACGTCGCGCGCAAGTACGGCGTCAAGCTGGACCAGGCGGCTCCGGTAGCGGCGCCCGACGAACTCGCCAATTACGACGCGATCATCTTCGGCACGCCGACGCGCTTCGGCAACATGTGCGCGCAGATGCGTAACTTCCTCGACATGACCGGTGGCCTGTGGGCCAGGGGCGCGCTCGTCGGCAAGGTCGGCAGCGTATTCACGTCGACGGCGTCGCAGCATGGCGGCCAGGAAACGACGATCACGTCGTTCCACACGACGCTGCTGCACCACGGCATGGTCATCGTCGGCACGCCGTACATCGTGCCGGAACTGACGGACCTCAGCGAAGTGCTCGGCGGCAGCCCGTACGGCGCCGGCACGCTGGCCGGCGGCGACGGCAAGCGCCAGCCCTCGGAGAAGGAACTGTCGATCGCACGTTTCCAGGGCAAGCACGTCGCCGGAATCACGGCGAAGATGTCTGGATAAAGGTACACGCACGAATCAACCACGCACGTACACGAAGAAGGAGAACGGAGACATGTTTCAACGCAGAGAACTGATCACCGCAATGTCCACGCTGTTGCTGCTCGCCGGATGCTCCGGGGAAACGGAGCAACCAGCCGCATCGGCCGCCGCGCCCGCACCGGCAACGCCGGCTGCCGCGGATGCAAAACTCGACGACGCCGTTGCCGCGCATGGCCTCGACGGCATGACCAGCATCAGCCTGCAGGGCGATGCCTGGCGCGTCCGCAACAGCTTCCGCCAGACGCGCACGGCGAATCCGCCGTGGCCGGAGCGCGACGAAATCACGAACTACGTGCGCACGATCGACCTGAACGCGGTTGCCTCGCGCGCCACCGGCGACACCTTCGCTTCCGACCTGTTCCTCAATCCGCCGGTTGCCGGCACGTACACGCAGAACGTCACGCCGGAAATGAGCGCGTGGGGCCAGCAGCTCGAATACTGGCTGACGCCGTGGGGCTTCCTGAAAGGCGCCGAAGCGAACAACGCAACCGAAATGCAGGCAACGGTCGACGGCCAGCAGATGACCGCGATCTCGTGGCAGCCGCCCGCGCCGGTGTCGCCCGGCGGCATCCAGTACACGGTGACTGGCTATGTCGGTGCCGACAATCTCGTGGCCCGTGTCGAAACCCGCGTCGAAGACGCCTTCATGGGCGACATGCTCGTCACGAACGTCTACAGCGACTACACCGACATGGGCGGCGTGCAGGTGCCCGCCACGATCGAACAGATTCGCGGCGGTGGCGGCGTGTTCGGCGTGAACGTCACGGGCGCGACGCTGAATCCGCCGAATGCCGCGGAACTGCTGACCGTTCCGCCGCCGGCCGCCCCTCCGGGCCCGCCGCCGGGTGGTGCGGCTCCGGCTGCCCCCGCGGAGGTGTCGCAGGAACTGGCGCCGGGCGTGCACCTGATCACCGGCAGCTACCAGTCGCTCGTGATGGACTTCGGCGACTACGTGGTCGTATTCGAAGCCGGCCAGCCGGAAGCCACCGGTGAAAAAATCCTGGCCGAAACGAAGCGCCTGTTCCCCGACAAGGAAATCCGCTATGTGATCAACTCGCATCCACACGCCGACCACACCGGCGGCCTCGTGCCGTTCGTGCGCGAAGGCGTCACGATCATCACGCACGACAACAACGTCGACTTCCTGAACATGGCGCTGTCGACGCCGCGCACGCTGCTCGGCCAGGAAACGCTGATGCCGAAGTTCGAGAACATCAGCGAATGGCCGCATGTGATCGAAAACGGCGACATGCGCCTCGAACTGCATTCGGTGCCTAACCTGCACACCGACGGCATGCTCGTCGCCGTGATCCCGGACCTGCTGATGTTCCAGGCCGACTTCACGCTGCCGCAGCCCGGCGCGATGGCGAACCCCTTCGTCATCGACCTCGCTAACTACGTCGACCAGAACAACATCCAGTTCGACCAGTACATCGCCGTGCACGCCAACTCGGCTGGCCAGACGCGCGAAACGCTGATGGCGACGATCGGCAAGTAAGCGCTATTGCAGTACACCGGGGCCTGGACCGGAAGCGGTCCAGGTTCCCGGCACCCGCCAACGGTGCTTCTTTCGGGAATTGTTCCCGATCCGACGCCTCCGCTTTCCGGCGGAGGCGCCGCCTCCCAAAGCGCGGTAAACTCGCGCCCCCATGTACCGCAGAAAGTTTTACTTCGTCGTCGCGCTTATCGTCTTGATGGTCGTAGGCTTCATCGCCACCAGCCTGACCTCTTACTTCGTCGCTCGCGATTCGATCACCTCGCAGATTTCCGAGCAGACGCTGCCACTGACCAGCGACAACATCTATTCGGAAATCCAGCGCGACCTGCTGCGTCCGGTCCTGATCTCGTCGCTGATGGCCACCGACACCTTCCTCAGGGGCTGGGCCCTGGCCGGCGAAACCGACCCCGAGCAGATCCGCCACTACCTCGAGGAAATCCAGGCGCGCTACGACACCATCACGGCCTTCTTCGTTTCGGACGTGACGCGCAACTATTACCATCCGACCGGCATCGTCAAACAGATCGACATCACCGACCCGGAAGACGCGTGGTACGGCCGCGTGCGCACGATGCGCGAGTCCTACGAGATCAACGTCGACAACGATACGGTCGACCGCAGCCGACTCAGCATCTTCATCAACTATCGGGTGTTCGGTTACGACGGCAACTACATCGGCGCGACCGGGGTCGGCCTCGCGGTGAGTTCCGTCACGACGCTCATCGACAATTACCAGCAGCGCTACGGCCGCACGATTTACTTCGTCGACCGGCTCGGCAACGTCACGCTGACGAGCGGCAACAACGTCAGCGAAGCTCGACTGCAGGATCGTCCCGGCCTCGGCGCGCAAGCGACGCAGGTGCTCAGCACGCCGAGCACGACGCTGAGTTATCGGGGCGCAGACGGCGAGACCATCTTCCTGAACAGCCGCCTCGTGCCAGAGTTCGACTGGTATCTCGTCGTTGAGCAGCAGGGCGGCGCGACCGACTCGCGCATCCAGGGCACACTGTGGCTGAACGTCGGCCTCGCGCTCGGCATCATGGCGCTCGTGCTGTTCGCCGCGCATTTCACGCTGCGTTCGTACCAGGGCCAGCTGGAACAGATGGCGACCACCGATCGCCTCACCGGCGCCGCGAACCGCCACGTCTTCGAAACGCTGTTCGACCACGCGGCGAAAGTGTCGCAGCGCAGCTACCGCCCGTTCTCCGTCGTCAACGTCGACATCGATTACTTCAAGAAAGTGAACGACACGTATGGCCATCCCGGTGGCGACGTGACGCTGAAAGCAGTTGCCGACATCATCAAGGCGCACGTGCGCAATGCCGACGTCGTGTGCCGCTGGGGCGGCGAGGAATTCATGCTGCTGCTCGAGGACTGCCCGGACGCCGAAGCGGTGGAGCGCGCGCATCGCATCCGCATGGCCGTCAAGAACCACGAAATAACCTTCGGCCGCGACCGCATCCGCATCACGCTGAGCTGCGGCGTTGCGCAGTACCGTCCGGGCGAATCGCTCGAATCGATCACCGGCCGCGCGGACTCGGCACTGTACGCGGCGAAGAATGAAGGCCGCGACCAGGTACGGCTGGCAGAATAGGTTGCGGCCGAAAACCTGTGGAGCCAGGCTGGCTGAACACAACCATGCGGGTCGTGTGAGCGGGCCGGCGCGCAATCAATGCATTAGCTGGTACTGCAGGATATAGACAGCCGCTCCCGCCAGATAGCCCAGCAGTGCCAGCCCGCTGATTCGCTTCACGTACCAGAAGAAGTGGATCTTCTCGAGCCCCATCGCCGCGATGCCGGCCGCCGAACCGATGATCAGGATCGAGCCACCGGTGCCCGCCGCATAGGCGAGGAATTCCCACAGGAAATGATCGGCCGGATACGTGTCGAGGCTGAACATCCCCATTGCCGCTGCGACGATCGGCACGTTGTCGACGACGGCGCTTGCGAAGCCGATCAGGAGCACGATCACGTCCAGTCTTCCCACGGTCTCGTTCAGGCGGAGCGCTAGATTCGCGAGGACGCCGGCATGTTCGAGTGTTGCCACGGCCAGCAGGATGCCGACGAAGAACACGAGCGATGCCAGGTCGATGCGGCTCAGCGCATGCACGAGCGTCAGCGGCCTGCGCGCATCGTCGCTCTTGCCGCGGTGCAGCAGGTCACCCACGAGCCAGAGCAGGCCGAGTCCGAACATAACGCCCATGAACGGCGGCAGGTGCGTCAGCGTCTTGAACACCGGCACGGATACCAGCACGCCGATGCCGAGGCCGAACATGAGCTTGCGTTCGAATGGCGTCGTATACGTGTCTTTCGAGGTGCCGGCCCGGTCCGCGCGCGCGAGGACGGGCCTGCCGCGCAAGGTCCACGCGACGAGGCTGAGCGGCACGAGCAGGTTCACCGCCGACGCGAGGAACACCCCTTCGATGATCGCGAGGCTCGTGATCTGCCCGCCGATCCACAGCATCGTCGTCGTCACGTCGCCGATCGGCGACCACGCGCCGCCGGCATTTGCCGCGATGACGACGATGCAGGCGAAGAACACGCGGTCGTCGTGGCGATCGAGCAACTTCTGCACGAGCGAGACCATCACGATCGTTGTCGTCAGGTTATCGAGCGTTGCGCTGAGGAAGAATGTGACGCCACCGATCAACCACAGCAACGACGACAGCCGCGTCGTCGTAATGCGTGACGTGATGACCTCGAAACCGTTGTGCGCATCCACCACCTCGACGATCGTCATGGCCCCCATCAGGAAAAACACGATCTGGGCGATATCGATCAGCGAGCTGCCCAGGTGTTCGTCGAGCAGCGTCGAATCGCCGAGCGCTAATGCGTAGATCGTCCACAGCAGCCCGGCGCCGATCAGCGCCGAGGCGGACTTGTTGATCCCGAGCGGATGCTCGAATGCGATCGCCGCATAGGCGGCGACGAAGACGAGTACGAGTGCGAACAGCATGCACGGCTTCCTTGATCAGCGAGTTGCGATGGCAGGCAGGTCACGGCGCTCAGTGCATCAGCGCATACTGCGCGAGATACACGCCGGCCCCGGCCAGGTAACCGATTATCGCCAGCAGGCTGATGCGTTTCACGTACCAGAAGAACTCGATCTTCTCGAGCCCCATTGCCGCGATGCCGGCCGCCGAGCCGATGATCAGGATCGAGCCGCCGGTGCCTGCCGCGTAGGCCATGAACTCCCACAGGAAGTGATCGGCCGGATACTGTTCGAGACTGTACATGCCCATCGCGGCGGCCACGATCGGCACGTTGTCCACGACGGCGCTGACGAGGCCGATCAACAGCACGATCACGTCGAGCCGCCCCACCGTCTCGTCGAGCTGCGTGGCGAGTCCTGACAGGATGCCCGTGTGCTGCAGCGTCGCGACTGACAGCAGGATACCGACGAAGAACACGAGCGAGCCCATGTCGATCCGGCTCAGCGCATGCGCAAGCGTCAGCGGCTTGCGCAGTTCGTCGTCCTTGCCGCGGTGCACGAGGTCGCCGGCCAGCCACAGGATGCCGAGGCCGAACATCACGCCCATGAATGGTGGCAGGTGCGTGATGGTCTTGAATATCGGCACCGAAATCAGCGCGCCGACGCCCAGATAGAACATCAGGTTGCGCTCGAACGGAGACGTGTACACGTCCTTCATGAAATTGCCGCCGGGATCACGCGCGATCACCGGCCGCCCGCGGATCATCCACGACACGACCGCCAGCGGCACGACGGCGTTGGCCACCGAAGCAAGGAATACGCCTTCCATGATGGCCAATGTCGTGACCTGTCCGCCTATCCACAACATCGTCGTCGTGACGTCGCCGATCGGCGACCACGCACCGCCGGCGTTCGCCGCGATCACGACGATGCACGCGAAGAACAGCCGGTCGTCGTGCCGGTCGAGCAGTTTCTGCACGAGCGACACCATGACGATCGTCGTCGTCAGGTTGTCGAGTGCGGCGCTCAGGAAGAACGTGATGACGCCGACCAGCCACATCAGCGATGTCAGCTTGGTGGTCCTGATGCGGGACGTGATCACCTCGAAGCCATGGTGCGCATCGATGACTTCGACGATCGTCATCGCGCCCATCAGGAAGAACACGATCTGCGCGATCTCGATCAGCGTTTCACCGAGATGCTCCTCGACGAGTTCCGCGTCGCCGACTCCCAGCGCGTAAATGGTCCACAACAGGCCCGCGCCGATCAGCGCGGATGCCGACTTGTTGATACTGATCGGATGTTCGAGCGCGATCGCGGCATAGGCGACGACGAAAACGGCCACGATGGCAAATAGCATTGCGAGTACTCCTTCTTTACT
Source organism: Pseudomonadales bacterium (assembly GCA_036405915.1). Lineage (GTDB taxonomy): Bacteria > Pseudomonadota > Gammaproteobacteria > Pseudomonadales > Pseudohongiellaceae > CAILUG01. The sequence continues at coordinate 48,659 of DASWWP010000147.1, forward strand.
GCGGAACGGCAGTTGGATTTAGCATTGAATCACGGGCCGCCGGCAAGCCCCGGCGGCGCTGTTCGCGTTCGATCCAGCGCACCACCTTCGCCTCGAGCACGGGCAACGGCAGTGCGCCGCCGCCGAGCACGGTATCGTGGAACCCGCGGATGTCGAAGCCTTCGCCGAGCGCATCCTCTGCCCGCGTGCGCAGCTCCTGGATCTTCAGCATGCCGATCTTGTATGCAGTCGCCTGGCCGGGCGTGATGATGTAGCGCTCGATCTCCGAGCGCACCGTGGCTTCGGGCTGCGGTGAATTGTCGAGGAAGTATTGCACGGCTTCTTCCTGCGACCACCTTTTTGCATGAATCCCCGTATCGACCACGAGACGGATCGCGCGCCAGATTTCTGCGGAGAGCCGCCCGAAGTCGGAATACGGATCTGCGTAGCCGCCCATGTCCTTGCCCAGCGCTTCCGCGTACAGGCCCCAGCCTTCGACGTAGGCCGTGTAGAAATACTGCGTGCGGAAGCGCGGCAGGCCCGTGAGTTCCTGCGCGATCGAAATCTGCATGTGATGGCCTGGATTGCCTTCGTGGTAGGCGATGGCTTCGAGCGTGTACTTCGGCATCGCGCGCATGTCGGACAGATGCGCGTAGAAGATGCCGTTGCGCGAGCCGTCGGGCGTGCCCGCGAAATAGTGCTGCGCGCCGCCGGGCTGCTCGCGGAAGGCTTCGACGCGGCGCACCTCGAGGCCCGCCTTCGGCAGGATGCCGAAGAACTCGGGCAATTTGCGCTCGATCTTACCGAGGTAATCGCGCGCGAGTTGTAGGTAGGCTTCGCGGTCTTCGTCGTTGTTCCCGAAGTAGAACTGGTCGTCTTCGCGCATGAAGGCGAAGAATTCCTGCAGCGTGCCGTCGAAGCCGACGCTCGCCTTCAGCGCTTCCATCTCACCACGTAGCCGCGCGACTTCGGCGAGGCCGATCGCGTGCACTTCATCGGCCGTCATCTCCTGCGTCGTGTTCGCGAAGAGCCTTGCGTCGTAGAAAACCTCGCCGCCAGGCAGCGCCCATGCGCCGAGATCCTCCGTGCGCGCATTGGCGCGATCGGCCGCAAGCCATGCGCGCACTTCCGCATACGCCGGCTGTATCGCGTCGACGAGCGCCGTGCGTGCATCTTCGGCAAAGGCAGCCGCTTCCTCGTCACTGATCATGCCGGCTTCGCGCAGCGCGGCGACCTTCGCCTGCACGTCGCTCCACAGCGGCGACGTGCCCTGCTCCGAAAAAGGCGCGCCGGCGAGCACGCGGTCGATTTCGCCGATCGCGAAGTCATAGTTCCACTGCGGACCGCGGATGCCGTCTTCGACGGCGCTGCGTGCGCGATCGAGGTACGTGCGCATGACCTCGTCGACCGCATTCAGGCGCGCGATGTAGGCCTGCATGTCGCCAGCGTCGTCGACGAGATGGAAGTTGATCAGGAAGTTCGGCAAGCTGGCATGCGGACCGCCGCGGCCGAAGATGAAGCCATGCCGGATGAAAGGCATGTTGCGTTCGGCCTGTTCGAGCGCGTAGATCCAGAGGTCGTACGAGGTCTTCGCCTCTTCATCGAGGCGCGCATAGTTCGGGAATTCAGCACGCATCCGTGCCACGCTGTCGCGCCGCCACTGCAACTGGCGCCCATATTCTTCCTCGGACACGTCGTCGAGCTTGTCGTAATCGCTCTTGTCGCCAAGCTGCGTTTTCCATTCGGGGCTGAATTCGAGTTCCTGCCGGAACTGTTCGTCGAGCCAGGCGGTGAGGCGCGCGCTTTCCTGCTCGACTGCGGCCTGCAGGTCGTTTGACGGCGGTACTTCCTGTTGCGGCGCGGGCTCGGAGCATCCGACGAGCAGAGCCAGAGCAGGCACCAACACGAAATGCTTCATATCCCCTCCAGACGAAACACTTCTGTTCCTTTACATGGGTGAGGCACGACCGGGCTTCGGCATTCACGAAGCCCATTGCCGTTGCGTTAGACGATATTCGGCGCCAGCTTGTTGTGGTGCGCCCATAGTCCCTTGTGCGCGTCGTACAGGAACGTGTACGGATCGCTGAACTGCCGCGGTAAGCTGGCCATCAGACCGGAGTCGAGCGAGTCCTGCGGCGTGAAGCCCATGCGGATCTGGTCGACGAGCTTGTCGTACAGGAATTGCATCAGGTCGCGCTCGGCCTGCACGTCGGCTTTCGATATGAGGGGACCGAAGGCCGGCACGATGACGGTGTTGGCGTCGGCGAGCGCGAGGATCTTGTCGAGAGCGTCGACACGACCGCCGATCCAGCCGCTCGCGAACCAGTCGAAGGAGGGATCGCGCGCGGGCGCGACGACATCCCCGGCGGCGAGCACGTTTGCGTTGCGGAAGAATACATAGATGTCGCCGTCGGTGTGCGCAAGCGGCAGGTAGCCGATATCGACCGTCTCGTTGCCGGCACTCAGCGTGTCTTCCGTGTAAAAGCTGCGAGTGGGCTGCGCTGCGGCAGGGAGCGCGGCCTTGTAGCTTTCCGTTTCCGGCTGCCACACGGGCGTGGCGAGATGCAGCTTCGTTTTTTCATGGCCGACGATCGTCGCGCCTGCATTGCCGAGCGCTTCGTTGCCGGCCACCTGTTCGTCGTGCCAGTGCGTATTGATCAAGGTATACGCACCGTTCGGCGCGAGGACGCGCAGTTGTTCGAACAGGCGCGCTCCGCCAGCTTCGGCGCCGCTGTCGACGAGCACGGCACCGTCGCTCGTTTTCATCAGCAGCACGTTCGGACCGGTACCGGCAAACACGCTGAATCCTTGAGGCAGCTCCGGCGCGGCGGCACGTGACAGCGATGCGAGCCCCAGCGTGGCCGACGCGGCAAACCCCGCCTTCAGCAGGATACGGCGGGTGAATGCTGTGGATCTTGTGCTCATCGATTGTCCAAACTTCAAAGACGCTTGATCCCGGCCTGCGCCGGATTGACGAGGTCCATCTACACGCCAGCAATCACGCTGGTGCTGTTCGCCCAGCTGTCCATTTCAATGCCGGCTTTCTGCAGCACCGTGAGGTGCAGGTTCGCCAGGGGTGTTTTTTCAGGCAGGTCGAGGTGCTGGCCACCGAGCTTCATCGTGCCGTTGCCACCGCCAACGAGCATGTTGGGCACTGGATAGTTGTTGTGCATGTCGCTGTTGCTCATGTTCGAGCCGTACATGAACAGCGAGTGGTCTAGAAGCGAGCCATCGCCGTCCGGCGTACTGGCCATCTTCGTGAGGAAATCGGCGAAACGTTCGACATGGTAGCTCTGGATCAGCACGAGCTTGCGAATGCGCTCGAGGTCGTTCGCGTGGTGCGACAGCGGATGGAAGGCATCCGGCACGCCGATGTGGTTGTACGTACGGTTCGTGCCTTCGGCCACCATGATGTAGGACGCGACTCTCGTGAGGTCGGCCTGGTACGCGAGCGCGAGCAGGTCGAACAGCAGCTTCACCTGCTCGTCGAAGTTGTCGAGCTCCCCGACAGGCGCCGTGGGCACGTCGAGGTTGCTGAGGTCCTGCGCGGCTGCCAGTTCGACACGGCGTTCGATCTCGCGCACGTTGTCGAGATAGCCTTCGAGCAACTGCTTGTCCGACGCACCGAGCGTGCCCTGCAATGCGCGCGTGCGTTCGTTGATCAGGTCGAGGATGCTGGCCTTCTGTTCGATGATCGCATCGCGCTCGGTGGACGTATCGCCTTCGCCGAACAGCGACAGGAAAACCTTGCGCGGATTGAATTCCATCGGCAGCGGCGACGTCGGGTTACGAAAGCTCAACGTCGAACTGTAATAGCACCCGCCGGATCCGCCGCCGCAGGCCGCGACCTGCACGGTGGTTTCCGACGCGAGCTCGAGGGACGGCAAGGCCGTGTCCTGGCCGGTGTGCTTCGCGATTTCCTGGTCGAGCGTCGTCGACATGCTGGCGCCGGCAGCGGCCTGGTCGGGACGTACTCCGCTGAGCCAGGTCGCGGGGTTGATCGAATGCACGGAGCCTGCGCTCGCCGCATTTTCGAGGTTGCCGAACGACGTGACGTATTTCTTGTGCGGCTCGAGCGACTTCAGGATCGGGCTCAGTGTGAAGGAATCACCACTGCCTTTCGGCGTCCACGCATCGATCGATGCGCCATGCGAGGTATTCCAGAGGATCGCGCCGTGCGGAATGTAGAAGAAGCCGGTGCGCAGCTTCGGCGCTGCGGCGGTCTGCGCAAGCGCGGTCATCGCCGGTACCATCGCATCGAGAAGCGGCAGCGCGAGCGCCACGCCGGTACCGCGGATCACGGCCCTGCGGGACAGATGCTTCTTCGTGATGAACATCGGCTGTTCCTCGACTATGCGCGGACATGATTTCCACGCAAGGATACGGGGCAGCCCTCATGTAGTCCAGCCGCGGCCCGGGGCAATATAGAATGCGCGGACGAAGCAAGCGGACAACCCAAACCATGCTGGACTGGAACGATTACCTGCGGATGTTCACCGGCCTGATCGCCGTCGTCGGACCGGTCAGCACCGTGCCGCTATTCCTGAACTTCACCGACAACATGCAGAGCCAGCGCAAGCGCATCGCGCGCGTGTCCGCCTTTGCCGTGGCCTGCATCCTGACGGTGACGGTACTCACCGGCGCGCGCATCCTGCAGTTGTTCAGCATCAGCATCGACGGCTTCCGCGTCGCGGGCGGCCTGCTGCTGATGACGATCGCCTTCCAGATGCTCGAAGCGCGCATGTCGCGCATCCGCAGTACGCCGGAGGAAAACCTCGAGGCGATCGACTCTTCGCACGTCGGCGTCGTACCGCTTGCGCTGCCCCTGCTCGCAGGACCCGGCGCGATCAGCACCGTGATCCTGTTCGCACAGCAAAGCGACGACGTCATGCACAAGATCGCATTGGTTGGACTATGCTGGATCGTTGCGCTGCTCGTGTGGATCAGTTTCCATCTCGCACCGCAGATCAGCCGGCACCTGAGCCAGACCTCGATGAACATCGCGTCGCGCGTGATGGGCCTGATACTCGCGGCGATGGCCGTGGAATTCATCGTCGGCGGGTTGCGCAACCTGCTGCCCGGACTGGCAGGTAACTGAGCGCGATGGATAACCTGACGCATACGCTGATCGGCGCGCTTGGCGGTGAAACCGCGGCGCGCTTCATTCCGGCGGCGCGAACGCTGCTGCCCGAAGCGACACGCCGCAGGCTCTACCTGACCCTCATGGTCGCCGGCAGCAACGTACCGGACCTCGATTCGCTGTATGCCGGCATCACTGGCGGCAAACTCGGCTACCTGCTGCATCATCGCGGGCATACGCACACGATCGTCGGCGCCCTGCTAATCGGGCTGCTGATGTTTGCACTGTCCACGGCCTGGCTGCGCCGGCGCGGCGTACCGCACGCGCAGGGGGATCGCTGGTGGCTCGCGTTCGTTGCCCTGCTCGCGCCGCTGCTGCACATCGCGATGGATGCGATGAACGAGTATGGCGTGCATCCCTTCTGGCCGCTGGACAATGAATGGTTCTACGGCGATGCGATCTTCATCATAGAACCCCTGTTCTGGGTCGCGGCCGCGCCGCTGCTGTTCGTGTGGCGCGCGAGCGTGCCGCGCGCGCTGATCGCCGTCGTCCAGCTCGCGGCCATCGGCCTTGCCTTCGGCAGCGGCTTCGTGCCGATGGCACTTGCGTTCGCGCTGACTGCCTTCGCGGCGGTGATGCTTGCCATAGGCTGGCGCGGCGCGGCGCGAACCGCGGCACTCGCAGGCCTCGTCGCGACCTGCTGCCTCGTATTGCTGTTCACGACGGCCGGCAGCATTGCGCGCACGCGTACCGAGGCGCTCGTTGCCGCGCAGTATCCGGACGCTACGGCGCTCGACCACGTGCTCGCGCCGATGCCGGTCAACCCGCTGTGCTGGGAGGTGATCGCGGTGCAGGTGGATGGCGACGCGTATTCGCTGCGGCAGGCCGTGCTGTCGCTCGCACCGGAATGGATGCCGGCAAACGCCTGCCCCGGTCCCGGCACCGGCGTGCAAACCACCGTCATGCTGACGGACAGCACGGCGACGGACACGGCGGAGTTCGAATGGCTGAACGACGTTACGATGTCGCGCAGCGCCACGCAGGATTTGCTGCAGCAGAATTGCGAAGCGCGCGCCTTTGCCGGCTTCGCGCGTGCGCTTTGGTTTCGCGCCGATGGCGATGGCTGGCTCGTCGGCGATCTGCGTTACGACCGTGAGCCGGAGCTCGGCTTTGCCGAGATGCAGGTGTCGCCGCAGCCTGCGCAGTGTCCACGCTATGTGCCGCCGTGGGGGCCGCCCCGCGCTGACCTGCTGTAAGCCGCCGCATCAGCGGCAGATGTTGAACCTGCCGGTATCGAGGTGGAAGTGGTTCTCGTGCGGCTGGTTGTACTCGGGCCCGAGCACGGCGCCGAAGTAACGACAGGCAGCACCATGCAGCTCCTTCAGGAAGGCGCTCTTGTCCGGCGCGTCGTCGGCATCCCAGTCGCCGAGCACGGTCGCGACGTCGCCACCCTCGAATTCGAATGCCGCCACGTCGAAGGCCGATGCGGTGGCATGTTCGCTGCGGCGGCCCGTCGCACGACCGTACACGTTGCGGCATGCGAAACTGCCGTAATGTTCGATGCGCGTGACGGGACTGCCCACATGTTGCAACGCAAGCGGCTGCAGCGCCTGCCGCTCGAACATCAGCCAGCGCACGATCAGCGGGCAGGACAGTGTCACCGGCGCACTGAACTCGAGGCCCGTGCCGCTGACGCGCACGACGTTCGTCAGCGGGCACGTGTCGACAGGCGTGTAATCTTCGAGCGGCACGTACTCGAGCGCGCCTTCGGATGCTGTCCGCAGCACGGCCAGGCAGGCCTCGGGCTGCTGCTGCAGCTCCGCGAGCTTGCCGAGCGTGATGACGGTGGGCGGATCATCGAGCCGCAGCGGCGCCCACGGCTTCCAGTGGCCCGGCAACAGTTCCCACGGCCGCGTGAGGGCGACACCCGCCACGAACATCAGCAACACGGCACAACGTGCGAACCTGAAGAATGCCTGTTTCACGCAGCGGCTCCGGGATTCCGGCGGAAAACTTCACCGGAATCTATCGGGGGCGCTCCGGTTATAACAATCGGGGATTCGCTCTGCAGCGGGCAGGGATTACACGCGGGCTGCGTTCGTATGGAGTTCGCGATATGGGTACGGGCGGGTTAATCAGACTGTGCTGGCAGCAAGCGCTCGTAGCGTTGGTCAGTCAGCATGCGCATGAACGCGACGAGTCCGTCGATCTCCTTGTCGCCCAGTGCGCGGCCGGACTCGAGCTCATCGAGCGCGAGGTTTTCCGGTACCTCGGGTGGCCCCCAGTTCTCCCCGGTTTCGGGATTGGTCTGTGCCTTGCTGCCGCGCGCGAGGTACTTGTTGTAGAACAGAACGACAGTGCGCAGGTCGTTGAACACGCCGTTATGCATGTACGGACCGGTGAGCGCGACGTTGCGCAGCGTCGGCACGCGGAAGCGGCCGCTTTGTGCATCGTCGGTGATCTCCGGGTTGTCGCGCAGGCCGCGATCGACGTGGTCGGGACCGAGGCCGTTCGCCGCGCGCAGCGCGTGGTTCACCGGCACGCCGATGTTGCGGTACTTGTAGCTCGTGAATGTTTCGGATTCCATTTCGGGCCGCGGCTGCAGCTGGTGGCACTGGTTGCAGTTCGCGAACTGGTTCGAGAAGAACAGCGTCATGCCGAGCGTTTCCTGTTCGGTCGGCTCGTATTCACCGCGCAGGTAGCGGTCGTACTTCGAATCGAATGGCGAGAAGAATTCGGTGCGCTCGAAAGCCGCGATCGCCTGCGTCAGTGCCGCGTACGCGGTGTCTTCGTCATCCAGCACGTCGTCGCCGAACAGGCCCTTGAATGCATAGCCGTAATTGGGATTTTCCGACAGGCGCGCGAGGACAGTGCCTTTGTCGACCATCGCCATCTCGACCATGTTCAGCACCGGGCCGGCGGCCTGGTCTTCGAGTGTATCGGCGCGGCCGTCCCAGAACAGTCCTCCGACGTAGTCGCCATCGGCATTCAGCGTCAGCGGCGGAATGTGCGCGGCGTACGAAGCAGTCGGCGCGTTGCGGTCGCCGAGCGAATGCGAGTCCCCGCCTAACGATGCCGCACCCGGAAAATGCCGGGTGGATCCACCGGCCGTCGCAGCACGCAGAGCGGCACCGACCGATGCTTCCGCCGGTGCATCGCCCGGCACGAACGCGCGCCAGTCGATGAAGGCCAGCGCCGGATCGTGGCACGTTGCGCAGCTCTGCGTGCGCGATTGCGACAGGTTGACGTCGAAGAACAGCGCGCGACCGAGGTCTTCGAGTTGTGCCTGGCGCGAGGCGTCGATTCCTTCGGCTGCCTTGGCCGCACGATCGATGCTGAATGCGCCGGCGCATAACGTGACGCATAGCGCGAGCGTGCTGCCGAACTCCTTGATGCGAGCGTTCATGCGAGCGCGCTCATGTGGTTGTCCCACAGCACATCGAGCGCCGTATCCATTTCGAAGTCGACGACGGTGTTCGTCGCGAGATCGATATGCGCGACGCGGCCTGTCGTGCCGGTGCTGAACACGAACCCGTCCTGCACGGCGCACACGCCGCAGCCATCGCGTGCACGCGTACGGTGCAGTAGCGTACCTGCTTCGGCATCCCAGAACGTGATCATGTTGCCGTATGGCGCGGAAGCCGCGAAGAAACGGCCGCCGATGTCGAATCGCACCGAACCAATGTATTGCTTTAGCTGCGGCTGCACTTCGCCGCCGGCGTGCAGCATGCGCAGCGCTTCGCCGCGGCGATGCGTCGCCAGCAGCGGCGCATCGATGAAGGGCTCGCCTTCGAATTGCATCGCGAGCGCGACGAGTCCATCGGCATTCACGTCCATATGGCGGATGCCGCTCTGGTGGAATTCCTCCGGCATGTAGTGCTGCTCGAGCAGTTCGCCGCCGCGGCGGTCGATGTAGGCGAGCGACGGCTGCATCGTGGCGATGTTCAGGTTCTCGCGATCGCGCGACGGGTGCGTGCGGATGCCGCCGTTCGCGATGATCAGCGTGTTACCGTCCGGATGCAGCAGCAGTTCGTGCGGGCCGACGCCGTAACTCGGGAATTCGCGCCGGCGCTCTAGCGTGGTGGCGCTGCCTTTGCCGTGCACGCGCCATTCGACGATCAGGCCGCTGTCGCCGCTCATGTTGTCGAAATCGCTTTCCGTCGTGTAGAAACGGTCATGCTCGGCGGAGAACACGCCATGGCCGAAAAGGTGACGGTTGTCCGGCACACGGATTTCGCTGAACGGCGCGCCGCTCGCGAGATCGCCGAGCATCATCCACGTGCCGGGCCTGCGGGCCACCACGATGTAGAGCCCGCGCGCGCTGTCGATCGCGACATGGTGCGCGCGTGCCGGCAGCGGGTGCTTGAAAGCCGTCTCGATGCCGCCGGCGCCGATGCGAAGTCCCACTATCCAGTGTTTGTCGTCGCCGTCCGATGCGCCGCTGATCAGCAGCGGATGCGCCGCATTCGCGAACGCGGAGCTGCCCGGCGCGCACAGCAATGCGCCGAGCCCGAGCATCTGCCTGCGATTCAGCGCATGCATCGCTCAGTCACCGTCAAGGCTGTTGAAGCCGAGATAAAGGTCCGTGTTTTTCAGCGCCGCTTCCATCGCTTCGTACAGCACGTCGAGTTGCGCCGACACCTGCAGCAACGCGGCATGGCCACCGTCGGCGGCGAGCGCCTCGGCAAGCGAATCGGGCTGCGCATCAATGGACGCGCGCAAGTCGGCGAAGGCCGCCGCGATCGTTCCGACATCCGCCTCGTGCAGCACCGAACTCAGTGCGGGCTCGGACGCCGTGAACTCGTGTTCGAGCGCGGCGACGTTCAGCTTGATGTTGCGCAGCGTGCGCTGCGAGCGCCAGGATTCCGCCCTCCGCTCGCGCGCCGCTTCGGGTGTTTCGCCCAGCACGGCATCGAGTTTCTGTTCCTGGATGCGGCGCACCGGTTCGACGAGCGCCTTCAGGTAATCGATCGTCGCGTCTTCTGCGCTTTCGAAGAAGCCGCGCTCGTCGGCGTTGGCGACGGTGGTGCGGAACTCGTCCTTCCAGCGCGTGCTGACGCCGCTCGCGATTTCGTCGATGTTCGCCGCGATCGTGTGCATGACCTGGCAGCGGTATGCGTCGCCCTGCAGTTGGGCGAGGCTGTCGTCATCGAACAGCAGGCTTTCGAGCGCCTGGAAACCCTGCACGCCGACGCTCTGGCGATCGAAGGCTTCGTCGTCGAGCGCCGCGGCATCCTGCGCGGCGATCAGCGCATTCAGCTGGCGAGCGCCGGTGCCGTTGTCGTCAGGCCAGTACTGGATGCGGAAATTCCAGTTGAAATAGGTGATCGGCCCGAACTGGATGTGCTGCGCGCCCTGCCAGCCATCCATCGCCGTGTGGAAGCTCGCCTGCAGCGTCGCGAACGCCGGTGCGTCGGGCGCCATGCAGAATGCGGCGGCATCGGTTTCGAGGCCGGCGCTTGCACGTGCGAAGGCCTCGTACGCGGGGATGACGTGCGCATCGGTGACGGCGAGGTTCACCTCGGTCCAGTTCGTGTTCGGCTGCGCGAACGCAGCGCCGGCGAACAGGCCAAGCACGGCACGAGCCAACCATGCAGCGCCGGAACGGTGCGAAACGCAAGACAGGCAGCCGGAAGCGAAGCGTTTCATCGACGTGTCCTAATTGAGAATGGTTCGCAATTATAGGCCAAGCAGCCACGTGCGCAAAAGCTCGCGTTGGCCACTGTTCAGTTCGCGGTAAGCGTGCGCGCTCGTTGCTGCTTCTCCGCCGTGCCACAGCACGGCCTCATCGAGGTTGCGCGCGCGACCATCGTGCAGCAAACGTGCACGCTCGCGGATACCCCACAGTGGCGCGGTGCGCCATTCGCTGTCGCCGGCGCTGGCGAGGCCCGGGCCGAGGTCATGCAGCAACAGGTCGGTATACGCCTGCACGCGCGGTTGCGCGGGATCGGGCTGCGGTGTGTGACATGCGGCACAACCGAGCATGGCAAAAAGTCCTGCGCCCGCACTCGCGGTTTCGGGCGTCGATGGCAGCGGCAGCGCAGCGAGGTATGCGACCAGTAGATCCAGTACGACATCCGGCGTTTCGAAGGCATCGCCCGTTTGCTGGCGTGCCGCATCGAGGCATTCGGGCTGCCGCGGCGTGCAGTCGCCAGCGGCGGATGGAAACAGCGGCGAACCGAGGCCGAGGTCGAGACTCAATGCGCGCGCGACCTGTTCGCGCAGCGTCGTGGCGTCGGCTCGCCATCCGAAGCGGCCATTGCCGTCGGCGATGCGGCCGGAGATGCCATCACCATCCTGATCATCGGGATCGGCGCGTGTCCGCAGCGCGCGCAGCGGAATCCCGTCGAGCGCAGCCAAACCCTGTAATGAAGGCGCGCGGCGCAGCGACGTGCGCTCGATCAACGTCGCGCTGTCGTGGCCTGCATCGAGCGTCAGCTCGGGCTGCTGCAGTTCTGTCGCCGTACCGCCATTCAACGTGACCTGCGCGGCCACGGTGTACGCCAGTTCCGCGCGCACTTCCGGCTGCAGGCCAGGCACGGCGCGCAGCTGTAGCATCCCGCCATGCGCAGGATCGCTCGTCAGCAGGTTCATTTGCGGCAGATCGATGTCGCCAGCGCCGCCACCTTCATGACAGGCCGCGCACGAGCGCGCGTTGAAATGCGGGCCGAGGCCGTCGCTCGCAGTGGTCGATGCAGGGGCTGGCACCCAGTTGCGTTCGAAGAGTGCCTGGCCGGCGGCGGGGTCGAGCGCGGAGAAGTCCTGGGCAGCGACCGGATGCGCGAGCACAAGTATGAGCGCGATGGTTGCCCACGCGTGCCGCGCACGCGGCGGCATCGGCGCCCGACGCAGTGCCGCCACGTCTGCCATGGCCTTATTGCGTCTCGGGCAAGCTCGTCGAGCCTTCGATGCTGACGTTCTGCAGCTGCAATACGCCGATGATTTCCTCGAGCGTGCGCGTCTGCTCCATCAGTGCCGTGACGACCGTGTTGATCAGCGCTTCGCCCTCGGCATTGCCGCTGGCGATCAGCACGTCGTAGGTGTCGCCGGCTTCACCGGAATCGACGATGGCCTGCATCGCCAGCTGCGTCGCTTCCAGGCGCGCGCTCATTTCGGCATGCAGGGCCGGCTCGATCACGCGCACCATGTCCTCGAGGCTCGGGCCATCGACCGTGCTGCCATCGACGCGCGTGTATTCGCCGCGCCAGACGTTCGCGATGCCGACGGCGTCGTAGTAGTGCGACCAGTGCGTGTTGTCGGAAAAGCAGTCGTGCTCTTCTTCCGGATCGTGCAGCAACAGGCCGAGGCGGATGCGTTCGCCGGCGAGTTCGCCGTACGCGAGCGAACCCATGCCCGTGAGGATCGTAGACAGGCCGCCTTCGAGTCCTTTAGCACGCAGGTCGACGACCGCGGCGCCGCCGTCGTCCCAGTTGTGCACCATTTCCTCGAGGTCGGCGACGAGCAGCGTGCTCGCGGCCTTCAGGTACTCGCGGCGACGTTCGCAGTTGCCATTCGTGCACTGCGCCAGTGAATAGTCGGTGTACGGACGCTCGCCTGCACCGCGGTTCGTGCCGTTGAGGTCCTGGCCCCAGAGCAGGAATTCGATCGCGTGGTAGCCCGTGGCGACGTTCGCCTCGACGCCATCGAGCTCATGCAGCGTTTCGGCGAGCAGCTGCGGCGTGATGTTCGCGGCATCCACGCTGATGCCGCCGATGTCGACGAGCGGGTTCGCGACGATGTTCGCGGTATAGAAATAGTTGTTGTCGGACTCGTCGCCGTAGGCAGGCGCGACGTAGTCGATCAGGCCTTCGTCGAGCGGCCAGGCATTCACCCTGCCCTCCCACTCGTCGACGATGGCATTGCCGAAGCGATATGCCTCGGTCTGCTGGTACGGAATGCGTGCGTCGCGCCAGGCTTCACGCGCGGCATCGAGCGTGGCCTGCGACGGACTCGCGAGCAGTGCGTCGATCGCTGAATCGAGTGCGCGCGCAGCCTCGAGCGAATCGCCATACGACGCACGCGCGATGTCGATGTACGTGCCGATGATGTCGGCAGGCGGCGGTGGCGTCGTCGGAACGGATTCTGTGGCACAGCTCGCCAGCAACAGCGCGAGCGGGACGGCGGCGAAAATGCGCGTCATCGGGAGGCTCCAGTTGAGAATGATTCGCATTGTAGTCGATCGCACCGGCAGCGGAAACCCGGCCGGTGCAAATGCGAATGCGGCGCGCTCAGTCGATGTGGCGGAACACCTTGCCTTCGACCATGAACATCACGTCTTCGGCGATGTTCGTGGCAAGGTCGGCGATGCGTTCCATGTAGCGCGAGGTCGACAGCAGGTTGATCGCGACTTCGGCCTTGCTGACGTCGTCCTGGATGATCTTCTGCACTTCGGTATACATGCGCGCGTTGATTTCGTCGACGCGGTCGTCCATGCGGATCACGCTGCGCGCCTCTTCGACGTCGAGCGTGACGAGCGCATCGAGCGACTTGCGCACCATGCTGCGCACCATCACCGGCAGCTCGACGGCAAATTCCTTGAAAATCGGGATCGGCGGCTGCGTGGCGAGGAAGATCGCGCGCTTCGCGATGTTCTTCGCGCAATCGCCCATGCGTTCGAGATCGTTGTTCACCTTCAACACGATCACGATGAAGCGCAGGTCGACGGCCACCGGCTGGTGCAGCGCGAGGATTTTCAGGCACTCTTCCTCGATGTGCACTTCCTTGTCGTTGATCTCGACTTCGTACTGCATCACGCGGTCGGCAAGGCTCGCCTCGCGGTTGTTCAGCGCGAGGATCGCCGTGTTGATCGCACTCTCGACGAGATTGCCGAGCTGCAGGACTTCCTTCTTCAGTGCTTCGAGATCGCGTTGCAAATGTAGGGACATAATTAACCAAAACGTCCGGTGACGTATTCCTCGGTGCGTTTCTTCCGCGGGCGCGTGAAGATCTGGTCGGTTTCGCCGAACTCGATCAGGTCGCCCATTTCCATGAAGGCCGTGTAGTCGGAGATGCGCGCCGCCTGTTGCATGTTGTGCGTGACGATCACGATCGTGTAGCGGGACTTCAGTTCGAACATCAAATCCTCGATGTGCGAGGTCGAGATGGGATCGAGCGCTGAACACGGCTCGTCCATCAGCAATACCTGCGGCTCCATCGCGAGCGCGCGCGCAATGCACAGGCGCTGCTGCTGGCCGCCCGAGAGGTTCAGCGCGGAGTCGTGCAGGCGATCCTTCACCTCCTCCCACAGCGCGGCCTGGGACAGAGAACGCTCGACGAGTTCGTCCATCGAACCGCGGTAGCCGTTGATGCCGGGGCCCCACGCGATGTTGTTGTAAATCGATTTCGGGAAGGGGTTCGGCTTCTGGAACACCATGCCGATGCGGCGGCGGACTTCGACCGGGTCGACGCCCTTGCCGTAGAGGTCCTGGTCGGCAAACAGGATATTGCCTTCGATGCTGACGCCGTCGACGAAGTCGTTCATGCGGTTCAGCGAGCGGAGCAACGTGCTCTTGCCGCAGCCCGATGGGCCGATGATCGCCGTGATGCGGTTGCGCAGGATCTGGCACGACACTTTCTTGACCGCAGGCTTGCCGGAATACAGCACGCTGACTTCCTGCAGGTCGAGCACGGCCGATGCCTGCGATTTCGCCTGCGTTCGGGACTGGTCGGCCTTGTCGCGGCTCGGTTCGGAGGTTTCCAACGCTGACATTCGTTACCTGGTTACTTGAGGCGCTGTTCGGTCTTGCTGCGGATGTAGATCGCGGTTGCGTTCATCAACAGCAGCACGATCAGCAGCACGATGATACCGGCAGCCGCCAGCTGATGAAACTCCGGCTGCGGACGCGATACCCAGTTGAAGATCTGGATCGGCAACGCGGTGAATTCATCCCACGGCGACTGCGGCAGGAACGCGACGAAGGTCAATGCGCCGATCATGATCAGCGGGGCCGTTTCGCCGATGGCGCGCGACAGCGCGAGGATCACGCCCGTCATGATGCCCGGAAACGACGCGGGCAGTACATGCGACCAGGTGGTTTGCCAGCGCGTGGCGCCAAGCGACAGTGCCGCGTAACGGATGCTCATCGGCACCGTCTTGATCGCCTCACGACTGGCAATGATGATCGTCGGCAGCACGAGCAGGCTCATCGTCAGAGCGCCGGACACGAGGCTGCGTTCGAATGCGAAGAATCTTACGAAAATGGCGAGGCCGAGGATGCCGTACACGATCGACGGCACGCCCGAGAGGTTCGCGATGTTGACCTCGATGATCTTCGCGATGCGGCCCTTGCCGGAGAATTCCTCGAGATACAGCGCGGCCGATATGCCGACCGGCACCGAAATGACGGCGATCATGACGATCAGCCACAGCGTGCCGACGAGCGCGCTCTTGATGCCGGCGCGTTCCGGGAAGCGCGACGGGAAGCTGTCGATGAACTGCCAGTCGAGCCATGCGAAGCCATCGACGCTGATCTGGATCAGCAGCACAGCCAGCAGGAACACGCCGGCCCACGTGATGGCGGCACAGAAGCGCGCGAACATGCGCGCCTTCATATGGCGGCGTGCGAGCTGTGCCTGGGCCTGGTCGTCGCTGAAGGCCATCAGTCGTATACCTCGCGGAAGCGGGACAGGATCCACTGCGAGATCACGTTGATCAGCAGCGTGATGAAGAACAGCAGCGTCGCGACGGCGAACAGAGTCTGGTACGCGACGCCGCCCGACGGCGTATCGCCAAGGCTCACCTGCACGATGTACGCGGTGATCGTCTGGATGCTTTCGAGCATGCTGAAGTTCAGGTTCGGCGTCTGGCCCGCGGCGATCGTCACGGCCATCGTTTCGCCGATGGCGCGCGAAATGCCGAGCAGGAACGAGGCGATAACGCCCGACAACCCGGCCGGCACGACGACACGGGTCGTCACTTCGTACGAGGTCGCCCCGAGCGCATAAGCGGCCTGGCGCAGGCTGACAGGCACGGCGCGCAGCGCGTTGTCACTGAGCGTGGCGATCGTCGGCAGGATCATGATGCCGACGACGATCGCGCCGCTCAGCGCGTTGAAGACCTGGATGTTCGGGATGAAGATTTTCAACAGCGGCGTGACGAAGGTCAGCGCGAAGTACCCGTACACGACGGTCGGGATGCCGGCGAGCAGTTCGAGGATCGGTTTGAGCCATGCGCGCATGCGGTCGGACGCGTATTCACTGAGGTAGATCGCGCTCGCAAGGCCCAGCGGAATCGCGATGATCGCGGCGCCGATCGTGATCTGCATCGTGCCCCACAGCAGCGGCAGCACGCCAAAGGACTGCGGCTGCATCATCGGCACCCAGCGCGTGCCGAAGAAAAACTCGAGCGGGCTGACGTTGCTGAAGAACTGCAGCGATTCGACGATCAGCAGCGCGATGATCGCCACGGTCGTGATGAGCGAGAGGCCGGCGCACATCCACAACCACACCTGGATCAGGATTTCGCCCCAGCGCTTGCGGGACTTATGGATACTCGTATCGAACATGCTTTGCCCTGGTGACCGCGTCCGCCGATTCGTTACTGAGCCGACCCGAGGTGTTCAGCGAGCGCATCGCGCGACGCCTGGTATTCCGCCTCGGGCAGTGGAATATACCCGACCTCACTGACGATCTGCGGCGCGATTTCGAGGTAGAACTCGACGAAGGCGCGCACCGGCGGGCGCTCGAGGCTGGCCGTGTTCACATAAATGTATACCGGACGCGACAGCGGGCTGTACGTGCCGTCGTTGATCGTCGTCGGATCCGGCGTGATCGGGCCGTTCCCGCCGTCGATCGGCACGAGCTTCAGGCGCTCCTGGTTTTCCTGGTAGTACGCGTACCCGAAGTAGCCGAGGGCGCTTTCGTCGCCTTCTATGCCGGTCACGAGCACGTTGTCGTCTTCGCTCGCGGTGTAATCCGGGCGCGACGCGCCGGTTTCGCCGTTCACGGTCTCGGTGAAGTAGTCGAAGGTGCCCGAGTCGGTGCCGGCGCCGTACAGGCGGATCGGACGGTCGGGCCAGTCGGCACGAATGTCGTTCCAGCTGTCGACCGTGCTGCCCGGCTGCCAGATCGTCTGCAGTTCGGCCATCGTCAGGTGGTCGACCCAGGTGTTGTTGCGGTTCACGACGACCGACAGGCCGTCATAGGCCACGGGGATTTCCAGGTAGTCGATGCCGTTGGTGGCCGCGAGCTCCTTCTCGGACTCACTGATCGGACGCGAGGCATCGTTGATGTCGATCTCGCCGGCCAGGAATTTCTTGAAGCCGCCACCGGTGCCGGACACGCCGACCGTCACGCGTACGCGCGGAGCTACGTTGGCCGGAAACTCCTCGGCCACGGCCTCGCTGATCGGATAGACGGTGCTCGATCCGTCAAGGCTGACGATGCCTGTCATCTCCGCGCCGGTACCGCCGTCCTGGGCGGAATCATCGGCGCCGCCACAGGCAGCGAGGAGCAACGTGGAAAGAAGCGGAATGAGGGACGAACGCGAAAATGGCGACATGGGTGAGTCCTCCGAAAGACGCGGCATTGTCCCCGCGCTCTGTTAAGAACAAATTAAGAACAGGTCAGGACTGCATGCTGGACTGCGCCAGCGGCATCCGGAATGTAAAGACCGAACCAACACCTAACTGACTGACTACACTGACATTTCCACTATGGCGCTCGGCAATGTTCTTAACAATGGACAGGCCGAGACCGGTGCCGCCAAGGCTTTGCGAACGCGCCTTGTCGACGCGGTAGAAGCGCTCGAACACGCGCTGCTGGTACTGCGGACTGATGCCGATGCCGCTGTCTTCGACTTCGAACAGCATGTCCGAACCGTCGATCCGCAGCCGCAACTGGATGAGACCCCTGTCCGGCGTGTACTTGATGGCGTTGTCGAGTAGGTTGTCGACGAGCTGGCTCAGGTGCTGGCGGTCGCCATAGATTTCGACGCGGCGCTCAGGCAGCGCCAGCGTCAGGCGATGCTGGCGCGCATCGAGTGCCGGCTGCGCGGCAGTCGCGGCGCGAGAGACGAGGTCGGCGAAGTTCAGCAGGCTGAAGTCGCCCATGTTCTGGTCGCTTTCAAGCCGCGAGATCGTCATCAGGTCCGTGACGAGATGGGAAAGCCGGATGCTCTGCGCGTGGATGCGCTCCATGAACTGCATCAGCGTGGCTCGGTCGACCTGGTCGTCGCCGACGATCGTTTCGGACAGGCCGCGGATAGCCGTGATCGGGGTTTTCAGTTCATGCGAGGCATTCGCGACGAAATCGGTGCGGATGCGTTCGAGATGTTTCAGTTCGGTGACGTCATGCAACACGAGGATGGCGCCGATCGGCTCGCCGGCGTCGTCCGACAGCGAGGCTACATAAATGTCGAAGACGAGCTGGTCGCTTTCGCGCGGGTAGTCGATGCGACTCTTGATGACGGAGCGGCTGCGCAGCGCTTCGTCGAGCGCCTGCGTGATCTTCTGGTTCCGCACTTCCTGCCAGATCGGCTTGCCTTTGCAGCGCTCGGACCTTACGCCGAGCAGCGCCGCCGCGGCTTCGTTGATGTGCACGATGTTCTGCTTTTCGTCGACGTCGATCACGCCTTCGACCATGCCGGTGAAGATCGTCGCGAGACGGTTGCGATCCGCTGTCAGTGCCGTTACGCGCCGTGCGGAATTGCGTGCCATCTGGTTGATCGCGTCGGCGAGGCGCTTCATGCCGAGCGCGCGCGATTCGGCGACGCGGCGCTCGAAGTCGCCCTGTGCGATCGCTTCCGTGATCTGCGTGATGTCTTCGAGCGACTCGCCCTTGCGCCAGGCCGGCCATGCACCGAACAGCAGCAGCGCGAGCAGCACCCCGGAGCAGGTCGTGACGAGCTGGAGCTGGCGATCGGCCTGCGCGCGGTCGATGTCGGCGATGGAACGGCCGACCCGCGCGATGCCGATGGCGGTATCGCCGCTGCGGACCGGCACCGCCGCATAGTAAAAGGCTTCGTTCAGCGGCTCGCTGTAGCGTTCGGCCATGCCGCCGCCCTGCGTCAACGCCAGCTGGATTTCGGGCCGGTGCAGGATGTTGCCCATCTGCTCGGCGCTTTCATGCGTATCGGTCAGCACGATGCCGGTTGCATCGACAAGCGTCACGCGGAGCGAGAGGCTATCCGCGAGCGTGGTGCCAAGGACTTCCACGGCCGCGGCATCACGCCGCTGCAGCGGAATGGCCGCGGCACGCGCGAGTACCTGCGCCTGAGCGCGCAGCTGTGCGCCGGTGGCTTCGCGCTCGGCACCTGCGTTGTTGACGAGCAGCAGCAGGCACAGCAGCACGATGGCGTTCGCGCCGAGCACGACGTAACCGATATAGCTACGCCAGAAGTATTTGGATCGAAAGATGTTCAAGGGGATGTCAGGTCAGGACTGGAGCTGACGGGTCGTCAGAACTGGTCGGCCATTCTATACCCGACGCCGCGGATCGTTTCTATCAGCGGCGGTTCGACTTCCATCTTCTTGCGGATGCCGCGGATGTGCACGTCGATGTTGCGGTCGACGATCACGACGTCGTCGCCGAGCGCACGGTTCAGCAGCTGCTCGCGCGAAAACACGCGGCCCGGGTAGCTTGCAAGGTAATGCAGCAGGCGGAATTCGGTTGCGGTGAGCTTCACCTCGCGGGAGCCGATTTCAACGCGGTGCTTCGTCGCGTCGATCACGAGGTCGCCGAGCTCGATGCGCTCGCGCGTGGCCGCCTTGTCGACCATCACGCCTCTGCGCAGCACGGCCTTCACGCGGGCGACGAGTTCCTTCGGGCTGAAAGGCTTCGCGATGTAGTCGTCGGCGCCGACGCCAAGGCCGAGCACGATATCGCTTTCCTCGCCCTTCGCGGTCACCATGATGATGAGCACGCCTTGCGTCTGCGGATCCTTCTTGATCGTGCTGCAGACCTCGACACCATCCATGCCGGGCAGCATCAGGTCTAGCAGGACCATGTCGGGCGACTCGCGCCGGACCAGTGCCAGGCCGCGCACGCCATCGGTGGCGGTCAGAACCTCGTAACCCTCGCGCTTGAGGTTGTATGACAGGACTTCAAGAATGTCCGGTTCGTCCTCGATGATGACTATCTTCTTCCTGCTCACCCGATCTTTACCTTCTGGGGTTGAATTCCTTTGACTGCAAAAAGCGTAGCACGCGCAAATAAAGATTCAGTAAAGAGACCCGGCGCCCCCGGTTAAAATTAACCGGGTTTTAACGGGGTTTTATCGCAATCCATCAGGGCTTCGGCTTGCCGGGCGCCCTTCCGGATTGCAATAATGCCGCGTCCTTTCCCAATCGGCTGACCGCTCCGCCACATGAACACCGTCATGACCGCGAAAGAGCCCGCGAAAGAGCCAGCGAACGATCTTGCGAAAGTTCCGCCTAACGAACCGTCGAAAGAAAAGCATGGCAGGACGGTCATAGACGGGGCCGCGGCCAGGCGCCAGCGTTATGAAGCCCTTGTCACTGCGTACTACAACGACATTTTCCGCTACGCGTACTGGCTTGGCAAAAGCCGCCAGCTGGCCGAAGACCTGACACAGGAAACCTTCATGCGTGCGTGGCGAGCCTTCGACAGCCTGCAGAGCGAAGGCGCGGCGAAAGCCTGGCTGTTCACGATACTGCGCCGTGAGAATGCCCGACGTTTCGAGAAGTTTCAGCCCGACCTTGACGATATCGAAGATCATCAGTCGGCACTTCCGGATGCGCGCGTGCACGAGCCGGACCAGCAGATGGAAATGCGCCTGCTGCACAAGGCCATCGCGGAGCTGGAACCCGAATATCGCGAACCGCTGATCCTGCAGGTGATCGGCGGTTTCAGCGGCGAGGAAATCGCCACGATGCTGGACCTGAACAACAACACGGTGATGACGCGCCTGTTCAGGGCCCGGAACAAGCTGCGGGCCGTACTCGACCCCGGCAGCCAGGCGCAGGATGCATGACCCGCAACACGACCGACGAGACTGGACGAGAAAGAGAGAGATGAATCGCAACCTGCATGACAAGGAACTGGACGAACTGATCCGCGGCACGCTGCTGTCAGTATCGCCCCCCGCCGACCTGCACCAGCGCCTGTTGCAGCTGGACGCACCCGCGCCACAACCGCAGCCGCGCGCGTGGCCTGCCAGCGCGAACGACGGAATTTTCCGCCGCGTGCTTCCGGTTGCTGCCTGCCTCGTGGTTGCCCTCGGCATCGCCTTCTGGAGCACGACAGATCGCCAGGCGCAGCTGGCCGACGAGATCTTCACGCATATGTACCTTGAAGGACAGCTCGACAATGCCGCTGCCGACGTGCTGCCGCTCGCGACGGTCAACACGCGCCTGAAGCAGTGGACGGGAGCTCATCTCGATGTCGCGGATGAGAAAGACGACCTCGACGTTACCTTTGCGAAGGACTGCTGGGTGGCGAAGCAGGCCGCTTTCCACATGATCATGAAGGGCGAAAGCGGCCCGGTAACCGTCATGATGATTCCCGATCGCGATTCGATAGGCGGTGCGGCGCGTGAATTCAACATTTCCGATGCGAAATACAGCGGCCTCGTCACGCCAACCGAACGTGGCTACCTCGTCGTCATCGGCAACAAGCGCGAACCGCTGACGGCTTACCGCAACCTGCTCACCGGCCGGCTCGAGTGGGAATACTGATCAGCGGGGCTTGCGCTTCAGCGGCGCGAGACCCTGCGCATCAGGCGTAACCGCTTTCACGGCCTCTGCCTTCACGGCACTTCCCTTCGCTTCCCCCTGCATTTGCTCCGGTGCCGTATCGCCGCCCGGCATGCCCGAAGGCTTGCGGCGCTTGCCGACGTTCTTGCGATTGCGATGGCGTTGCTCGGCTTTCGGCTTCGCCTTCTTCGCATCGGGCTTTTTCTTGTCCTTCGCAGGCTTCTTGCCGGCCTTCTTCGCGGGCCCCTTGAAGCGTGATTCGAGGCCAGGCACTTCGCGCGGTTCGAATTGCAGGCCGAGATAACGCTGGATGCCGCTGACCTGGTTCCATTCCTGCGGTGCGACGAGCGTGATCGTCAGGCCTTTCTCGCCGGCACGGCCGGTGCGGCCGCTGCGATGGACGTGATCGTCGCCCGAGCGCGCCACGCCGAAATTGATGACGAGATCGATGCCTTTCACGTCGAGGCCGCGCGCGGCGAGGTCCGTCGACACGAGGACGCGCACGGCGCCGTCGCGGAACAGGTGCATCACGCGCTTGCGCTCATCCTGCTCCATCTCGCCGTGCATGCAGGCAACCTTGGCTTTCGGTTTCTTCTTCGCCCACACGTTGTCCGCGGGCGGTTCCTTACCCGCTGGGAACTCCTTGCCGCGCTGGTCACGTTCGCGTTGCTGGTCCCTGTCGCGTTGCTGCTGCAGGAAAGCCGCCAGCTCCTGTGCATGCTCGCGCGTGTTCGTGAAGACGAGGGCCTTGTCGAAGTCGAGGTTGGCGATCAGCCAGTTCGTCAGCTGTTTCTTGTGGCCGGGGTCGTCGGCAAGGATCATCTGCTGCGCGATGCTGCTGTGTTCGGCGCGGTGCGTGCCGATCGCGACGATCGCGGGATCATGCAGTACTTCGCCGGCAATGCGGCCGATGCCATCGTGCACGAGCGTGGCGGACAGCAGCATCGTCTGCCGCGTCGGTGCACAGGCGCGCACGATGCTCATCACGTCGTCGCGAAAGCCCATGTCGAGCATGCGATCGGCTTCGTCGAGCACGAGGAACTCGAGTTCGTCGAGTTTCAGCGCGCCCTTGTGCAGATGTTCCTGCACGCGGCCTGGCGTACCGATGATGAATTCAGGATTCTTGCGGATCAGCGCCTTCTGCTCGGCATATGACGTACCGCCGACGAGCGTCCCGGTCCTGATCTGCGTGAACTTCGCGAGATCGCGGCAGTGCTTGTCGACCTGCAAAGCCAGTTCGCGCGTCGGCAGCAACACGAGTGCACGCGTAGCCGTCAACGGCTCCGGCTTCTGCAGCATGCGGTGCAATATCGGCAGCAGGTAGGCTGCGGTCTTTCCGCTACCGGTCTCGGCACTGGCCTGCACGTCCTTCCCGGTAAGCGCCGGCGGGATGAACTCCTGCTGCACGGGTGTCGGCTGCGTCAGCTGCAGCGCCTCTAGCGCCTTCAGCAAACGTTCGTGCAATGCGAGATCAGAAAACACCGGGAGAACCTCTTTGGCGGGTGCGCCGGCGTGTCCGGCGCGGGTGAACAGCGCGCTATTGTATAGAGGCGGCTGTGACGAGAGAATGCTCGCGGCTCCCAAATGCCGGCACTATCCAGATGTTCGGCGCTTTTCAGGATGCGCGGAGCTGAATGCGAGGCGCCTACCGGAATTCGCGGCGCTCTCGAAATATGCCGAAGCGCCCCCATCTTGCGTCCATGACGAATCAGACCCCTTCCGACAAACTGCTGCGTTTCAGCTTCGACAAACTCGATATCCGCGGCGAGCTGGTGTATCTCGACGAGAGCTGGACCAGCATCCTCGCGCGCCACGAGTATCCACAAAGCGTGCGCAGGCAGCTCGGCGACGCACTCGCGGCCGCAGCCCTGTTGTCTGCCACCGTGAAATTCGACGGCACGATGATCCTGCAGGTGCAGGGCAATGGGCCGCTGCGCAGCCTCGTCGTGCAGGTCACGAGTGACGGCGAACTTCGCGGCCTCGCACGCTGGGAAGGCATCGTGCCCGACGGCAACCTGATGGACGTGTACGGCGATGGCCGCATGCTGATCACGATCACGAAGAAAGACGGCGAGCGTTACCAGAGCATCGTGGCACTCGAGGGCGATTCGCTTGCGAGCGCGCTGAACGTGTATTTCTACCAGTCCGAGCAGCTGCCATCGCGTTTCCAGCTGTACGTCGACGGCGATCGCGTCGGAGGCCTGTTCCTGCAGGCCCTGCCGACCAGCGAACGCAGCCAGAAGCTCGGCACAGGGCCCGCGCTGCGCGATCGCGAGGAAGACTGGAACCGGATCACTGTGCTCGCCGGCACGCTAGCCGACAACGAGATCTTCGCGATGCCGGCCGAACGCCTGCTGCTGAACCTCTTCCACGAAGAAGACGTGCACCTGCATACGCCGAAGCCGCTGCGCTTCGCGTGTACCTGCTCGCGCGCGAAAGTCGAGCGCACGCTCATCGCGCTGGGCCAGGAAGAACTGCGCAGCATCCTGCGCGACGAAGGCACGATCAAGGTCGACTGCGAATTCTGCAACCAGCATTACGCCTTCGATGCGACCGACGTCGATGCGCTGGCCGCCACTTCAGACGGCGGCGACGAGCCGGCGCCGGGTTCCGTCCTGCACTGAAGCTCTCAAGCCGCGCGACTTTCCTGCCGTAATTCACTAAACGCCCTCCCCACATCCAGAGCTCAGAGGTGTTGATGAATTTCTGGCGCCTGGTAAGCCCGGACCTGCTTACCGAAATCGTGGTCAGGGGAGACCACAACCATGGCATCCCGCTCGCGGGCATGCTGCTGGCCACACTCGCTGCATGGGTATTGCTACCCG
>DASWWP010000148.1:0-7654 GCA_036405915.1 Pseudomonadales bacterium
AACGGCATCGAAATCCTTGGCAATACAAACGCGGTCATCGATGACGTCGACATCCGCGGCATGAGTATCGATGCGCCCGGTATCGGCATCATCGCTCTGTCGAACGAAGTCCCGGCAAACCAGTACGATACGACGAACCTGAATATTGAAAACGTCGCCATCAGTGTCGAGTCAGGCAACAAAGCCGGCATCGGATTGTTCGACGTAAATGGCGCGACGCTGAACAACGTCACGATCACCGGCCACGACTCGACCGCAGTCGGCGCGCTGGAAATGGTGGGCGTCAATGACGTCAGCGTCACCGGACTGGCTGCGCCCGCCGGCTCGCGCAGCGTCAAGGTATTCGATGTGGCCAACTATGCTCCTAACGGCAGCCTGACCATCCGCGACTCGAAGCTCGCTTCGCTCGAAGTGACTAGCGCGAGCGCCACCGTCGATGCGAAGGAGAACTGGTGGGGTTCCGTTGAAGGCCCGGATTCAGATGCCCTCATCGGCACAGCAACGGTAAAACCTTGGCAGGTAGATGAAGCGATGACGGCATTGGTGACCGATGCCGCGACGCTCGAGGTCAGCACGCAGCCAGGCGGCGTCCAGGAAGGCTCGACCATCAGCCCGGCACCGGCCGTGCGCGTAGTCGACTTTGAAGACGAAGCAGTACAAGGCACGACTGTCACCGTGCAGCTCGTCGGTACCGGAACGCTTGGCGGCACGACGAGCGTCAGCACGAATGCAAGCGGTATCGCCACGTTTAGCAACCTCACGGTGTCCAGCGCAGGCAATTACAAGCTGAGATTCCTCGCCACCGGTCTCACGAGCGTGGAAACCAACACCTTCACGATCAGCGCCGCCCCGGTAGTAGAGGATCCCACGCCGCCCCCGCCGCCACCGCCTCCTCCTCCGCCGCCGCCCCCACCGCCGCCGCCGCCCACTGCCGAAGAAATCGATGACATCATCGATACCATCGTCATTCCGGAACCCGGCGGCGAACTCAGCGAAGCTACCATCGAGGCCGTCAACAACGCGGCGAATACGACCACCGCGCTCGCGACGTCAGTGGTCGAAAACATCGATACGGTCGATACGAGCACCGCGCTCGACGCGTTGAACGCGATAAGCTCTGTCGTGAACATCACCGCCACCGCGGCGAACAGCACCACTGGCTCGAGCACGCAGCAGCCGACGCAAAGTGCCGCCGTCGTCGCGAGCGGTACGACGGCGCTCAACAGCTTTTCGACGCTCCTGACCGCAATCGACAGCAAGACCAATACCTCGGCCACGCCGACTGCCCCTTTGACGGAAGTCCAGAAGGAATCGGTTCAAGGTGCAACGGTGAAAGCGGCGGCTGCCGCCGTGCAGATACTGGCGGCCGCGCCGGAGCCGGAGAAAAAACGTGAAGTGCTGCAGACGCTCGGCAAGATCATCACCAGCAACGTGAACCTGGGCGTGCCGCTGACGACGACGCAGACGACAGCCCTTCTCGAAGCCGCCGACAAGGCGCCGGCGACCGGCACCGGCGACGGGCCGATAGGCATCGAGGTCAAGCCCTTGAACAAGGAGCTGATTTCGAAGGACGTCCTCAGCGAAGCACTGGTTGGCACCGGCATCGACGAAGAAGAGCTGGACAGCTTCCTCGAGGAGCTCGCCCAGGCGATCAACCCGGCGGATGTGCGCATTGGCGACATCAACGGTGAAACCGCGCTCGAAGACGGCTTCTCCGGCGCTGTCGGCGGCGGCTCGATCGAGTTCGACAAAAGCACCGGCACGATCGTCTTCAAGCTCGTTGCAACGACGCCGCAGACAGCAGGGGTGGGCCTGCGCCGGAGCTTCGCGCAGACGATCGAACGCGACATTCCGGCGCGTGTGATCTCGTCGAACATCGTGGCCTCGACGTTCCCCGATGGCCTCACCATGCGCGCTGATGGAGCGGTCATCCTCACGAGCCAGCGCATTGCATCGATCGTCGTGCCGGCCTCGTACGATCCGATCAACATGTTTGCCGACCTGCGTTCGCTCGGCACCGTGTCGGTGGATGCGGGCGGCAACGTGACAATCGCGCGTCCTGATGCGCTGCAATTCTCAGGCACCTTCGACTACATCGGCGTCACGCCCGGCACGGCCCCGATAGCGAAGACGACGCTGGACTCGTCTGGCGGCGGCGATGCGTCCGATCCGGACTTCGTGTACACGGTGACGTACCGGGATGGCTCGCAGCAAAGGATCCAACCCTTCATTGCTGTCGATACCTTCGTCGAGTCGGTACGCGGCCGTGGACTCAACATCGCGATCGCGCGCAACACTGGCGTAATCACGGTGGAAGGCCAGCGGTTCCGGCCGGATTACTTCGTCGAAGAGCACGATGCGCTGTCGCGCGCATGGTGGAGCCTGAACAAGGACGCCAACGGCGTGGCCTACCGCATCGTCAATGCCAACGGCGACAACCTGCCGGACTACGAAGTACTCTCCGAAGCGGGCGTCCAGCTGGCTTATCGCCTGCCCTGAAGTGACGAAGCGGCCCGGCGCCCTTGCGCGCCGGCGCCGTGTAGAATGCGCGGCCATGACAACCGCGCCGCATGAACATTCCTGGTCCACCCTCGCCGTCTCCCAAGCCGGCGAGGGTATCCTGCTGGTCACCCTCAACCGACCCGACGTCAGCAACGCGCTCGATACCGCCATGACGCGCGAGCTGCTGGGTCTGTGGCAAAGCCTCTCCTCCCCTTCTGCCCCGTACGACGTCGTCGTGCTGACTGGTGCTGGCACGCGCAGTTTCTGCGGCGGTGCGGACCTGAAGGAACGCAACGGGCTGACGACCGAAACCTGGCTTCAGCAGCACCGCGTGCTCGAACAGATGATGATCGAGATGCATGCTTGCCCGCTGCCAGTGATCGCCGCCGTAAACGGTGCGGCCTTCGGTGGGGGCCTCGAACTCGTGCTGAACTGCGACTTTGCCTACGGCTGTGCCGAAGCGCGCTTTGCCTTCCCCGAACCGAAGCTCGGGTTCATCCCCGGCGCGATGGGCACGCAATGGCTGCCGCGCAAGGTGGGCATCGCACGTGCGATGGAGATCTGCATGACCTGCGCGCCGTTTTCAGCAGAAGACGCCTTGGAATGGGGCCTCCTGAACAGGCTGGTTCCGCAGGATGCCCTGCTCGAAGCAGTGCTGGAGACGGCGGCACGTATCCGCGCAGCCTCGCCGTTTGCGGTACGCCAGGTCAAGAACGCCTTACGTGCAACGCTCACGCATGACCTCGTCGACGGCTACCGCCGCGAAATCGAACTCTACGACGCCTGCATCCATGCGCCGGATCGATTGGAAGGCATAAGCGCCTTCAATGAAAAACGCGCACCGCGCTTTTCGCGCAAGCCAAACTGACCAAAGCGGCTCCACGCAAAGCTCCCATTCAGCTTGCCCCATGGCGCGCCTAACGGTGCGCCGCTATTATCGGGCCCACCAGTCATTCGAGGGGGTACACATGCAAAATGTGAAAAAAATAAGTACTGGCCTGGCTGTCGCCATGGCGATCGTCGCACTCGGCGCACAGGCCCAGGCACAACCGGATTTCAGCGGCGCCTGGACGACCTATCGCGGCACGCCTACCGCAGGCGCATTCTCGGCACCGGCCGGCGGGCCGAAACTGACGGCGGAAGCGCAGAAAGCCGTCGATGATTACCGTTCAGTAACCGAAGGCACGGACTATTCGCCGGGCAATGCCTGCGTCGGTGGCGGCATGCCGTCGTCGATGCTCGGCTCAGGCGGTTACCCGATGGAAATCATCCAGCGTCCCGAGCAGTTGTTCGTTATCTACGAAGCCCATAGCGAGATGCGCCGCATCTTCATCGGCGACGAAGCGGAAGATCCATCGCAGTTCTTTCCTGAGCGAAACGGGTATTCGTCGGCGCGCTGGGAAGGTGACCGTCTTATCGTCGAAACCGTTAACCTCAAGACGCAGGTCGATTCGCGCTATCCCCACACCAGCGAAGCCACGATTCGTGAAGAGTACTACTTCGACACGCCGCTCGAAGACGGCACGCGCGTACTCGCCGCCGACCTGACGATGACGGATCCGAACTGGCTACAGGAACCTTTCACGACGACGAAGCGCTGGCAGGAAATGGAGGGCTACCACGTCAAGTCGTATGAATGCGCCGAACCGAAATGGCTCGACGACCTGACGAAGCTGTACGAGGCCAAGGGCCTCACGATGATCCAGGAATAACGCGAACCCTTACAGGAAACTCACTATGAAAATCGTAAAAGCACTTGCCGGCCTGCTGTTCGCGATCTTGACGTCCACCGTGCTCGCACATCATTCGGCCGTGATGTTCGACTTCCAGAACACGGTCGTCGTCGAAGGCAAGGTGAAGGAAGTCCGCTTCGCCAACCCTCACATGAAACTCATTCTCGAAGTCACCGACGCGAAAGGCACGCGCGACATCGAGTTCGAAGGCCACAGCCGCAACAACATGGCGCGCCAGGGCCTCACGCCGAACCTGTTCAAGGTCGATGACACGATCGCGATCCGCATCGCGCCGATGCGCAATGGCGAGGACGGCGGTTACGTCACGGCCGTGCGCGGCCCCGACGGCACGGAAGTCGGCCGCGTCACCGGAGCCGACTGATGTGAACGCCTCGATTCCGCGCCGGCATGCGCTGCCGGTGCGGAATCGAACGACGTAACGAATACGCGCCTCGCGTATGCCTCCTGTCTTTACCCCCTCTGGTTCGCCCTCGCCTCTTTCCCAAATCCTGACCCATTTTTAACGCGGCGGTGCGCCGCCGTTTACGCGCGCTGAACCTCTCCGCACTACCGTTCGCATCCAGGCCCACACAGGAAGCGAACCATGATCGACGACGACATCACCAGCAACGATTCGACGAACCGTCCTTTTCACGACGTACTCAATACCTATGCCTCGCGCCGCAGGTTGGTCGGCGGTGGTGCACTGGCCATCGCCGGCTTCCTCGCTGGCGAACCCCTCGATGCGATCGCAGGCGGCCTGCAAGGTAATGGCGGCGCCGGGCTCATGAATTTCACGCCGGTGCCACTCGCGGGCGGCGGCGGCGGAACACCGCGAATCGCGCCTGAATACACATATGACGTATTGATCCCGTACGGCTCGCCGATTGCACCAAACAAATTCGAAGTCGTCGGCATTGGCCATGACGGCATGTGGTACTGCCCGATCGGGCATGGCATCTCCGGCAACTCGCACGGCCTGCTGATCCTGAACAACGAGTATGGCGACAACATCGTGCTGCTCGGCAAGAACACGCCGTCGAACCTCGACGACGTACGTCATTCGCAGTACATGCATGGCGTGACAATCGTCGAAATCCAGCGCACCGGCAAAGGCAATGGCAAGTGGCGCACTACGGGACGGCATGGCCTCGCACGTCGCATCCACGTCAATACGCCCGTCACGTTCAGCGGCCCGGTCGCCGGATCGCCGCTGCTGCAGAATACTGCGAGCAACGCCTACCTCGGCACCGTCAACAATTGCGCGAACGGCCATACGCCGTGGGGCACATACCTGACCTGCGAAGAGAACTTCAATGCGTACTTCGGTGCGCGCAGCACGTGGACACCGAACGCGATGCAGCGCCGCTACGGCATTGCCGCAGCCAGCAGCTACGGCTGGCACCTGTTCGACGATCGCTTCGACCTGTCGAATCCCGATTATGCCAACGAAGCAAACCGCTTCGGCTGGATCGTCGAGATCGACCCGACGCGGCCTCACTCGCAACCAGTCAAGCGCACCGCGCTCGGCCGCTTCAAGCACGAAGGCATCGCCATCGTCGAAGGCCGCGATGGTCGCATCGTCGGCTACATGGGCGACGACGAACGCTTCGACTACATCTACAAGTTCGTATCGGCCGATAACTGGCGCGTGATGCGCGCGCGCGGCCTGGATCCGCTCGACCACGGCCGGCTGTACGTCGCACGGTTCAATGACGACGGCACTGGCGAATGGATCGAACTGACCATCGACAATCCGCTCATCGCTGCCGAATTCGACACGCAGGCGGAAGTACTGACCTATGCGCGCCGCGCTGGCGATCTCGTCGGCGCCACCCCGATGGACCGCCCCGAGTGGGCCACCGTCGCACCGAACGGCCTCGTGTACTGCACGCTGACGAACAATTCCAACCGCGGCCGCAGCGGCGTTCCCGGCGCCACGGCGTCAAATCCGCAGGCGCCGAATCCCGACGGGCACATCATTCGCTGGCTCGACAGTGACCAGCACGTCGGCCTGACGTTCCGCTGGGAAATCTTCGTGCTCGCTAGCGACACGCATGGCACCGAAGCTTCGTTCGCGTCTCCGGACGGCCTGTGGGCCGATCCGGACGGGCGCCTCTTCATCCAGACCGACGGCGCACAGCACGACGGACTCAACGACCAGATGCTCGTCGCGGACATCTACACCGGCGAAATCCGCCGCCTGTTCGAGGGCGTGTGGGGCGCGGAGGTGACCGGGCTCGCCGTGACGCCGGATCGAAAAACGATGTTCGTAAACCTGCAGCATCCCGACCCGACCGCGACACCGGGCCGCGATTCGACGATCGTCATCATGCGCAGGGACGGTGGCGTCGTGGGCTCGTGAGGCAAGATCAATGACTTGCGGAAGGGCCGGAATGTAGCTGTATAGTCCCGGCATGACCTTCCGCAAGCCGCACGAACTCCCGTCCTTCAGTCCTCCCGTACGCGGCCGCGGCGCGCTTGACAACCCCGCGGGCCGCTTCGAGGACAAGACGCACGAAACCGACGCCGAAACCTTCGACGCACTGCTCGAAGCGGAAGCGGCCGAGCTCGACCGCCAGGTGCCGACACAGGTATTTCGTGACAGCTCACGCACGATCGTGACGAGCAACGACAGCCCCGATGTTGGCATCGACTTCACGGCAAATCCCTACCGCGGCTGCGAGCATGGGTGCATATATTGCTTCGCGCGGCCGACGCACGAGTACCTCGGCATGTCGGCCGGCCTGGACTTCGAAACGAAGATATTCGTGAAGCATGAAGCCGCGGCACTGCTGCGCGAAAAATTCAGCTCGCGCAGTTGGCAGCCGCATACGATCATGTTCAGCGGCATTACCGACTGTTACCAGCCGCTCGAACGCAAGTTGAAGATCACGCGCGCGTGCATGGAAGTGCTGCGTGATTTCGGAAATCCGGCGGCGCTGATCACGAAGAACCATCTCGTGATGCGCGATACCGACATCTTTGCCGAGATGGCGCCTCGCGACCTGGTCCTCGTGAACCTGTCGATCACGACACTTGACGCCTCGCTGGCGCGCCTGATGGAACCGCGTGCCTCGCGTCCGGACATGCGGCTGCGCGCAATCGAGACGCTGGCGAAAGCCGGCGTACCCGTCGGCGTCATGATCGGCCCCGTGCTGCCGGGCCTCACCGATCACGAAATCCCCGCCATCCTGAAAGCCGCGGCCGACGCTGGCGCCGTAACGGCTGGCTACACGATGCTGCGCCTGCCGTACGGCGTGAAGGATCTATTCCAGAGCTGGGCGCACGCGCACTTCCCGGATCGTGCCGAAAAGATCCTGCGTCGCCTGCGGGAGATGCATGGTGGCAAGTTGTACGACAGCGAGTTCGGCCATCGCATGCACGGCGAAGGCAAACATGCCGACCAGATTGCAGCC
>DASWWP010000149.1:0-11630 GCA_036405915.1 Pseudomonadales bacterium
GGACGCCGCGGTCGACGTCGGCGCGCAGGGCGTCATCATCGAAGTGCCGATCGGCTACCCGAAACTGAAATACCAGTTCAAGTGGACCTGGGAAGACGTGTTCAAGAAGAGCAGGGATGCCATCAATTATGCGAAGGAGCGTGGCCTGTACACCGTGTTCTTCCCCTATGACACGACGCGTGCACGCGAGGAAGACCTCGTGAACCTGCTCGACGCGATCATGAACGAGTCGCCACCCGATTCCGTCGGCGTCGTCGATACGATGGGCTGCGCGCTGCCGGAAGCGATCAAGTACATGGTGCGTCTCGTGCGCAGCAAAACAGGATTGCCGGTGGAAATACACACGCATAACGACTTCGGCCTTGGCGTCGCCACCGAACTTGCCGCCGTAGAAGCGGGCGCAACGGTCGTGCATTCGTGCGTCAACGGCCTCGGCGAACGCACCGGCAACGCGGCGATGGAAGAACTCGTACTCGCGCTCGAGGTGCTGTACGGCATTCCAATGGGCTACGACATGAAGAAGTTCCCGGCCCTGTTCGACCTCGTGTCGAAGAAGGCGAATATCCCCATTGCGCAGAACAAGCCAGTCGGTGGCTCGCGCAACTTCACGCGCGAATCCGGTATCGGCGTCGACCTCGTCATCACCGAGCCGCTCGCGATGTTCGGCACGCATCCGGCGCTTACCGGACGCAGCGGCGACATCGTGCTCGGCAAGAAGAGCGGCAAGCGTTCGGTGACGTTCAGCCTCGAGCAGATGGGTATCAACGATACACCTGACGACAAGGTCGCGCAGATACTCGAACAGGTGAAGGCGCTCGGCATCAAGAAGAAGACGGTCATTACGGACGAAGAATTCCGCAATATCGTGAAGGCCGTGCTGTAAGTCGACTGGAACGTCATTCCGGCTTTCGCGGGAATGACGGCCATCACTGTTGCCGATCCTGCGGCAGCAGGAGAGAAGGCTCATCACGGTCGCCATTCCTTCCGAAGCGGAAATCCAGGCGAATAAAAGGGCTCCCGGGAGCCCTTTTTTATTGCGCGATATCCGCCTTTAGTTCACTGCACTTCCGGCATGCGCGACGAGTGATGGTCGACGATGAGCCATTGATCGCCGACCCTGTGGTATACGAAGCTGTAACGCAGCCGGATCGGCGCAGCGCCGTTGATCGAAGTCTCGTAGTTGCCGGTGTTGACCGCCATGTCCCCAAAAACGCGAATGTGCTGCGGCTCGACAAAGTTCATTCTCACCGGCGCATTCAGAGCCGCGAAGTACTCGCGTATCAGCGCGTGACCCACTCGTATGACGGGCGATCCGGTGCCGTGGAGGATACCGTCTTCGGCGTACAGCGCGACCATGTAGTCGGGATCGCCCATGCCGATGCCCTCTATCCATCGCTGGCCCGCGGCGCGGATTTCGTCTTCGGGCGCCGCGTGGGCGACTGGATTGATAAGCGTGGCGAGCAGCGTAAACAGCGTGAGGGTTATGCGGAGCGTCATCGGCGGCGTCCTGTCATTGTATTGTTGTGACGAGGTCGCCGCCTGGTCCCGACATGCTGATGCAAAGAACGACGAACCTCTTGCCGCTGCCTGACCGGACCTTTCGATAAATCCGTGCAGGGACCGCGCGATGTCGTCTAGCGCGCCGGCGCCAGCTTGATCATCGGTACCGCCGGGCCCGGCAGCAGCTTGCGCACGGCGAGCGAGTACGCCACTTCGTTCTGTTGCTCGTAGGCCTCGTGGTTGCGGGCCATCGTCTTGCGGTCATAGACGTAGTTCACCATCAGTCCGGCCGACTGCGCGATGCCGTTCGGCGACGCATCGGCCATCCAGTTGATGCGCTCGAGGCGCGCGCCGTTCCCGAGATGGAAACGGGCAACCGGATCGGCCGGCTTGTCGCGGCTCTTCGCGAGTACGAGGTAACGCGCGCACAACGCCGGCAGGGTGGTCTGCAGCGGCTGTGATGCAGCAATCATGTCGGCGTTCAGTTCGCCGCGCAACAATGCATCGACGGCCTCCTTTGCGTCGGGCGCCAGGACGCCCTTGCCATCGCCGTTCTGCGACAGCTGCGGCCACTCTTTTTTCAGCCAGCGCATGAAGCCGGGTATCGGCGACAGCGTGACGTATTGGGTAATGTGCGGCGCCTCGACGGCCAGGTGTTCGATCACGTGCTTGATCAGGAAGTTGCCGAATGACACTCCCCTGAGTCCCTGCAGGCAGTTGTTGATCGAGTAGAACACCGCGGTATTCGGGAGTTTGTCGGGCGTATGGCCATTGCGTGGCGGTTCCTGCTGCAGCAGCGCGCGCACGTTGTCGCTGATGCCGTTCGTAAGCGCGGCCTCGACGAAAATCAGCGGCACGTCGGGAATGGCCGGGTGAAAGAAGCCGAAGCAGCCACGGTCGCTTTCGAGACGCCTGCGCAGGTCGTCCCAGCCCTGGATTTCGTGCACGGATTCATACTCGATCAGCTTCTCCAGAATCAGTGCGGGCGTTTGCCAGTCTATACGGCGCAATTCGAGGAAGCCGCGGTTGAACCACGCGCGGAAAAGGTGGAGCAGGTCTTCGTCGATCACCGCGAATACCGGATCGTCACCAGCCATCTTCAGCAGGTCGTCGCGCATGTCGATCAACGCCATCGTGCCGCCGGGTGCGGTGTTAAGCGTGCGCAACAGTTCGATGCGGGGTGGTTCGCAGGCAGCGCCGAGCGCCTGCAGGTTTTGTCCCGACGGCGTGCCCTGCCAGTTACGGATGGCCTGGTCGACGCGCCCCGCATCGGCGCCGAGCGTGTCGTGCAGGTAGCGGAAGAAGCCTTGCTTTTCGGCAAGCGTGCCACCGCGGTAATGCCTGATGATTTCCTCGGCAATCGCCACGGACGAGGCTTCGCCTCTCAACTGCAGCAGCGTGCTGCACAGGTCGTGCGTGACTTCGTCGAAATTCGGGCGCGGCTTGTCCTTGAACAGATCCAGGCTGAGGCCGAGATTCTGGAATTTCTGCAGCAACGCGCTGAATGAAAAGGTATTCATCGAATCTATCCTTGTTTTTTGCAGCATATGTTAACGCGCATTGTACGCCCGCGAGCCGTGGAAACTCCGGCAGTGCCCGCGCAAAAAACCTGCGTCGCCTGCATTGATGCCGCGGCTGCGCGGGCTTACGCTGGCGTCTTTTAACGGGAACTTCACATGGCCTTCGCATTCACTCCGCACGTCCAGCCCGCCGTACCGATTCTCGGCGGCAACGAACTCTTCCCCGTGCATCGCATCTACTGCGTCGGCAAGAACTACGCTGCACACATACGTGAAATGGGCGCCGACCTCCGCGAGCCACCCTGTTTCTTCCTGAAGCCGGCGGATGCCATCCTGCTCGACGGCCATATGCCGTATCCGCCCGGCACGCATAACCTGCACTACGAAGGCGAACTCGTGCTCGCGCTCGGCCGAGGCGGGCGCAACATTGCAAGCAGCAATGCGCTCGACCACGTGTTCGGTTACGCGGCAGGCCTCGACATGACGCGCCGCGACCTGCAAACCGCCGCCGGTTCGCGTGGCCAGCCCTGGGATACCGGCAAGGCCTTCGACCATTCGGCGCCGCTCGGCGCGATCCATCCGCTCGCAGCCGCCGGTAACGTGCTCGATGGCCGGCTGCAGCTGCGCGTGAACGGCACGCTGAAACAGGATGCGGCCCTGGCGGACATGATCTGGAACTGCGACGAAATCATCGCCGAACTCTCGAAGCTGTATACCCTGCAACCCGGCGACCTCATCTTCACTGGCACGCCTGCCGGTGTTGGTCCGGTAGTCGCAGGCGATCGTATCGAATTGCGCATCGAGGGCCTCGCGCCGCTGCACGTGGACATCATCGCGGCATGAGCCTGCGCGTCCGCCTCAGCCTCATCGTCAGCCTGCTGTTCGCCGTGGGCATGGTGCTGGGGTTGAGCTTCCTGATCGGCAGCGCGCGGCAACGCGTGGCCGAAGAAGTCGGCTCCGCGGCCATGCTGACTTCGCAGCTGCTCGAATCGGTGCTGGCAGACGCAGGCGTGGAAGGCATCCGCGACCATACGCAGCTACTCGAGCGTCTTGGCGCCATCGAGAACGCGCGACATCTCGACATCAGCATTGGAAGCGAAGGCAGCATGCCTCCACCTGAACCAGCACTCGCCAGCGATGCGCCGGGCTGGTTCGTCTGGCTCGTGCAGGCGCAGCCGCTGCGTTACGCCGTGCCGCTCGGTGGTGGTGAAGACATCGTCATCCGCGCGAATCCCGCCGACGAAATCGACGAAGTCTGGCGTGAAACACGCACATTCATCTTCGTGCTGTCGTTCGTGCTGCTCGTGCTCAACGGGCTGCTCTACGTCACGCTTGGCCGCTGGCTCGCGCCTGTCAGCGCAATCGTCGCGCAACTGGACGAAGCAGAGCAGGGCGATTTCAGCGGCAGGCTGCCGCCAGCGTCATTACCCGAACTCAAGGCAATCGCCGAAAAGCTGAACGAACTGACGGCCACGCTGCGAAGCAGCCAGGAAGAAAACGACCGCCTGACGCAGATGGCGCTCGTCATTCGCGAAAACGAACGGCGGCACCTGGCGCGCGAACTCCACGACGAACTGGGCCAGTCGATCAGCGCGATCAAGGCGATGGCCTTCTCGATTGCCCAGCGCCTGCGTGGCGTCGACGACATGAGCGCCGAAGGCGCCGCGCGCATAGGCACGATCTCCAACGAAATCGGCAGCCAGGTGCGCAGCATGATGAGCCGGCTGCGGCCACCCGTGCTCGACGAGCTGGGCCTGATCGCGGCGCTGCAGTCGATGATCGACGAGTGGAACCGCGTGCACCGCGAAACGTTTTGTAGCTTTCGCAGCAGCGTCCGGGCCGATGGCGATTTCGGCGCGCTCGATGCCGATGCGCAAATCAACCTTTACCGCATCGTCCAGGAGGCGCTGACGAATGCCGCACGGCACGCGCAGGCCGAGCGCATAGACATCACGCTGACGGCGAGCGGCACGCATTACGATCTCGTCATCACGGACGATGGCCGCGGTTACGATCCAGCCACGATACGGGCGGGCATGGGTCTGTCCGGCATCCGCGAACGCAGCCATGCACTCAACGGCACGTTGGATCTGGTAAGCTCGCCCGGCGCGGGAGTCAGGATCGAACTGCGCTTTACCGGAGCTTGACGAATGTCCGCGCGTATTCGGGTGATGCTTGCCGACGACCACGCCGTCGTACGTGCGGGCTATCGCTTTTTCCTGGAGAACATCGACGACATCGAGGTCGTTGCCGAAGCGGCCAGCGGCGAGGACGCACTTGCACGCTACGCCGACGTCGCCCCCAATGTGCTCGTCATGGACCTGACGATGCCCGGCATCGGCGGCATGGAAGCGATCCGGCAGCTGCTGGCGACGTACCCGCAGGCACGCGTTCTCGTGTTCTCGATGCACGAAAACGCCGCTCTCGTGGAACATGCACTGCAGGCGGGCGCATCCGGCTACATCAGCAAGAACAGTTCGCCAGAAACGCTGACTACCGCCGTGCGTCGCATTGCCGCCGGCAACACGTACATAGACGGCGAACTGGCCCAGAACATGGTCGTCCAGCAGAGCCGCGGACAGCGCGAAGCGCTCGCGGGCCTGTCCACGCGCGAGCTGCAGATCCTGCGCCTCTTTGCCGAGGCCCGCAGCATCGACGAAATCGCCGACACGCTATCGCTCAGCACGAAGACCATTTCGAATTACCTCACGCAGATCAAGGACAAGCTGCACGTCAGTAGCAGCGCCGAACTCGTGCGGCTGGCCATCAGCAAGGGGCTCGCCACGCTCTGAACCGGGAAAATTTCCCGGCCAGTTCGTGAGCGTGTCCCTGTCTACCCACGTTCGCGCTCTCTACCATTCGCCCCGTCTCGAACCGGCTGTAAGGGGAATCCGGATGTACAGAAAAACGAAGATGGCGTCGGCGGTCCGCGGCGCACTGCTGCTCATGCTGCCGCTGGCGGCATCCACCGTGCGTGCGGCGGATGCGATCGACGAGATCGTCGTCGTCGGCATCACGCCCGGTGCCGCGGCGAGCCAGAGCCTGGATAAGGTGCCGCATGCCGTGCAGACTGCGCTGGCCGAGGATCTCGCGGATGCTGCAACGCTCGATGTCAGCGACTACCTGAATTCGCGGCTCGCGAGCGTGAGCATCAATTCTGCGCAGAACAACCCGCTGCAGGCCGACGTGCAGTATCGCGGCTTCACGGCGTCGCCTCTGCTCGGATTGCCGCAGGGGCTTGCGGTGTACCAGAACGGCGTGCGTATCAACGAGCCGCTCGGGGATGCCGTCAACTGGGACCTCGTGCCGGAATCCGCCGTACACCAGATGGACCTTATTGGCGGCGCGAATCCGCTGTTCGGCCTCAACACGCTCGGTGGCGCGCTCGCGCTGACGATGAAGAACGGCTTCAACTTCGCGGGCAACCAGGCCGAAGTCTCCGCCGGGTCGTGGGGCCGCACGACGGCGACGGTCGAAAGCGGGGCGAACAACGGCACGTGGGGTTACTACGCCAACTATAGCCACTTCGACGAAGAAGGCTGGCGCGACCTGTCGGATTCCGACGCTCGCAGTTTCTATGGTGCTGTGAGCTGGCGCGACGGCAACCGGAGTGCGCTCGATCTCGCCGTGCAGGAAGGCGACAGCCAGTTGATCGGCAACGGCGCACTGCCGATCGGCATGGTGGCAATCGACCGTTCGTCGATCTTCACGGCGCCGGACATCACGGAAAACGACGTGACGATGGTCGACCTGAATGGCCGTCACCGTGTCACGAGCACGCTGGCGTTCAGCGGCAATCTATTCAACCGCGAGAACAGGACCTATTCGTTCAACGGCGACGGCTCCGAATTCGAACTCTGCAATTTTGCCGGTGGCGCGCAGGCGCTGCTGGAAGAAGACGACGATCTCGAAGATCGTCTCGAAAATGACCTTGCCATCGAACTCGACGACATCTGCGACGGTGAAGATGACGGCATTACGAGCTTCGCCGACCTCGAGGAGCTGATCGAAGAAGCGGCCGACGCAGCCGGCCTCGACGACGACCTGTACGAACCCGAAGACATCAGCGGCGAGCTCAGCGGCACCGGCATACTGAGCGATGAAGCCATCAACAACATCAGCCGCCGCAGGCAGCGCAGCACGGGCTTCGGCGGGCAGTTCGAGTGGACGGAAGCCCTGTTCGGCCGCTCGAACCAGCTGATCGGCGGCTACAGCTGGTTCCGCGGCCAGTCGGCGTTCAATGCCGTTACGGAACTGGCCGGCCTCGATCCGGTGACACGCAGCACGCAGAACCTCGGCACCGGCAGCTTCATCGACGACGCGGCCACCGACATCCGCACCGAAACTGAAACGTACAGCATCTATTTCAGCAACACGCTCGACCTGAACGACCAGCTCGCGTTGACGCTGTCAGGACGCTACAACGACACGGACGTCACCCTGCGCGACCGTTCCGGCCAGCGCCGCGAACTGAACGGCGATCATAGCTTCTCGCGCTTCAATCCGGCTATTGGCCTGACGTGGAATCCAGACGACGAGCTGACGATGTTCGGCTCGTACAGCGAATCGAACCGAGTGCCGACGCCGATTGAACTCGCGTGCAATGAAGGTGTGTTCGAGGTCGCGCGGCAATTCGCGATCGAGGACGGCGAAGACCCTGACGACATCGATTTCGAATGCCGCCTGCCGAACGCCTTCCTCGCCGATCCGCCGCTCGACGATGTCGTCACGCGCAGCTTCGAAGGCGGTATGCGCATGGCCCTTGGAGGCGTGCGTTACGAGCTCGGCTGGTTCGCCGCGACGAACGAGGACGACATCCTGTTCCAGACCACGGGCCGTTCGACCGGGCTGTTCGCGAACGTCGACGAGACGCAGCGCTGGGGCCTCGAGTTCAGTTTCAGTGGCAGTGCGGGACCGCTCGAGTGGTATGCGTCTTTCTCGCACATCGAAGCGACATTCGAAGATGACTTCGACGTACTGAGCCCGAACCATCCCGCCGCGAATGCCGACGGTGAACTGTCCGTGCAGGCCGGCGATCGCATTCCGGGCATCCCGGAAAACATCATCAAGGTCGGCGGCGACTGGCGCATCGTGCAGAACGCGCTTGTCGGTGTAGAAGTGATCCACAATTCGAACCAGGTCATGCGCGGCGACGAATCGAACCAGCTCGACACGGTCGATGCCTACACGCTCGTGAACCTGCGTGGAAGCTACACGTTTGCGGAACGCTTTACCGCCTTCGCGCGCGTGACGAACGTGTTCGACGAGGACTACGAGAATTTCGGCCTGCTCGGCGAAAACCCCGACGAAATCGTCGGAGGCCTTGCGGACAACCGCCCGTACTTCCTCGGTGTCGGCGCGCCGCGCGCCGCATGGCTAGGTTTGAAGGCGCGTTTCTGATCATCGCTCACATGCGTGGCAAGGATGCCGCGCCCGGACTTTTTTCGGCGCGATGCACAGTAGCTTCCTCCATTCATATCCCGTTCAGCTGCCGCGCATTGGCGTGCACGTGACGCCCGGCGCTTTCCGAATTCCTCCATGATTCGGGCTATAATCCGGGCAAGTCGGCTTCGGCCGTAACGTATCGCACCACGTCCGGAGGGGAGTGCACATGAAGCCAGGCCAGGTGTTTTCGGGCAGCGCCACTGCCGTGTTGTTGACCTCGCTCATCGTGGGTTCTTCCGGCGATGCAGGCGCCGCGGCGGAGCCATTGCGCGTTCGCATGCTGCTCGTCGGCCCCGACACGGAATCCTATGCAAGCCATCGCAACGGCGCCGTGCTCGGTCAGACGGAGGGCAACATCCAGGGGCGTTTCCTCGGCATAGATTACGTGCTCGATGAAGTCAGCGTTGATGAAGCACTGCAGGGCGGCAACGAGGGCATCAGCGCCGTTATCGTGGCCGACGGCCGTGAACAGCTGATGCGCGTGCTCGAGCATTACGCGCCACTTCACGTACCCGTATTCAACATCTCGCTGCCGGACATGGACCTGCGCGAACAATGTTTCGACGGGCTCTACCAGACGGCCCCGAGCGCGAAGATGCTTGCCGACGCCGAAGCACAGTGGGCGCAGGCGAACGACGGCGAGAAAGTCACGGCGATCGCATGGCATCCAGAATTCGTCAAGTTCGCCGGCCGCGACCTGAACAAGCGTTACACCGAGCAATTTTCGGTGGCGATGGACAGCGATGCATGGGCCGGCTGGGCCGCCACGCGCAGCGTGGCCGAAGCGGTCGTGCGCACACAGAGCGCCGATCCTGCCGCGATCGATGCGCTGCTGCAGGACGGCCTCGTGTTCGACGGGCAAAAGGGCCTGAACCAGACATTCCGCGACAATGGCCAGTTACGCCAGCCGTTGCTGCTCGTCGATGCGAGCGGTGAACTCGTCGGCGAGGCGCCGGTGCGCGGCGTAGCCGACATCGACGATCTCGACTCGCTCGGCCTGCCGGGCTGTTCGCAATAACGCGGGCGCATACACAACCTATCGAGGGTGAAATCATGAAAAACCTGTCCCAGCTCGCCTGTTCGCTGCTCGTGCTGTGCGCAGGCACGGCCATCGCGCAACCGACGAACCGCCTCTTCGTCACGAACGAGGAAGACAACACCGTCACCGTCGTCAATGCCGGCTCGCTGCAGGTCGAAAAGACGATCGACGTCGGCAATCGTCCGCGCGGCATCGGCCTGTCGCCCGACCATGCAAAGGTGTATGTCGCCCTGGGCGACGACAATGCGATTGGCGTCATCGACACGAAGACTCTGGAGCTGATCGACACGATCCCGGCCGGCTCCGATCCCGAGAACTTCGCCGTGCATCCGAACGGCACGATCTACCTGTCGAATGAAGACGAGAACCTGGCATCCGCGCTGGATCCGGAAACGCGCGAGATCGTCGCCGAGATTCCGGTCGGTATCGAGCCGGAAGGCGTCGGTGCATCGCCAGATGGCACGCGCGTGATGGTCACGAGCGAGTCGACGAACATGGTGCACGTCGTGTCGGTGCCGGACCACGAGCTGATCGCGAACATTCTCGTCGGTGCGCGGCCCCGTGAAGTCATATTCACGGCCGACAGCAAGTGGGCCTACGTCACGAGCGAGGTTGCAGGCGAGATCTCGAAGATCGATGTCGCGAACAACACGGTTGCGCAGAAGGCCTCGATGGCCGAGATCGACGGCGTGAAGCCGAAGGGCGTTCTGCTGAGCCCCGACGAAAAGACGCTGTACGTGTCCACCGGTCGCGCCAACACGATCGCCGTGCTCGACGCGGAGACGCTCGAGATCACGAACACGATCAAGGTGGGCTCCCGCGTGTGGGGCATCGCGCTGTCGCGCGATGGTTCGCGCCTGTACGGCGTGAACGGTGTCGACGGCACGATGTCGGTCATCGACACGGCCACGCACATGGAAATCGACACGGTCGAAGTCGGCAACATGCCGTGGGGCGTCGTGCTCGATGATTAGGATGTTGCGCGCGTCACTGTTGCTGTGGTGCTGCGCGTCGCTGGCGTTCGCGCAGCCGTCCGTGACGCCTGATGCCGGCACTGCGCCGGTGGACACGGCGATCACGCCGCAGGCCGCCATCGGCTGGAAGCTGTTCTTCGACAAGCGGCTGTCGCGCGACGACAGCTTCGCCTGCGCCTCATGCCACGTTCCCGAGAAAGGGTACAGC
Organism: Pseudomonadales bacterium; assembly: GCA_036405915.1. Classification (GTDB taxonomy): domain Bacteria; phylum Pseudomonadota; class Gammaproteobacteria; order Pseudomonadales; family Pseudohongiellaceae; genus CAILUG01. The sequence goes on from DASWWP010000149.1 coordinate 10,687, forward strand.
GACGGCCGCCGCTTCAGCACCGGCGTGCACGGCGATGAACTGGGCCGCAACACGCCAACCGTCGTCAACCTCGCGAATGCCACGCAGCTGTTCTGGGACGGCCGTGCCGATTCGCTCGAGCACCAGGCCGAAGGCCCGATGACGAATCCGCTCGAGATGGATTTCACGCTCGACGAAATCTCGCAGCGCGTCGCATCCGAACCTGAATACCGCAAGGCCTTCGCCGCGATCGGGGTAGATGCGCCGACCATCTCAGACGTCACCGCGGCGCTGGCGGCCTTCGAACGTACGCTCGTCACCGGCGAAACGGCATACGACCGCTGGCTGAAGGGTGACAAGGACGCACTCGACAAGTCACAGTCGAACGGGCGCTTCCTGTTCTTCACGCGTGGACAGTGCGCGATCTGCCACATTCCACCGGATTTCAGCGATCACAAGTTCCACAATGTCGGCACGGGCACCGAGTCTGACCTCGGCCGTTTTGCTGTCACGAATGACGAAAAAGATCGTGGCGCATTCAAGACGCCGTCGCTCCGCAACTGGCGTGGTACCGAACCGTTCATGCACGACGGCCGCTTTTCGTCGATGCAGGACGTGATCGCGTTCTACAGCGATCCGCCTGAACCCGAGGTCGGCGAATCCGAACTCGATCCGCTCGGCTTCAGCGCTCGCGACCAGGCAGATCTGCTCGCGTTCATGGGCGCGCTGAACGGCGCATGGCCCGATCTGGGCCGCTATCAGGCGGCATGGAGCGCACTGCAACAGCCTTGACCCCCATCCACGCTGTTCCGCATTTGCCGCGGCCTTCGCTGTATTTGCGGCCGCGTAGCCGCTAGTCTGCGCGCGCGGCGCATTGCACCCTCTCTCGCACTCTTTACCTCTAATCGAAAGGAGCACACATGACAGTAAACAAGCTGATTCTGGCCGCGGCCTGCGCGGCATTC
>DASWWP010000150.1:0-10833 GCA_036405915.1 Pseudomonadales bacterium
AGCGACCACGCGCCGGAGGGCTGCATCAGGAAGGCGGTGTTCTTCACGTGGTCGTCCTGGTTGCGCGCGAGGATGTTGAAGACCATGCGCCGGAACATCTCTTCGATGCTGTCCATCGGCAGGTGCAGGCGGCGAATGACCTGCAGCGCCTGCTCGTATGAATACGCGCCGGGCTGGCGGAAGTCGAAGTGCGCGAGGCCGCATAGCGTCTGCATGTGCAGCTTGCCGCCGGTGTCCGTGCGGTCGAAGCGCTTCGTCATGAAGTGGCTGCGGCCGTTTTCGACCAGCAGGCGGCTTTCGGCCATCTCAATGCCCGCTGCGCAGGCCATCAGGTAGTAGCCGTATTCGATCAGGCCGTAGCCTTCGGGATCGTCGAGTTCCTTGTCACGGTTGCCACTGACGCCGTCGAATTTCAGCAACCAGTACGAGAAGCCCTGCCCGGCCTTCACCTGCCCGGAACGCACTTCCTGCGTTTTCGGGTTCCACGCGATGATTGCTTTTGCGCGTGCGCCGCCGGCGGAGGTGCCGACCCGCAGGATGTCGGTCAGCGTGCTTTCCTGCGCCGGCGCGGCGAAGGAGCCCTGGACCTTGTCGCGGCTGCGCAGGATGTCGGCCGCGAGGGCGGTCAGCGCATCGAGGTCGAGTTGGGCGGCCGGGCCTTCGACCGGTCCAAGCAGCGGCGCGTATTCGAGCGCGCCCATGCCGCGGGAACCGGTGTAACAAAGGCGTTCGACCGGATTGAAGCTCTCCGGCGGGCGGCCCTGCCGCGCGAGCCAGTTGTTGATCAGCGCATTGCCGAAGTCGTCCGGCAGCGAATCGGCCAGCAGGCCAGGCAGGCCCCGGAAGGTGGCTTTCGGCAGCCCGGGAAAACTGTAGATGCGGCGTGCGAGCGGCATCGTCAGCGGCGCCACTTCGATGCCACTGCCGGCGAATGCCGGCTCGTATTCGAAGTTGGCGACCGCGCGGTCGGCGTCCCACGACACCGCGCCAATCACGCGGCCCCACAGGCTGACCTGCGCCAGCGTCATGGCGTCGATTCCCCGGTGCCCGGCGTAGCCTGCGCCGCGTCGGCTTCAGCACTGCCCCAGCTCCAGGGCTCCGCCACCCGTTTGCCTGGCCGCAAGGCCGATGCCCGCTTGCGCGCCTTGCCTCTCAGTTTGAGCTGCTGGATTGGACTAACTGGTGCCTCCGGCACGAGCGCGTCCAGATTATCGAGCAGCCCGAGCGCACGCAGTATTCGCAAGACATTGGAGGTTTGCGAGGACTCACCGTTCTCGATCCGATTCAGCGTCCGCAACGAAATGCCGGCTTCGTGGGCGAGCGCCTGCTGCGTCAGGTTCAGATTCAGGCGGTACTGCGCAAGGCGCCGGCCCAGTTCTTCGAGCACGGCGTTATCGGATAGCGTCAGTGAAAATTCCATAAGGTGTCAACAATGACCATTTGTAGAGATTTATACCAGCAATATGACTCCTTTGGCGCATTGTTTCAAGGCTCTGGAGTCGAGCTAAAATGATGTGATAAAGAGCCAAATTTGACGTCTTATGAGCTTAACTAGATATAATATGCCAAATCAGACATATAGATCATTAACAGAACCGCAATCCCCGGCTGGTACTATCCGCCAGTTACACAGCCAGACCTTATAAGCCAGGAGAATAACAAAAGAGCCAAATATTCTTATCGATGCTGAAAAGCCGCTGCTATATTGCCCGCCTCTTCGACAGGTGCGCTCATGGATTTTGGTTACATACTCGCTGGATTCGTCGTCGGCTGGCTAGTCGGGCTGACGGGTGTCGGCGGCGGCTCGCTGATGACGCCGATCCTGCTGCTACTGTTCAACGTCAAGGCGGCGGTCGCGGTTGGGACCGACCTGCTGTACGCCAGCCTGACGAAAAGCGTTGGCATCTTTGCGCACGGCAAGCTCGGGAACATCGACTGGAAGATCGTCGGCACACTGGCCATCGGCAGCGTGCCGGCCTCGATCGTGACGACCTGGGTCATCAGCCGCTTCGACCTGCATTCCGATGCGCTCGTCGCCGAAATCAAATTCTGGCTGGGCCTCGCGCTGTTGCTGACCTCCATGTCCGTGCTGTTCCGCGACGAGCTGATGAAGTCCGTCAAGCACGAAGAACTTCTCAGCCCGAAACTGACACCGATTGTCACGCTGCTGCTCGGCATCGTGCTCGGTTTCATGGTGACGCTGACCTCGGTCGGCGCCGGCGCCCTTGGCGTCACCGCCCTGTTGCTGCTGTACCCCCATGTGCCGATCACGCGCATCGTCGGTTCCGACGTCGCGCACGCCGTGCCGCTGACACTCGTTGCCGGACTCGGCCACGCGAGCCTTGGTACCGTGGACTATGGCCTGCTCGGCACGCTGCTGATCGGCTCGGTTCCCGGCATATGGATTGGCAGCCACATGACACAGACCGTCGGCGAGCACTGGGTGCGCACGCTGCTCGCGCTGATTCTCGTGTACGTCGGCCAGAAGCTCGCGTTCCCGGAATTGCACCAGGCGCTCGGCATCGGCGTCACCGCTGCGATCGTCGCAATCAAGTTCGCCCTCGATGCGCGCAAGCCGAAGGTCGCGTCGACCAGATCCTGAGCGCTAGGTCTCGAGGTCGTCGTAGATCTCCGGCCGGAAGCGCGGCGAACAGACCGCAAGAAACACCAAGTCCTCGCTACCGGTATTGCTGATGCGCTGCCGGCACAGCGGCGGAATCACGACGACCGCACCGGTTCCCACCTCCCGCGGTGGCAAGTCCCCCACTTCGACACGTCCCGTGCCGGACAGGATCACGTAACGCTCGACCGTCTCGCGCAAACGATGCCAGCGAGTGACGCCACCCGGCTTCACGCGCGCCTGCGCGATCGATACGGCCGGATCCTCCGCCGCGTTCGACAGCTCGTTGATGTAACAGCCTTCTTCGAAGTAGTACTCGGCGCCGGCATCGAAAAGGCGAACCTGCGGCTGCATAGGCGTCACCGGAAGATGTGCGCGAGATGCGCGCTAACGAGATCCGTATCGGCCGCCGCGCAACGAAACGAGCAGTAGCCGTCTGGCCGCACGAGATACAACTGCGGCGTGGTCCCTGCCGGCAACAGCTCCGGAGGCGCCGGTGCGAGGACTTCGATGACGACGCCGCGGCGCGGCGGCATGCTGAATTTTTGATGGGCATCGTGCGCGCACAGCAGCAGCGTGAAGTCGCCGTGGCGCAGCAGGTCGCTCAGTGACTTGCCGGCGTGCTTGCCGAGCAGCGGCGGATTCGGCATGCGGTCACCGGCAAGCGGCAGGCCGTCGGCGGCGGCCGAAACGTTTTCGCTGCGATAGTGGTAGGAAAGGCCCGAGACCTTGCCGACGAGCTCCGCGAGGAAACCGGATTGCTGCAGTTCGAGCAGCGCATCGGCGCCGCTGTTGCGGCCCGCCATGAACAGCTCGTGGATTTTCGATGCCGCTTCGATCACCTGCTTGCCGATCGGCTTGCGTTCGCCTTCGTAGGTGTCGAGCAGTTCGGGGCGCGCGAGGTCCTTCAGCACGAACGCAAGTTTCCATCCGAGGTTGAAGGCGTCCTGCATGCAGCAGTTCATGCCTTGCCCGCCAGCTGTCGAATGCACGTGCGCGGCATCGCCGGCGAGGAAGATGCTGCCCTTGCGATACGTATGTGCAAGCCGCACCTGGCTTGCCCAGCGCGAATGCCACAGCGTCTTGCCGAAGCGGATGCCGTCGAAATGCCTGGCGAGGATGGTGCCGAACACCGCTTGCGGCGTTTCGTTCGCATCGGCCTTGTCAGCCGGCTGGCTCATCAGCAGGCGCGTGAAACCGTTCTGCATCTTCGCGACCATGACGAAGTGCGCCGGCCCCATGCAGTAGTGGATCCACGTATCGTCATCGGGGAAGTCGAGCAGTTCGACATCGAGGTTCTGCAGCACCGTGCCCGCATAGTCACTACCTTCCTGCGCGAGCGCGAGCTGCTGGCGGATGCGCGAATTCGCGCCGTCGCAGGCAACGAGATACTGGCAGCGCACGGTTTCGATCGTGCCGTCCGCAGCCTGCAAAGTCGCTTCGACGAGATCGCCGTGCTGCGCCACTGCGGTACACGTAAGGCCCCATTCCGTTTCGAGGCCGTACTTCTCCCGGAGGTAATCGCGCAACGTGGCTTCGGTTTCGTCCTGGCTGTGTACGAGCAGGAACTGGTGGCGCGACGGCAGGACCCTGAAATCGAGGCCGGGGCGTACGTCGCGGCGCTGCCCCTTGTCGTCGACGAAATGCATCACGTAGCCGGGGCTGTGCACGCCGCGCTCGAGGTAGCGCTGGGCAAGCTTCGGGTCGATGAGTTCGAATATTTCGAGCGTGCGCGCATGCACGGTCACCGCGCGCGAATACTTCGATGGCGCCGGCAGCCGGTCGATGACACGGGCTGCAATGCCGTGCCGCGCCAGTTCTAGCGCGAGCATCGTGCCGGCGGCACCGCTGCCGACGACGAGAATGGGAATATGCGAGTACTTGATCATGTTCCTTCTTCACGCCGACCGGCACCCGGTGCCGAGTGCCTGACAAACGCAAGACTGCCGCCGATGGGAGCGCGCGATTCTAGCGCGCTTCCTCGCCAGTTACCGGAACGGCACTTCGCAAAAAATCCGCCATGCTTTCGAGCATCGCGTCATAGAAAGGATTGAACGCAATGCGTTCGAGCAGGCCCTGCGCGAGGTTGTCGGCCGTGGCTTCGCCGTAAAACGCGCGGCGTCCGCTCTTGCACTGCACGTATTGCGGATTCTCCTGGTCTCCGTAATGCCCGCAGTTGCGATAACGGCCGGCACGGCCATAGTGCGGATCGGACGGCGGTGTCATCAGGCCGAGGTGCGACACGCTCAGCACGCGCTGCACGGGCGCATTGCTGATCACGACTTCCGTCCGCTCATCGCCGCGATATGGATACTGCGAATACAGCAGCGTGTGCGATGCGGGATGCGTGTTGCTTTCCATGTAGTCGAGGATCTCCTGCGCGGAAACCGTGTTGTCCTGCATGCTGGCTACGGTGAACACCGGTAAATCGCGCTGTGCCTCGGCAAGCGCTTCCTTCGTCGCCCCGATCAGCGCGAACATCTCGGCGGCTGAGTGGAAAGTCAGCGATTCATAACGGTACACGGCATCGTCGGGCCGCACTTCGTACCATGCCGCGCCGTTGAAGACCTTGCCGACGAGCCGCACGTAACGCGCGTATTTCGCAGCCGGCGTGATGCCGAGCGCCGGCGCGAACAGGATCAGCGCATCGATCTCCGGATTGCGCGCGGCTTCGAGCAGCGACAAGGTGCCGCCGGCGGAGTGTCCCGCGAGGTACAGCGAATCGGCATGTTCGGCGAGCTGCGTGGCGGCGAAGTGCGTGGCGTCGGCCCAGTCTTCCCAGCGTGCGTCGAGGAAATCGCCCGGGCGCGTGCCGTGATCCGGCAACAGCAGGCCGAGAACGTAGAAACACTGCGCGCGCAGCGCTTCGCCAAACGGGCGCATGCTGTACGGCGAGTCGAACAGGCCGTGGATCAGCACGGCGCCTTTTTCGAACTTGCCGGACGCGCCGCGCGGACAGCTTGCATCCGGTTCGAGGACGAACGGTGCGAGGTTGTCGATGACCTCCGCGGAAGGCTCGTCGAGCCGCGCCTGCTGCAGCGTGCGGCGCGCGTGCGCCACGTAGCCGGCAAAATCGCCGCCGGAAAAGTCGAAGGATTCCGTCGCTGGCACCTCATGCCGCGCGCCGAGCGTCTTGCCCTGCGACAACAGCACGCCGGCGGCACCGTACAGAAGGACCGGGATCAGGATCAGCGCCAGCAGGATGTTACGCAGCGCCCGTGTCGTCACCGTTTGCGCTCCAGCACGAGAACGCTGTACGGATACGGATTTCGTTCGTTCGCGGCGTGCTCGTCACGGGACACGAGGCGCCACTCTTCCGGCGCGAATTCGGGAAAGAACACGTCGCCATCGACGACCGCATGCACTTCGGTGAGGTACAGCACGTCCGCGCGCGGAAAGATTTCGGTAAAAATCTGTGCGCCGCCGATGACCATCGCTTCGGCGCTCGCGTCATGTTCCGTCAGCTGGTCGGCGAGATCGAGCGCATCTTCAATGGAAGTGACGACGCTGATGCCGTCGGCTTCGTACTCCGCGTTGCGCGTGATGACTATGTTCGGGCGACCCGGCAACGGCCTGCCGATCGATTCGAAAGTATTGCGGCCCATCAGCACCGGCTTGCCCATGGTCACGCGCTTGAAGTACTGCAATTCGTCCGGCAGATGCCAGGGCATCTGGTTGTCGCGTCCGATCACGCGGTTCTGCGACATGGCTACGATCAGGGATACTTTCATTGGGTTACGTTCTACCGGCTACTTTCCACGGGCTACATTCAACGGTTACATGCATTGTGATGCGTTTATCGGGATTTCATACCGCCACCGGCGCGGAAATGTGCGGATGGCTCCGGTAGTCCAGGATTTCGAAATCGTCGAAGCGGTAGTCGAACAGCGTCGGTGGCCTGCGCTTGATGTTCAGCTGCGGCAGCGGATACGGCGCGCGCCTGAGCTGCTCGTCGACCTGCGTCAGGTGGTTCACGTACAGATGCGTGTCGCCGCCGGTCCAGACGAAGTCGCCGACGGCAAGGTCGCACTGCTGCGCGATCATGTGCGTCAGCAGCGCGTACGACGCGATGTTGAACGGGACACCGAGGAAGGTGTCGGCGCTACGCTGGTACAACTGGCACGACAGCCTGCCGTTGGCGACGTAAAACTGGAACAGCGCATGGCATGGCGGCAAGGCCATGTCGTCGACGAACGTCGGGTTGTACGCGACGACGATGTGGCGGCGCGAATCCGGGTTCTTCCTGATGCTCGCGACGACCTTCGTGATCTGGTCGATCGTCTCGCCATCCTTGCCGGGCCACGCGCGCCATTGCCGGCCGTATACCGGACCGAGGTCGCCGTTTGCGTCGGCCCATTCGTCCCAGATGCTGACGCCGTTATCCTTCAGGTACTGGATGTTCGTGTCGCCGCTGAGGAACCACAGCAGCTCATGGATGATCGAGCGCAGGTGCAGCTTCTTCGTCGTGACGAGCGGAAAGCCTTCGGCGAGGTCGAAACGCATCTGGTGTCCGAACACGCTCAACGTGCCGGTGCCGGTGCGATCTTCCTTGCGCACGCCCTCATCGAGGATGCGACGCATCAGGTCGAGGTACTGCTTCATGCGAAGGGTCTCTTAAAGGGACGCCGATAGGCGAGCACCAGGATCACGAGCCCGGCAACGATCATCGGCAGCGACAGCTGCTGGCCACGCGTCATCCAGTCGAAGGCGACGAAATCGAGGCCTTCATCCGGCTGGCGGAAAAATTCGACGACGAAACGCTGCAGGCCGTAGCCCAACAGGAACAGGCCCGTGACGGCGAAGCGCGGCCGGGGCCTGCTCGAGAACCACCATAGCAAAGTGAACAGCACGACGCCTTCGAGGAAAAACTGGTACAGCTGCGATGGATGACGTGGCAGGCGCGTCGGATCGGCAGGAAATACCATCGCCCATGGCACGTCCGTGACGCGGCCCCACAGTTCGCCGTTGATGAAGTTGCCGATGCGGCCGGCACCGAGCCCGATCGGCGCGAGCGGCGCGGTGAAGTCGAATACGTCGAGCACGTTCTTGCGATTGCTGCGGGCAAACAGCGCGACCGCGAGCGCGACGCCGATGAAGCCGCCATGAAACGACATGCCGCCCTCCCACACGCGCAGGATCATCGGCGGGTCGGCGAGGAAGGCCTCGAAGTTGTAGAACAGGATGTAGCCGATGCGGCCGCCGAGGATCGCGCCGAGCATGCCGTTCGTGATCAGGTCGGCAACCTGTTCCTTCGTCCAGCCGGAACCGGGCTGCGCGGCACGCCGGTTGCCGAGCCACCACGCGGCGGCGAAGCCGACGATGTAGGTCAGTGCGTACCAGCGGATTTTGAGCGGGCCGATAGCGAGGGCAACGGGGTCGATCTGCGGAAATTCGATCATGCGTGCCTTTAGCTGGTGCGCGATCCGCGCAGCAGTCGATCGACGCCGGCGTGCGAGAGTTCGAGTTCGACGAGCGCTTTCACGTCGTCCGTGGTTTCGAGTTCGAGGACGCGGCGCAACAGGTCTTTCGCCTGCTCGCTCGTCAGGTTGCGGATTACCGACTTCACCTTCAGCAGGTTCGTCGCGTTCATCGACAGGATGTCGAAGCCCATCGCCATCAGCAGCACGGCGGCGCCGGGGTTGCCGGCCATCTCGCCGCAGATGCTCAGGCGCTTGCCGGACTCGCGCACGCTCTGCGCGATCATGTTCATCACGCGCAGCACGGCCGGATGCAGGTTCGAGAACAGATTCGCGACGCGCGGGTTGTTGCGGTCGACGGCGAGCATGTACTGGGTGAGGTCGTTGCTGCCAACGGATACAAAGTCGGCGCGGCGCGTGATCGCATCCACCTGCCAGGCCATCGCCGGCACTTCGATCATGACGCCGATCGGCGGCATGTCGATCTCGTGGCCTTCTTCCCACAGTTCTTTATGCGCGCGGCGAATCAACTCGATCGACTCGTCGATCTCGCTGACCTGGCTGATCATCGGCAGCAGGATCTGCAGGTTGTTGAGGCCGACTGCCGCGCGCATCATCGCGCGCACCTGGCCGAGGAACAGTTCCGGGTGGTCCATGCTGACGCGAATGCCGCGCCAGCCGAGGAAGGGATTGTCTTCGTGGATCGGGAAGTACGGCAGTGGTTTGTCGCCACCGATGTCGAGCGTGCGCATCGTGACCATTTTCGGATGGAAGGCAGCGAGCTGCTCGCGATAGATTTCGGCCTGCTCCTTCTCCGTCGGGAAGCTGCTGCGCAGCATGAACGGCACTTCGGTGCGGAACAGGCCGATGCCTTCGGCGCCACGTTCGCGCGAGCGCAGCACGTCGGTCATCAGGCCGGTGTTGACCCACAGCTGCACGCGGTAGCCGTCGCGTGTTTCGCAGGGCAGGTCCTTGATCGCTTCGAGGCCTTCGGAGAGCGCCACTTCCTCGCGCACGATCTGCGTGTAGTGTTCGCGCAACTTGTCCGACGGGTTGCTGTACACGCGGCCGTTGTATCCGTCGATGATCAGTTCCTTGCCATCGAGTTCGGCGAACGGCAGGTCGGCGACGCCCATGACGGCCGGCAGGCCCATCGCGCGCGCCAGGATCGCGACGTGCGAATGCGCGGAGCCCTTGGCGGATACGACGCCGCACAACTTTTCCTTCGGCACTTCGGCGAGCATCGCCGCCGACAGTTCCTCGCTGACGAGAATGCAGCGCTCCGGATACACGTAGTTGTGGCGCTGCTCTTCCTGCAGGTACGACAGCACGCGGCTGCACAGGTCCTTGATGTCGGTGGCGCGTTCCCTTAAATAGTCGTCGCCGATGCTTTCCATGTTGCTGACGTGCAGCAGGGCCACCTGCGCAAGCGCGCCCTGCGCCCAGTTGCCCTTCTCGATCAGCGCAACGACTTCGGCGCCGAGTGCGTTGTCGCTGAGCATGTGCAGGTACGCGTCGAACAGCTCGCGTTCTTCCGGACGCAGCTGGCCCTTGATCTTCATCTTCAGTTCGCTGATGTCGACGCGCACGGCTTCGAGGCATTCGTTGAAGAAGCGGATCTCGGCCTTGATGTCGGCGCACAGGCGTTTCGGGATCGCCGTCAGGTCGGCCGGCGGGAACACCGTGACGGCCGGCGCGATGACGACGCCGGGCGCGCCCGGCGCGCCTTCGAAGATGGAATCTTCCGTGCGCAAACCGGCGGGGCTCATGCCCGTCACCGCGCCGCGCGCTTCTGCATTGGCGATCACGCCGGCCAGCTGCGCCGACAGCGTGATCAGGAAGGCTTCGTCTTCCGCGCTGAACGTGCGGCTTTCGCTCTGTTGCACGACGAGCACGCCAAGGACGTCGCCGTGGTGGATCACCGGCACGCCGAGGAACGATTCGAACTCTTCTTCGCGCGTTTCAGGAATGTAGTGGTATCGGGGATGCGAGCGGGCCTGGTCGAGGTTCACCGGTTCGGCGCGCTGCGCGACGAGGCCGACGAGCCCTTCCTGCGGCGAGAGGCTCGCCTTGCCGACGGCCGCGGCGTCGAGGCCCTTCGTCGCCATCAGTACGTAGCGGCCGAGATTCTTGTCGAGCAGGTAGACGGAGCATACGCGCGTGCCCATCGCGTTCTGCACGCGACGGACGATGATGTTGAGCGTGGCCGTCAGGTCCGCGGCCCCGTTCACTTCCTGGATGATGCTGCGCAGCTGTTCCAGCATGGGGAATGGGCCGTCGTTGTTGGTCGATCAGGTGCTTTTTGTTATCTGGCCCACGGCCTGCAGCGCTTGCAGCGCATTCGAATAAGGCTGGCGCAATTCCTCGAGCGCGCGGCGGTAGACATTACGTTTGAACGACACGACCTGTTCGGCCGCGTCCCAGTAGTCGATCCAGCGGATATCGTCGAATTCGGGTTTGTCCCCGAGATCGAAGCGGATCCGGGCGGTGTCGCCGACCAGTCGCAGCAGGAACCAGCGTTGCTTCTGGCCGATGCACACCGGGAACGAGCGTTGCCGGATCAGATGCTCGGGCAAACGATAACGCAGCCACTTGCCGGTACTGGCGACGATCTGGACGTCCGTGGCTTCGAGCCCCACTTCTTCGCGAAGTTCCCGCAGCGCGGCGCTTTCAGGTTTTTCATGACGCTGGATGCCGCCTTGCGGAAATTGCCAGGCGTCCTGCCCGAAGCGTTTCGCCCATAGCAATTTGCCTTCATCGTTGAAGATGATGAGGCCTACATTGGGTCTGAACCCA
>DASWWP010000151.1:0-8918 GCA_036405915.1 Pseudomonadales bacterium
CGATCCCGTGCGGCGGCAGCATCGCGCGCAGCGTGCGCGCGAACGGCGTGAATACCTTGAATGGTTCGCCGCTCCTGTTCATCACCCGCTCCGGGGCAACCAGCACATCATCGTCGTGCACGTGCATCGGCACGCCCAGCCCGCGGCAGACTTCGCGTACCCGCGCATCGCGCCCCTCTTCATTGCACGCGTATTCCCGGTTGCAGTGCAGCGCGCCGACCTGCCACAGCGTCAGCAGCCGTCCGAGCAGCGGCGGGATGTCCGCATACGCCGGTACTTCGACGCATACGAGTGGAATGCCCAGCGCACGCAATTCCTCGTCGAGCGCGTGCAGGTTGCGGCGCCAGTAGTCCTGTTTCACCGGGGCGTCGTGATGCAGCTGCCATTGCCGCGGCGTGGCGATGTAGAGCGCGATGACGGTGCCTGCGGCCTGCGCGGCGGCGAGCGCAAGGTTGTCGTGCGTGCGCAGGTCGGTGCGGAACCAGTGCAAAACGCGGCTCATGGCTGGATCTCCTGGCGCGCCGCGTCTGTGCGCGCGTGCAGGTAAACCTGCTGCGCGATGTAAGGGTCGGGGTGATCGGCAAAGTGCTGCCGCAGCAGCTGGATGGGCGCGGCGAGCGGCGCGAGTCCTAGCCGATACCGGTCGATCAGGTCGGCGAGCGCCTGCTTGTCGCCGGCGCCCAGATGCTTCTTCAGGTAGCCCTGCAGGTGCATCAGCACGTTCGTGTGCGAACCGCGCGTCGCCTGATGCCCCAGGCCTTCCATCAACGCGGTGAAGTAGCGTTCGGCGAGCAGCTCGATCGCCTCGGTGCTGGCGCTGCCAAGCATGCGCCCGAGAGCGCGGTAATGCGGCAGGCTTTGCGCCATCAGCGTGTACTTGTACCGCGCATGGAACTGCGTCAGCGCCGCAGTACTGAAGCCGGCGCGACGTAGCTGTCTCCATTCATGCATCGCATGCACGCGCGTGATGAAATTCTCACGCACGCCCGCCTCGTGGAGCCTTCCCTCTTCTTCGACGGGTAACGCTGGATACGCGGACACGAAAGCGGACGCGAAGATGCCACGGCTGGTCGCCTCGAGCAGCGTGCCGTCTTCCGCATGCAGCTTCACGTCGAACAGCCCGCAGCTTGGCGAGTTGCGGATGAAGACGTAGCCGCACAGCTCGGCGAGTTCCGGCACGCGTGCAGAAGCATAGGATTGCAGTCGGTCCGTCACATCCAGTGCGGGATTGTCGATGCCGCGCGCACGCGGAGCGTCCGCGTCCCCGACCAGCCGTACCGGCGGGCGCGGCACGCCGAGTCCAGCGCCGGCTTCCGGACAGGTCGGCACGAGGTCGAAAAGCTGCCCGAGCTCGTCGATGCACAGGGCCGAGCGCTTGTCGCCACCGTCATAACGCACGCGCTGGCCGAGCAGGCAACTGCTGATGCCAACCTTGATCGAAGATGTCATCGCGCGATTCTACCCTCCCGCGCACGCGTGATATAAAGCCGTTCACTATTACGCAGTAAACCACGCAGCAGATCTCCGATGACCCGCGCCGTTCTCTTCGCCAACCTCGGCTCCCCCGACAGCCCGACAGTGCCCGACGTCCGGCGCTACCTCGACCAGTTCCTGATGGACCCCTACGTCATCCAGTTGCCATGGCTGCTGCGGCGGATGATCGTCAGCCTGTTCGTGCTGCCGACACGTCCGAAACGTTCCGCGCACGCCTACGAAAGCATCTGGACCGACCGCGGCTCGCCGCTCGTGGCCCTGTCGATGGACTTGCTGAAGGAAGTGCAGGCACACACGAGCCTGCCGCTCGGCATGGCGATGCGCTACGGCAATCCGTCGATCGAGAGCGAGCTCACGCGCCTCGCCGCGCTTCCTGGCGTCAGTGAAATCCTGTTGCTGCCGTTGTACCCGCATTACGCCGAGAGCACGGTGCTGACGGCCGTGAAGGAAGCCGAACGCGTGATCGCCGAACGCCAGCTGCAGGTGATGCTGCGCGTGCCGGCGCCGTTCTATGCGCATCCGGATTACATCGACGCGCTCGTCGCGAGCGTGCAGCCCGCGCTGTCGCAGCCGTTCGACCACGTGCTGTTCAGCTACCACGGCCTGCCGGAGCTGCACATCACGCGCGCGGATCCGACCGGCGCACACTGCCTGAAAAGCCCGACGTGCTGTGAAACACCGTCAGCTGCCCACGCCACGTGCTATCGCCACCAGGTGCTGCGCACGACGGATGAATTCGTGAAACGCACCGGGTTGCGGGCAGATCAGTATTCCATCGCCTTCCAGTCCCGCCTCGGCCGGGCGAAGTGGCTGGAACCGGCAACGGAAAACGTACTGAAGGAACTTGCCGGCAACGGCGTTAAGAGACTGCTTGTCCTGTGCCCTGCTTTCGTCACCGACTGCCTCGAAACGCTCGAGGAAATCGAGATCCAGGGCAGCGCGACGTTCAAAGCCGCCGGCGGCGACACGTTGACGCTGGTCCCTTGCCTGAACGCGAATCCGCAGTGGGCCAAGACGCTCGCGCGCTGGATCAACGTGGGAACAGCAGCCTGAGGCGTCTCTCGTCAGGCAGTTTTAGGTCCGTCGCTTGATTCACTGTTTGTGGTCGCTGCCACCCAGCACGATGCCCAGCGCGCGTAACTGCTGCTCCGCCAGCGGATCGCGGTTCTGCAACCAGCGCTGGTAAATGGCGAGTATGTCTTCGTGGCGCACCGGGTTGTCACGTGAGCAGGCATTCGCGACGAGTCCCACCATCCGCGCGAAGGTGCGCGCCAGCTCCGCGAAGATGTGCCGGTTATGGCGCGCGTTCTCCGCGAGATAGTCGTAAGCCCCGCCGCCCATGCCGATGAAGTAGTCCTGGTGCAGGCCGATGCGTGCGTAGCGTTGCGGAAACAGCGCGCCGAGGAACAGCGCCATGTCGCCCAGTTGCTGCAACACGGCACAGCGCTGGCGGGCATTGCTCGTTTGCAGCGCATCTCCGTACAGCAAGGCCAGCGGCCGCAGGTTGTACTGCCCTTCCTGCCACACGAAAAGATGCTCGGGCCGGCAAAAGCGTTCGAGAACGTTGCCCAGGTACCAGCACGTATCTTCGAGCGGCGGTGGGCGCAGCTGCTGCGCGTAGTGGGTGAGGCGCTCGCGAAAGTAAACGCCAAGCGAGGTTTCGGTGACAGGAACTTGCGGATCAAAAGCCATGCTACCTCCCGATGTGACCCGGTCGTGGCGACTATAGGAAAAAGCGGCGCAGCCCTGCAAACGCTTCACCAGAACCCAAGCAAGGAGCGCGCCAGCGGCACCGCAGCCGCACGTCCTGCGCAGCCGGCGCGCGGAAACGTGCGCTTCGACACACTTCGCGCCGCCCACTCGAAACGACCGCATCGAAAACGCTCCGCGCCGCGCTGCCCTGGCAGGCAGAATTTTCCGGCCGCCGGCGCAGCCTTGAAAAAATTTCCCGGAATCCCTATTTGCCGTCCCGCGGGGGCTCCCCGCGTCATCCCTGGAACTTTCTTCTGACCAGACTGTAGGAGGTCTTTCCATGTCCACACGGCCAGTTTCCATACGGCCACTGTACGACCACGTCGTCGTGCGTCGCATCGAGTCCAGCACGAAGTCCGCCGGCGGCATCGTGATTCCAGATTCCGCCAGCGAAAAACCCAATCGCGGCGAAGTGCTTGCTGTCGGTCCGGGCAAGTTGCTGGACAACGGCAACCTGCGTGAGTTGAGCGTCAAACCGGGCGACCAGGTCCTGTTCGGCAAGTACTCCGCCAACGAGCTCAAGATCGACGGCGAAGAAGTGCTGATCCTGAAAGAGTCCGACATCCTCGGCATCCTCGACAACAAAGCAAAACTGGAGAAAGCAGCATGAGCGCGAAAGCCATCAACTTTTCCGACAACGCCCGCGAGCGCATGCTCACCGGCGTGAACATCCTGGCCAATGCCGTGAAGGCCACGCTCGGCCCGAAAGGCCGCAACGTAATCCTCGACAAGGGCTTCGGCGCACCGAAAGTCACGAAGGACGGCGTATCGGTTGCGAAGGAAATCACGCTGAGCGACAAGTTCGAAAACATGGGCGCTCAGATGGTGAAGGAAGTCGCATCCAAAACCGCCGATGCCGCCGGTGACGGCACGACGACGGCCACGGTCCTCGCACAGGCCATCCTGCGCGAAGGCCACAAGGCCATCGCCGCCGGTTACAACCCGATGGACCTGAAGCGCGGTATCGATGCGGCGGTAAAAGCGGCTACCGACGAACTGCAGAAACTGTCGAAGCCCTGCAACGACAACAAGTCCATCGGCCAGGTAGCCACGGTATCCGCGAACTGGAACGGCGACATCGGCACGATCATCGCGAACGCGATGGAGAAGGTGGGCCGCGACGGCGTCATCACCGTCGAGGAAGGCAAGTCGCTGCAGAACGAACTCGACGTCGTCGAAGGCATGCAGTTCGACCGCGGCTACCTCTCGCCCTACTTCATCAACAACCAGGAGAAGATGCAGGTTGAACTCGACAACCCGCACATCCTGCTGTTCGACAAAAAGATCGGCTCGATCCGCGACATCCTGCCGGTGCTCGAGAAAATCGCGAAAAGCGGACGTCCGCTGCTGATCATCGCCGAAGACGTCGAAGGCGAGGCGCTCGCGACGCTCGTCGTGAACAACCTCCGCGGCATCCTGAAGGCCGCCGCCGTCAAGGCCCCCGGATTCGGCGACCGCCGCAAGGCCATGCTGCAGGACATCGCCGTGCTGACGGGCGGCAAGGTCATCGCAGAAGAAGTCGGCCTGAGCCTCGACAAGGCGGAGCTTAACGACCTCGGCAACGCAAAGCGCGTCGTGATCTCGAAGGACTACACGACGATCGTCGAAGGCGCTGGCGACAAGACCGCCATCCAGGGCCGTGTGAAACAGCTCCGCAGGGAAATCGACGAAACCACGTCGGACTACGATCGCGAGAAACTGCAGGAACGCCTCGCGAAACTGGCCGGTGGAGTAGCCGTCATCAAGGTCGGTGCCGCGACCGAAGTCGAAATGAAGGAGAAGAAGGATCTCGTCGACGACGCGCTGCACGCCACGCAGGCGGCGGTCGACGAGGGCATCGTGCCGGGTGGCGGCGTCGCGCTCGTGCGCGTGGCCGACACGATTCGCAGCAAGGTCACGACCGCGAATGCCGACCAGGCAATGGGCGTGAACATCACGCTGCGCGCGATGGAAGAACCATTCCGCCAGATCGTCGCGAACGCGGGTGTCGATGCGAGCGTCGTGCTCGACAAGGTACGCGCGAGCGAAGGCGCTGCCCATGCGACGTGGGGCTACAACGCCCAAACGGAGGATTACGGCGACATGCTGCAGATGGGCATCATCGATCCGACGAAGGTCACGCGCTTCGCGCTGCAGAACGCCGCATCGATCGCCGGCCTGATGCTGACGACGGAAGTGATGATCGCCGATCAACCGGAGCCGAAGAAGACCGCAAGCGCGCCAGCCCCGGGCATGGACGACTGGGGTTGATCGCACCCCTGCCTGGCCACGAGCCCCGCCCCGCGCGGGGCTCGTCGCTTTCACTGGCGACGCACGCTCCACCATCGCCCTTCCGGCGAAGCGGACTCCAGTGCCGCTATCGCGATGCGCAATGGTCTTCGACGGCGCGACGCACGCACCACGATAGCGCAAACCACCTCAAAAAGAGCTTAAGTTCCCCGCCTTGTCGTCCGTAATTTCCTCCGTAAGCACCCAAACTTCGTGACGGAAAGGTACGACAATGGCTACTGCAACTATAACGAGCAAAATTCCAGGACTTGCGCCCGCCAAGTCCCGGTTTTCGTTCAAGGACATGAAACTCGCCGGCAAGTTCGGCCTGATTTCGGCGATTCTCGTGCTGGGCTTCGCTGCACTCGGCGCTGCTTACTGGCAGGTCAACGTCGTGAACGTGAAGGCGACGGAAGACACCGCGCGCATAACGCGCTTCGGTGAACTCGTCGACGCGATCAACATACAGTTCCTCGACATGCGCCGCGTCGAGAAGGACTTCATCATCGACCAGGATCCCGCTCTGCTCGACACGCATCGTGGCGCGCTGTCGGCGGTCGAGTCGAACATTGCGACGATCCTGCAGGATCCTCCGACCGACGAAGTGTCGTCGCTGATCGAAGACATGTCGCTGTACCTCGGCCTGTACCAGGGCAGCTTCGCCGAGATGGTCAAGTCGATGGAAGCCGCCGGGCTCGATGAGGAAAGCGGCTTCCTCGGCCAGTTGAACAGCAGCGCGAACAACATCAACGAACTCGTCGAAAGCGAGGGCGACGTGGCGCTGCACGATTCGCTGATGAAGATCCGCCAGTTCGAGCGCGCATACATCGAAAATCCGTCGCAGGAACTCGCCGATCTCGCGATCGCCGAGAAAGACGTGTTCGCCAGCATGCTCGAAGCCTCGGCAATGGACGAAGACACGAAGCTCTTCATCTCCGGCGACCTCGAGACCTATGTGCAGGCCTTGCTGTCGTACGGCGATGCGCTCGTGAAGCTGCGCACCGAACGCGACACCTTCTCCGACGTCGCGCAGGAATTCGCCCCGATCCTCGCGAGCATGAAGCAGACGAAAGACACGCTGCAGGAAGCCGCTCGCCTCGATGCCGAGCGCAACCAGAGCCGCATCTCGATGATCTTTGTCGGCATCGTCGTACTCGTGGCGACGCTCGTGAACGTGGCGTTCTTCAAGCTTTCGCGCATGGTCGCCCAGCCGCTGCAACAGGCCGTGAGCATTTCCGCCGCGATCGCGAGCGGTCGCCTCGAGAACAAGGTGGTGGTCACCTCGCGCGACGAAACCGGCGAACTGCTGAAAGGCCTCGCCGACATGCAGGCGCAGCTGCGCCAGCAAAAAGTACAGCTGAACGAGCAGATGGACGAAGCACGCCGCCAGGCCAGCGAATCCGCGCGCATGGCGGAAGAGCAGCAGCAGATGGCAGTCGAACAGGCACGCATTGCCACCGAGACAGGTCGCATCAAGCAGGCACTCGACGGTGTGTCGTCGGCCGTGCTGATGTTCGACGCGAACCTCGAGATCATCTACCACAACCACGCGGCGCATGCGCTGTTCCGCCAGGGTGAGAAGGAAATCCGCAACGTGCTGCCGAACTTCAGCGCCGATGCGCTTCTCGGCAAGGGCGTCGATTACCTGTACCTCAACGCCGCGCACGAGAGCCTCCTGTTCCGCAACCTCACGCAGCCACAGGTCAGCGACAAGGAACTCGGCGGCCGCAAGTACCGCATCACGATCGGCCCTGTGAACGACAGCAAGGGCAAACGCATCGGCACCGTCGCCGAATGGCAGGATCGCACGACGGAAGTCGCCGTCGAGGAAGAAGTGAAGGCGATCGTCACCGCGGCCATGAGCGGAGACCTGAGCCAGCGCATCGAGCTGGGCAACAAGAGCGGCTTCTTCTACGAGCTCTCCAGCGGCGTGAACCAGCTCGTTAACGTCTCCGAGAAAGTGATCAAGGAAACCGTATCGGTGCTCGGCTGCCTCGCACGCGGCGACCTCACGCACACGATGAACGGCGACTTCCAGGGCATCTTCTCGCAGCTGAAATACGACGTGAACACCACGGTCGGCAAATTGACCGAGGTCGTGCGCAACATCCAGGGTTCGGCGGGTTCGCTCGATGAAGTGGCTAGCGAAATCACCGAGAGCAACGCCGAAGTGTCGATGCGCACCGAGCAGCAGGCGGCGTCTCTCGAGGAAACCGCGGCAACGATCGAAGAAATGACGGCAACCGTCAAGCAGACGGCCGACAACACGCTCGAAGCCGATCGCCTCGCGAACGCGGCGCGCGTCGAGGCTGAAGCCGGCGGCAACATCGTCGGCCAGGCGATCGCCGCGATGAGCGACATCAATACCTCGAGCAAGAAGATCACGAACATCATCGGCGTGATCGACAAGATCTCGTTCCAGACCAACCTGCTCGCCCTGAACGCGTCGGTCGAGGCCGCTCGCGCGGGCGAACAGGGCCGCAGCTTCGCGGTGGTCGCCGACGAAGTGCGCAAGCTCGCCGTGCACAGCGCCGGCGCCGCGAAGGAGATCCGCGAACTGATCGACCACAGCAACCGTCAGGTGGAGCGTGGCACCGATCTCGTCAACAAGTCGGGCGACGCGCTGAACTCGATCGTCAGCTCCATCAAGCAGGTGACCTCGATCATCAGCGAGATTTCGGCCGCCAGCCAGGAGCAGAGCGAGGGCATCAACCAGGTGAACTCGTCGATCAGCAACATAGACGCCGGCACGCAGCAGAACGCCGTGATGGTCGAGAAGGTCACCCGCTCGATCGACACGATGAGCGACCAGGCCCAGCGCCTGAACGAAATGATGAAATTTTTCTCGCTAGACCGCACGGAAGCAGCAAAAAAAGCCAGCAACATCAACAGGTTAAAGCTGGCATAAAAAGTACTAAAGTTCCGGTGACCATCCGCCGTAATTGCAAGCAACAAACAAACGAACCAACCCAGAGGAGCTCTGTATGAAAATGAAACCCCTGATCATGACCGCACTCGCCGGCGTGCTGTTCTCCAGCCAGGCCTTTGCAGTCTGCGTCAAACCGACGAACCCCGACATCCCATCTGGGGACGCCGCGTCCGGCGCCGACATGCTGAAAGCGAAGAAAGCCGTGGAAACCTTCGTTGAAGAAACGAACAAGTACCTCGAGTGCGGCGTAGACGCGCTGAACCAGAAGCGAGCCATCGACGAGATGGAAGACATCGCCGCTGCGTTCAACGAACAGCTGCGCATCTACAAGGCGAAGGCTGGCTAAGCAGCAACGTTAGTTCGGATCCGAAAACGAAACACGGGCGCAAGGCCCGTGTTTTCGTTTTTAATACCGCTGTGCGGTAACAATATCCCTCTTACCCCTGATCCAGGCCGATTGTCGGGCTCTGTCCCG
>DASWWP010000152.1:0-35851 GCA_036405915.1 Pseudomonadales bacterium
GGTGCCATCGGTGTGCGTCGTCGCGAAGCCGGCCGCGAAACCGCCGCTGCCAAGCTGGTTGTCTTCGGCGATGACCATGTCGGTGCCGTCAGCCTTGCTGATGACGAGGTTGTCGGTCGCCACCGAGCCGCTCATCGTGTAAGCGCCGTTGCTGGCCGCGACGAAGGCCGCGATCTGGCTCTGCACTTCAGCCTTGTCGAGGTCGCCGTTCGCCGTCAGGTTCGTGAAGGACACGGCGACGTCACCGTCGATCGTCAGCTCGTACGTTTCACCGCCGTTCGTGTTCGTGAACTCGGTAAAGCTCGTGGCCGCGCCAGAGGTCGTCGCGACCGCGTCGTCGACGACGATGTCGGTGAAGTTCGTGCCGGTGGCCGAGGTCGTCGCAACGAGCGCGGTACCGACGACGTCGGCGAAGGCGATCGTCTGCGTGTTCGTCGCGGACGCGGTGATGTTGGAGTTCGTCGCTTCCATCGCCGCGGCGATCAGCGCGGCATCGGCGGCAACGGCGCCTACGTCGATGCCGTTCACGGTCAGGTCGCCGGCGTCGAGCGCCGTGGCGCCTACTGCCGTCGACGTGCGCGAGGCGACACCGTCGCTGAGGTTCAGGCCTGCAGCCGTCGTATCGGCGATGGTCGCCACGGAAATGGTTTCACCGACGTTCGCGCCGACCTGGAAGGTCTGCGCGGTGAAGCTGCCGTCGAGCAGTTTCACGCCGTTGAAGTTCGTCTGCGTTGCGACGCGGTCGATCTCGGCGACCAGCTGCGCGACCTCCTGCTGCATCGCGGCACGGTCCGACGCGCTGTTCGTCGCGTTGACCGCCTGGATCGCGAGCTCACGCACGCGCTGCAGGTTGTTCGTGACTTCGCCGAGGGCGCCTTCGGCCGTCTGCGCGAGCGAGATGCCGTCGTTGCTGTTGCGGATCGCCTGGTTGAGGCCGCGGATCTGCGCGGTGAAGCGCTCGGAGATCGCGAGGCCGGCGGCGTCGTCTTTCGCGCTGTTGATACGCATGCCCGAGGACAGGCGCTGCAGCGACGTAGCGAGCTGGCCCTGCGAACGGTTCAGGTTACGCTGGGCGTTCAGCGACGCGATGTTGGTGTTGATTACTTGTGCCATAGTTCCTTCCTCCGGGTTATATGTCGTTTAGTTCGTTGTGCTGTTGATGGTTTGAGTTGCGTTCGTTTGTGGCGGTTCTGGTTACAGGTATCGGAAAAGACTCAGCTCCGAGGTTTTCATGTATGCCTGCTGCGCTGCCTGCAGCGAAGTCAGTTGCAGATTGAAACTGGATATCGCCTCGGCGTAGTCGAGGTCCTGGGTGTCGGACAACACGGTGTCCAGCTGCAATTTGAAATCCTGGTTCAGGTTGTCGATCGTCTCGATGTGCCCGAGGCGGTTGCCGACGGACGCGCGCTGGTTGCTGATGCCGTCGAGTGCCTGGTCGAGATTCGCGAGGCCCTGCGCGACGGCGTTCTGCCGCCGTGCCTGCGCGCCGGCGCCGGTGCTGCCGGCCTGCAACGCGGACGCGATGTCCGATACGATGCTGAACATGTCGACGTGCTGTGCTGCCTGCACCGTCAGCGTGTCACCGGCGAGCGGCGTGCCGGTCAGCGTGAACTGCGCGCCGCCGACATTCAGCGTGCGGCCGCTGACGTAGTTGCCGCTGCCTATGACGTTCGGCGGCACGGCATCATCGGTGGCTGTGTACTGCATCGGCTGGCCGGGCGCGCCGGCGCTGAACGTGACTGTGTAGCTGCCACCGCTGTAATTGCCGGCAACGCCGAACTGGCCGACGACCATCGAGCCGCCGTTGCTGCTCGAAGGCAATACCTGCACGCGGCCGTCGCCGCCGCGGATGTTCATGAACACGTCGTCGCCGGGATCACGCACGGCCACCTGTGCGCCTTCGCCGATCTGCACGAGACGCTGGCCCTGGTCGCCGTTGTAGACCATCGCGCCGGCATCTTCGATGAACGGCGGCTGGTCGACACGGAAGCCGCCGAAGATGTATTCGCCCGCCGAGTCGCGCGTATTCGCCAGCACCTTGAGGTGTTTGAGATTCTCTTCGATCTCCTGGCCGATGCTGCGCAGCGCGCTGTCGTGGTTCGCGGGATTGTTTGCCTGCACGGTGAGTTCGCGTACGCGCTGCAGCGCGTCGTTGACGGACACCAGCACGCTTTCCTGGAAGGCGAGTGCCGTTTGCGCCTGCGCGACGTTGCGGCCGTACTGCTCGACCATGCCGAGGTTCGTATTGAGGTTCAGCACCTTGACGGCGCCCACCGGGTCGTCGGACGGCTTCAGGAACTTCAGGCCCGAGGCGATCTGCATCTCGGTCTTCTGGATCTTCGCCGTCTGCCTCTGCATCGACTGCAGCGACTGCTGGTGGAGCTGGTGTGTGGATATGCGCATCTTGTCAGTCTCGGCTCATGTCAACGACGCACCGCGTCGAGCAGCACCTGGAACAGTTCGTCGGCAACCTTCACGACCTGCGCCGAAGCCTGGTAAGCCTGCTGCAGGCGCAGCATTTCGCTGGCTTCCTCGTCGAGGTTCACGCCGCTGAGCCCGTCTCGATAGGCCTCGGCCTGTTCGAGCAGCGAGGATTCGACCTGCAGGTTCGCATTCGCCTGGCGCGTGTCGATGCCGACGTCGGCGACGAGCGCGGCGTAATACTGCTGAAGCGTATTGCGCGAGCCGTCGACGAGGTTCGTCTGCTGCAGCGCGATGAGGCTCTGTGCATTCCCGTTGTCGCCGCGTGCGCCGGTGTTGTCGTCGAGGCGGAAGCTGTCACCAGCCCGCGGCGTGCCGCTGACGCGGAACGAGATGCCGAAAGCCGCAAGCGAAAAGTCCTTGCCATGGCTTTCCGTCGCAGGGTCGTACGCGAGCACGCCGTCGGCGCCGCCGTTCACGAGGAAGCCGGGCTGGCCGGGGCCGACCGCGTCGGGATCGAACACGACATTCAGCGGCGCACCGAGCGGCAGTGCGGACGGATCGGTGACGCGCAGGCCCTGCAGCGCCGCGGTGCCGGTATTGCTCGTGCTGGTATTGAGGCTCACGGCGCCGGCGGCTGCGAACTTGCGTGGATCACGCAGGCTCAATGCAAAATTGTTCGAGGCTTCGCGCGCGGGGTTCAGCAGGAAGCTGTCGCCTGCCTGCGGCGTGCCGCTCGTCACGTCGATCGACATGCCGTCCATCACGAGCGGGCCGGCGCCCGTCACCGACGTGTTGTCGCTGAGTCGAGTCAGTGTCCAGCCGCTCGTGGCATACGACAGGCGGTAGTCGCCCGGCGTGATCGCGCCGGTATCGGTCACCGTGACTTCCGGCGCAGCACTGCCGGCATTGTTGATGCCGTTCGCGATGCGTGGCTGCAGCGGCGTGAAGAAGTCGCTGCCGAGGTCGCCGTTCAGGTCCATGCCGGCGCGATGCTGTGAGTTGAAGGCATCGGTCAGCGCCAGCGTGATCAGTCCCGTCTGCGCCTGAGCCGGCAGCAGCGAGTTGTTGCGGAATTCGAGCAGGCCCTGCAGCGCGCCGCCGGTGAGCTGGTCGCTGATGTTCGAGGCCGTAGGACTGCCCTTCACGCCAATTTCGAGGCGGCTGCTGTCGTACGGATTGTTGACCGTCTGCAGGTGCGTGACCTGCGCGCCGACGACCAGGGCCTGCCCCCTGCCGACGAAGATGTTCAGCGAGCCGTCGTCCTGGTTGACGGCGGTGACGGACACTTTCGCCGCGAGCTGCTTGACCAGCAGGTCGCGCTTGTCGAGCAGGTCGTTC
Source organism: Pseudomonadales bacterium (assembly GCA_036405915.1). Taxonomy (GTDB): domain Bacteria; phylum Pseudomonadota; class Gammaproteobacteria; order Pseudomonadales; family Pseudohongiellaceae; genus CAILUG01. Next base: position 3,763 of record DASWWP010000152.1, read on the forward strand.
GGCGGTGCATTGTTGTTGCCCGAGCGCGCACTGACGATTTCGCGGTTCAGCAGGCTGATGCTGTCGGCAAGGCCGTTGATGTCGGCCGTGACGGAGCGCAGTTCGCTGTTCACCTCCTTGTTCAGGTCGTTGAACATGCGGTTCATGTTCTGCTGGCGGCTGACCAGGTTCTGCGCGTCGGCGATCAACAGCTGGCGCTCGGGAATGCCGGACGGGTTCGCCGACACTTCCTGCACGCTGTTGAAGAAGTTCTGCAGCGCCGTGTTCAGGCTGTTGCTGGAGTTGCTCATGATGTCGTCGAGGCGCGCAAGATAGGTCAGGCCCGTCTCGTACTGCGACTGCGTCGAATTGAAGCCGCGGATCTGCGTCGTCAGGAAGTCGTTGCTCGAGCGCGTGATGCTGTCGATGCGCGAACCCTGGCCGAGGAAGCCGAAGCCGAGGGTCTGGTAGCCGTTCGTGATCACGTTCACCGACTGGCGGCTGTAGCCCTCGGTGTTGACGTTCGCGATGTTGTGGCCCGTCGTGCTCATCGCATGCTGGACGTTCAGCAGCGACGTGGCTCCTATGCGCAGGATGTCGGCCATGGCTTACTCCGATTCCCCGGCGACGGCGTCGAGGGTTGCCGGCTGGTAACGGTGGGCGGCAGAGAGTTGCCGCTCGATTACCGCCGCGAGGCCAAAACCATCCGCCCGCGTCAGGTCGAGCGCAAGCTGCTGGTCCATCATTTCCTGGTAGGTATCCATCTGGCTGCTGGCGAACATGCCGTCTTTCGGCAGCGTGTCGCGCATCGACTTCATCATCATCGTGACGAAAACCGATTCGAACTGCTGCGCGACTTCACGCACGGCTTCCTGCGGGTTTTCGCGGCTTTTCAGCTTCAGTGCATTCAGGCCCGACAGGTCGTTGTAGACCTGTGGGGTCGCTGTTGCAGTGCTTGTCAGGAAGTCGGCCATCGTCGTGTTCCGGATCAGATCACGATCAGCTGTGCACGAAGCGCGCCAACTTGCTGCAAGGCTTCGAGAATGGCGACTAGATCGCTCGGCGACGCGCCGACGGTGTTCACTGCGCGCACGAGTTCGTCGAGCGACACGCCCGGCTGGAACAGGAACATGCGGTTGTCTTCCTCGTCGATCGACACGGAGGAATTCGGCACGATTGCGGTATTGCCGTTCGAGAATGCGCCCGGCTGGCTCACGTTGTAGCTCTCGGCGATGGTGACCGTGAGGTTGCCGTGCGCGACGGCCGCCTCTTCGACGATCACGTGTGAACCGATGACGACTGTGCCCGTGCGCGAATTGACGATGATGCGCGCGGCGGCATCCGCCGGATCGACCTCGAGGTTTTCGAGCGCGGAAACGAAGGCCACTTTCTGCGCCATTTCCATCGGCGACGTTACCTGGACCGACGAACCGTCGATCGCGCTCGCGGTGCCTTCGCCGAAGGTCGTGTTGATCGAGTCGGCGAGGCGCTGCGCGGTCGTGAAGTCACTCTGGTTCAGGTTCAGCGTCAGGTACGGACCGTCCGTCGCGAACGTGGTCGGCACTTCCTGTTCGACCGTCGCGCCGTTCGGGATGCGGCCGCTGCTCGGGATGTTGACCGTGATGCGCGAACCGTCGGCGCCTTCGACGCCGAAGCCGCTGACGACGAGGTTGCCCTGCGCGATTGCGTATACGGCGCCGTCGGCGCCTTTCAGCGGCGTCATCAGCAGCGAGCCGCCGCGCAGGCTCGTGGCGTTGCCGATCGACGACACGGTGACGTCGATCGTCTGCCCGGCTTTCGAGAATGCAGGCAGCTGCGCGTGGACCATGACTGCAGCGACGTTCTTGAGCTGCGGGTTGATGTTGTCCGGCAGCACGACGCCGAGCTGCGCGAGCATGCTCTTCATGCTCTGGATCGTGAACTGCGTCTGCGAAGTCTGGTCGCCGGTGCCATTGAGGCCGACGACGAGGCCGTAGCCGACGAGCTGGTTCTGGCGCACGCCGGCGATCGACACCATGTCCTTGATGCGCTCGGCCTGCGCGAGCATCGAGGCGCCGCAGAACGCAAGGGCCAGCAGGAGGGACGTCAGGCTTCTATACAGTGAGTTCATGAGTATTCCGGTTCAGAAAGGGCGCAGCGGACTGAAGATCAGTTTGCCGACCCAGCCGAGCACGTTCGCGTGCGCGGTGGAGCCGGTGCCGCTGTATTCGATGCGTGCGTCGGCAACCTGGGTCGACAGGATCGTGTTGTTCGGCGCGACATCGCGCTGGCGGATGATCCCGTGCAGGCGGATGTACTCCCGGCCCTGGTTGATCTGGATCCACTTCTCGCCCTGCACGAGCAGGTTGCCGCCGGGCAGCACGTCGACGACGGTCACCGCGATGCTGCCGTTCAGGCGGTTGCTCTGGCTGCTGCCGCTTTCGCCGGTGAAGCTGTTGTTCGAGTTCAGCGTGGCCGAAACTTCGGGGTACGTACGGCCGCCGATTTCGGGAACGCCGATGCCGATGTCGGTGGACTGGTTCAGGTTCGTGTCGGAGCTCTTCGTGCCGGAGGTCTGTTCGACCAGCAGCACGGTCAGGATGTCGCCGATGCGGCGCGCCTTGATGTCTTCGAACAGCGCCATGTCCATGCCGCGGTTGTAGATCGCGCCGTTCACGCCGCTCGGCAGCACGGCGCGCTGGACGGTGATGCGCGGCCAGTCTTCGTCGTGTTCCGACTCGCGTGAAGCGCAGCCAGCCAGCACCAGCGCGGCCGCGCAGAGCAGCAGGCACCGCCCGGCGAATGACGACACTGTGTCGAATGCAGGTTTCATGCGCGCCCCTTACAGGTTGTTGTTGACGAACTGCAGCATCTGGTCGCTCGTCGAGATCGCTTTCGAGTTCATCTCGTACGCGCGCTGCGTTTCGATCATGCTGACGAGTTCCTCGACGACGTTCACGTTCGAGCCTTCGACGTAACCCTGCACGAGGCCGCCCATGCCGTTCTGGCCCGGCGTGCCCGTCTGCGCGGTGCCGCTCGCGTTCGATTCGATGTACAGGTTGCCGCCGACAGGCTGCAGGCCCGCGGGATTGATGAAGTCGACGAGCTGGATGTTGCCGACCACCGTCGTCGCCGTGGCGCCCGGCAGGCGTACCGACACGGTGCCGTCCGTGCCGATCGTGATCGACTGCGCCTCGACCGGGATATTGATGTTCGGCTGGATCGCATAGCCGCTCGAGTTGACGAGCTGGCCCTGGTTGTCGACCTGCAGCTCACCATCGCGCGTGTAGGCCAGGCTGCCGTCGGGCATCAGCACCTGCAGGAAGCCCTTGCCGTCGATGCCGACGTCGAGCGGATTCTGCGTCTGCGTCATCGCACCCTGGCTGAACAGCTTTTCGGTGGCGACGGTGCGCACGCCGGTGCCGATCATCATGCCGGTCGGATACAGCGAGTCCTGCGACGACTGCGCACCGGGCTGGCGCTGGTTCTGGTACAGCAGGTCCTCGAACACCGCGCGGCTGCGCTTGTAACCGGTCGTGCTCGCGTTCGCGAGGTTGTTCGAGATGACGGACATCTTCGTCTGCTGCGCGTCGAGGCCGGTCTTCGCTATCCACAGTGACTGATTCATTTCTTCCTCGTTAAACGGGATCTGGGCCCGTTTGTCTTGTTAAGAGCCGTCAGTTGAGGCTCAGCACGCTCGCGAGCGAGCTCGAATTCTCTTCGGCGGATTTCATCAGCCGTACCTGCGCTTCGAACTGGCGCGACAGGTCGATCATCTTCAGTAGTTCGCCGACGGCATTGACGTTGCTGCCCTCGAGCGTCCCACTCTGCACGCGCACCGAGGCGTCCGGCGGAGCGACTTCACGGTCAGGCAGCCGCATGATCCCGTCTTCGCCACGGCGCAACCGGCCTTCGTCGGGTAGCGCGAGCTTGATACGGTCGACGACGGCGATCGTCGTGGCGTCCTGGCCGAGCGGCTGGATCGAGATCGTGCCATCCGATGCGATCTCGAGCGCGCTGAACGGCGGCACCGAGATCGGTCCGCCGTTGCCGAGTACTGGCTGGCCGGCGCCATTCGTCAGCTGGCCAAGTGCATCGACGCGCAAATCGCCGCGCCGCGTGTAACCTTCCTCGCCTTCCGGCGTCTGAATCGCGATCCAGCCCGGGCCATCGACGCTGACGTCGAGGCTGTTGCCGGTCGTGCGGATCATGCCCTGCGCGAAATCCGGCGTCGTCGTCTGCGACTCGACGTCACCTGCCGCGTTGACATGCACGAGTTCCGCGCGAAAGCCGTCGGTGCCGGCGTTCGCAAGGTTGTTGGCATTGACGGCCTGCGCCTTCATCACGAGGCGGGCGCCGTTCATTACCGTTGTGAGAAGTTCGCTCATGTCAGTTCACCGGGACGCGCGGCTTATCTCAGGTTGATCACGGCCTGCGTGATCGTGTCTTCGGTCTGGATCACTTTCGCGTTCGCCTGGAAGTTACGCTGCGCGACGATCATGTCGACGAGCTGCTGCGTCACTTCGACGTTCGAATCCTCGAGCGCGCCGGACTGCACGGTGCCGAGGCCCGCGGTGCCCGGACCGCCGATGGCTGGCTGGCCCGATGCAAACGTTTCCGCCCACGCGGTGCTGCCGAGCGGCTGCAGGCCGGCCGTATTCGAGAAGTTCGCGAGCGCGATCTGGCCGAGCGCACGCGACTGGCCGTTCGTGAAACGCGTGAACACGATGCCGTTGTCGCCGACTTCGACGCCGCGCAGCTGACCGGTCGTATAACCGTCCTGCGACATGTTGTTGACGGAAAATTCGTTGCCGAACTGCGTGATGCCCGACAGGTCGAGTACGAGGTCTGCCGGCTCCGCGCCGTTGGCTTCGCCCAGGGCGTTCAGCGGCTGCCAGTCGGCGATGTCGAATTTCAGCGGGAGGTCTTCGGCGGCGATCTGGCCGGACGACGTGAACGGCACCGTATCCGGGCCGCTGACGGTTACGCCGTCGATCAGCGTATGCACGTCCCACTCGTTGTCGCCGGTGCCTTTCACGAAGTACATGCTCTGCACGTGGGCGTTGCCGAGGCTGTCGTAAATCGTCAGCGACGTGCTGGCGTTGTACATGGCCGGATCGGGCGCCGTCGGCGGCTCGGCGAATGCGTCGAAGCCGGCGGCTGGCCACGCGACTGTCGGCGGCGTTGCGCGCGAGTCGAGGTTCGCGTGCACTTCGACTCCGGCGGTCTGCTTCGGCTGGATCAGCGAGGTGTCGATGTGCAGTGCCTTGCGCTCACCGGTCACGACGCCCGCTTCCGTCGTGCTGAACACCTGCAGGCGGTTGCCGTTCGGGTTCACGACGTAGCCGCTGCGGTCGACCTGGAAGTTGCCGGCGCGCGAGTAGACGTTCGTGCCCTTGTCGTCGAGCACGAAGAAGCCGCTGCCGTTGATCGCGATGTCGAGCACGTTGTCCGTAACGCGAATGTTGCCCTGCGTGAAGGCCTGGCTGACGCCGACGACGGCAACGCCTTTCCCGGCCGTCGAACCCGACGAGCCGAGCAGGCTCGACGTGAACACGTCGGCGAACTCGCCGCGGGAGGTCTTGAAGCCGGCCGTGCCCGCGTTCGCGATGTTGTTGCCGATGATGCCGAGGCTGACGCTCGATGCCTTGATGCCGGATACCGCTGTATCGAATGACATGGAATGCTCCTGTGGGTTCGCGCTTATCTGTACTGGTTGACTTGGGAAAAGCTGACGCTGTGGCGGTTCTGCAGATGCAGTGCGACGCTCGCACTCGCGCGATCGACCGTGATGCTCTCGACGCGGTTGTAGGTCTGCACCGGGATCGCCTGCTGCTTGCCGTCGATCAGTACCGTGGCGCTGATCGTGTACTCGCCGGTGCCCGCGGGCTTGCCGTCTTCCGTGGTGCCATCCCATGCGAAGTTGCTGTCGCCGTCACGATAGTCGCCGGCGTCGATCGTCTTCACGAGCGCGCCGTGGATGTTGCGGACCTGGATGTTCAGGCCGTCGGTATGCTCGGGCACGAGCACGACGCCGTTCACGCCGCCGCCTTCTTCTTCGAGCAGCACGGTGTCCATTTCGGTAAGCACTTCACGGCCGACGAGTTCGGCCGCCTGCATTGCCTGCGTTGCGTAATAGTTGTTCGACATGCCCTTGAACGACGTACCGAGGTCGTCGATGCCGGAGACCATGCTGAACTGCGCGATCTGCGACAGGAATTCGCCGTTGTCGGCCGGGTTGCTCGGATCCTGGTTCTTCATCTGCGCGACGAGCAGCTTCAGGAAGTCTTCCTGCCCGAGCTCATTGTTGCCGCCTGGCCGCGCTTTCGGCGGCGGTGCGCCGAGGATGTCCTGGATGTTCATGTGCTTCGTTTTCCTTGTCGTGGCATGCGCGTGCGATCGCCGCGCCCTGCCCTTGTTTGATCAGCGATTCGTTCAGCTGCCCATCGAGAGCGTGCGCAGCATCAGGTCTTTTGAGGTATTCATCACTTCGATGTTGGCCTGGTAGTTACGCGAGGCCTGGATCATGCTCGTCATCTCTTCGACCATGTTGACGTTCGCGAGGTAGACGTAGCCGTCGGCGTCGGCAAGCGGATGCTCGGGCATGCGCTGTTTCTCGACGTCGGCTGTGCTGGCCGCAATGCCCTGCACTTCGACGCCGTTGACCCTGTCGCCATCGAAGCCCTGCTCGAGCAGCGGCGCGAATACCGGACGCATCGCGCGGTACGCCGTGGCTTCGCTGCCAGCGACGACCTGCGCGTTCGCCATGTTCTGCGCGATCATGTCGAGGTGCTTGCTGTGCGAGTTCAGCGCGGTGCCGGTGATCTGGTAGATGCTGGAGATGCCCATCGTCATTCACCCTTGATCGCGAGTTTGAGGCTACGGATGGAGCCGTTCAGGAACTGCAGGCTGGTCTGGTAACGCAAGGCGTTCTCGGAGAAGGCTGCCTGTTCGATTTCTTCCTCGACCGTGTTGCCGTTCGACGCGGCCTTCGTCGGAATGCGGTACTGCGCATCGCCGAAGTCGCCGGCATCGCCAACGCGGATATGGCCGTCGTCGCTCGTCGCGAGCGTGGTGTCGTAGCCTTCGGCCGCGCGGGCGAGGGCGTCCTTGAAGTCGTAGTCGCGCGCGAAGTACTGCGGCGTCTCTGCATTCGCGATGTTGGCGGCGAGCACGGAACTGCGCTGCGAGCGGAAGGCCAGCGCTTGTGCCGATATGCCGAAGGCGTTATCGAGCAGGCTCATCGAAAATTTTCCTCAAGTCGTTCGTACTGAGGTCGATAGCAACAGGCGTGCCACATCACGTGAACACGCATACGTATCGCTTTTTTCAACGAGCGGGAGCGAAAGCGGCAAGCTTCGTAGCATGAAGCGGCAAAGATTGCCGCCCGGGCACTGCGCATGGACTCGTGCTGCCGGATTGTCGGCGCGGAGGCGTCGTCATTCCGGCGCGCGACGGTCATGCTTCTTTCATCCCGGCGCGTTTCATGGTCATGCTTCTTCGTCATTCCCGCGCATGAGGGAATCCAGCGTCTTCTTAACGGGTGAGCCTGGAGTAGCTCGCTTGTTTAATGCTGGTGCTTTGTCTTCCTTATGTCTTTGCACGTCTGGAGCCCACTCGTGATCGAGGCTCGCGTTGCTGCAGTGCCGGGGCCTGGCCGGGCATGGTGCTTTGCTCCGCGCTTCGGGCCTGCACGTGCAGTTTCCTGCTTGACCATGCGCCCGGATTGCGCGCGGGACGCGCGCTTACCTGCGCGAGAAGGGCCTGTCGGGCGCGCTCCGCAAAGCACCATGCCCGGCCCTCCCCTTGGGCTCATGAGAAGATTCCGTGTGGGCGTCAAATCACGAGTTGATTCTAACGACACTGGATTCGCGCATGCGCGGGAATGACGACGGAAGTTTGCGCTTCGCGTATTTGAGTGGTTGTTTTCATGGAAATACGCTCACCGAGGCCCATTGACGCTTACGGGCTGGACACCCACTTCACGGATAGTCGACAGGGCCGGGACCGGTAGTGCTTTGCAGGGACGTTGAGCGCCAGGGGTGAGGCAAGCGCGTACCAAGCGCAGCTTGGTGCGCAGCCGAACGCCACGAGGCTATGCCGAGTGGCCGGCCAGCCCGAGCGACAGCACAGGACGTGCGCTTTCTCCCGGCAAAGCACTACCGGGCCCGGACCTTACGCATAAAACCTGAGTGGGTGTCCCAAACAATCACACCCCGACCAGTTGTACATCGATCTGGAAGTACAAGAGGATGCACCCACGCCATCCAGTAGACGAAATCGTGTTTACGCAAACGTAAACGTGAATTTCGACGCACTGTAGCCGCTCCACGCAACAGCATGCGCACAGGCTCGCCGTGTCGCGAATACAGGGCATGTCTCAGTGCTCCTGCGAGGCACGCAAAACGACGCGTGCCACCACAGTGATATCACCCCCTCGCAACGAAATATGCAGTAAATACCGGTGATTTTCTTCGCGCTCGCGGGTTGTCAGAGGCGGTGTGCTCTGGCATCTTGTGCGCGCTCGTCATTGCTTGATTGGTAACGCGCGAGCACATCGCATGCATCAGGGAGGAACTATGAGCCTGCAGAACATTTCGATTCCGGACGACGCGATTGCCGCCCTGGAAAACGGCAACAAGGTGGAAGCAGCGCGCATCATTCGCGACGAGTCGTGGGTGACGCTGAAACAGGCGAGCAACGCCGCCGATGCCTTCCTCGAAGCCCACCCCGACCTCAAGGCCCGCTATCTCGACCAGCAGGACAAGAACTGGAACGGCTTCGTCTACTTCGTGGCACTGCTGTCCGTCGCCGCGATCATCGCCAACCTCTTCCAGTAACGCGCCCGGCAGCGCCGACTCGTCCCCCCGACGCGACGACGTTCCACTGGCACGAACAACAACGGCACCCTCGGGTGCCGTTGCCGTTTCTGCCCTCCCCTGTGGCATAGCGCTTGCATAAACGGGTAAACGGCCGATTCGGGCCCTCCGAACGGCCGAAAAGCGACAAAATTTTGGCTGCCACCGGCCGCCGCCGGGATCCACCCACATGAATGTCCGCATGCTGACAGCCCATCGCCGCCTGCTCCTGCCGATCATCGTCGCGCTGGGCCTGGCCTTTCCGTTGCCTGGCCACGGCCAGGCGGGCGATGGCATGCAGCCGCTCGATTCGGTTGCCGCGGCCGCCGAACAGCATGCACGGGGGCTATTGCAGCAGGGCGGCCTGGCCGACGCCGTGGTCAAGGCGAGTGCACTCGATGGACGCCTGCGGCTGAAACTGTGTGACGTGCCGCTCGAGACTTTCGGCAACGACAACGCGCTGCGCGGCGGACGGACGACCGTGGGCGTGCGCTGTAACGGCGCTTCGCCATGGACTTTGTATGTCCCCGTCGCGATCACGGCGTCTACCTATATAGTGCTCGTCGACGGCCCGCTGCCGCGCGGCACGGTGCTGACGGCTTCGCACCTGCGGCGCGAACAGCGTCCTTTGGGCGCGCTGCCGCCGCAGTACCTGACTGAAATCGACGATGCGCTCGGCCGCACGCTGACCCGTGCCGTCACCGGCACGACGATCGCGAGCCCAAACCTGTTGCAGGCGCGCGACCTCGTCGCGAAAGGCCAGGACGTGACGATCCTTGCGTCCGGCACGCAGGTCCAGGTACGCATGGCAGGCGTCGCGCTGCAGAAAGGCCAGCAGGGCGAGCGCATCGACGTGAAGAACACGAGTTCGGGCAAGACCGTGCAGGCCGTCATCGTCGACGCCGCGACGGTGCAGGTGCCGCTGTGACACCCTCCCGGTTTACAACGGCAGCGGTTTTCACGGCAGTGTAAAAAGGCGTTAAAGTTTTTTCCGGAGCCTGTCGATACAGCATCAGGGACCCGCACGAACAGGATGGTTCCGGAGCTAATGGAGGACAACGAATGGCAAATGACATCAACGTAAACAACCCGGCCAGCGTGCTCGGCTCGGTTGCGCGTGGCCTGGGTAGCCCGGCCACCAGCACCGAACGCAAGACGAGCGAAGGCAGCGGCGAGGCAGCGGCGGTATCGAGTGCGGATCGCGTCAGCGTCACGTCCGAAGCCACGCGCCTGCAGGAAATCGAAGAGCAGCTGATGGCCGTGCCGGAAGTGAACAGCCAGAAAGTCGCCGAGATCAAGGCGATGATTGCGAACGGCACCTTCGACTTCAATCCGCAGCGCATCGCTGAAAAACTGATCGCCTTCGAAAGCGGCAGCAAGTAAAAAGTCCCGACGGATCTTCGCCATGCATCAGATCGCACCCGCATTGCACGCCGTACTGACCGAAGAGTACCTGCTCTCCGGCGAACTGCTCGATCTGATCGGCCGCGAGAAGCAGCAGCTGCTGAGTGGCGACCAGGCCAGCCTGAGCCAGTGCGTCGAAAGCAAGCATGCCCTGCTCGACCGCCTGCAGCACGTGACGATGCAGCGCCTCGACCTGTTGCGCAGCGAAGGCCTGAACACGACGCCCGGCCTGCCCGACCACTGGACGGATTCGCTGAGCGAGTTCCCGGCCCTGGCCAACCAGCACGCGCAATTGCTCGAGGTCGTGCAGAGGCTGCGCGAGGAAAACCAGAGCCTCGGCCACATGCTGAACCGCAAGGGCCATTTCATCACGAAGCTGCTCGATCGCATGCGCCCAGAATCCGCGCAGCCGACTTATGGACGCAACGGCAGCCACTATCACGAAGCAGGTACGCGCAAACTGATTTCCGTCTGAACCCTTGTTTGGACCTTTGCCCGAGCCCGCGGCCATGATGCGGGCACTCGACTCCGCACACGCACGGCAAATGCCCCGCATGCTCGACAGCGAACTACAGGATTCGGACAACACCCTCACGTTCAACACGCCGCTCGCGATCGCGCGCGTACTCGACGAAGCCTGCGCGAAACGCGCAGCACTCACGCTCAGGCTCGAAACGGCCTCACGCGTTCACCTGTTCCACTCGCGCATCCAGAGCGTCGATTCCGCCGCCATGCAGATCGTGCTGCACCAGCTGATGCCGTCGAACTGGATGGAGATCGTGACGCGCGAATTCGTCACTGACGTGAGCTGCCAGCTGGCGTCGGGCGTGCTGCGCTTCGTCAGCATGCTCGCGCCGCTCGAAGCGGGGACGCTGAATCCGTATTGCGTGCTCGCACTGCCGCAGCTGATGTACAAGCAGCAGTCGCGATCGAGTTATCGTGTCGTGATGCCGCCCGGTTCGAGCAGGCTGTCGCTGATCTGGCGCGATCGCATCGTGCAGGGCTTCTGCTTCAACCTGTCGCTCGAAGGCTGCTGCGGCATCTTCCGCAGCGAACTCGACATGCTGGCGCGTGGCACGGCCGTGCCGGGGCTGTCGATCAGCCTCGACGATTCGCTGCAGTTCACGGTGGCCGCCACCGTCTGCCGGCGGCAGGTGATGCACAACGGGTCCACGATGCTCGGCCTGCGCTTCGAGCCGCTCGACAGCGACCTGCAGCGCCGCCTTCAGGCGAGCCTGACCGGCATCCAGCGCCGGCAGCTGCGCACACGGGCCTGAGCGGAACCGCACGTCCCTGGCGCGTCCAGCCGGTCTGGCTCGGGCCAGACGACGAGTCCGTTCCGCCCCGCCAAAAACTTGCCGCGTGGCAGAATCTTGCCGCCCTGAACCTGCCACCATTACGCCACCAGCGTCGAAAAATCATGTAATTCAACAGCTTGCCAGCGCTCTAAAATGTGGCACGCCACTTGCTGGACTAGCGCGAGCATAAGCTCGTTCCGCAGCGTGTGCAGCGACGATGGAGAAGAAGAATATGAACAACCGGCACTCGGCAGCCATGACCGACCTGAAGCCCGACACCGGCGCGTCCGGCAAGGCCATTCATACGACCCTGCCGATGGAAGACCTGATCGGGATATTCGAAAGCGAGATCCGCAGGATTGTTACCTTCCACAGCTTCGAATATGAGGATTCGCGCAGCGCCACGCATGTGTTCCACGGCGTGCAGAAGCTGCACAAGCTGCATTACCGCCTGAACGTGGCTGCACTCGATTTCGGCCGCATCACGCTGACGCGTGCAACCCCGTTCTCCGATCCCGAAATCGTCAAGGTCGAGGCTGCGCTCGGAGCGCTGACGATCCACCTGAACAACGCGCTCGATTACCAGGCCGGCCTCGGCGAGCAGGAGCTGATCGCGCTGCGCCTCGACTCCGAATACTCCGCGCTGGACTAAAGTTTTTTGCAGGACTGCCGTACGTAGTAAACGAGTGGGACGTGGTCTTAATGGGGGGCGCACCGGGAAGCGGTGACGCCCCCCTTTTTTATGTTCGGGACGCACGTCGCCTCCCCACCCCCGGCCGTCGCTCCGCCCCAGCTCCGCAATTTTTCCATGCGATGCAGAAAACTTTACCGGAGCGTCGTCCCGCCGGCCTCGGTGCCGTTTTCCCAAATAGCTGAAATCTTTAGATTTTTACCATAGACCACCTGCCACGAGATGAATTCCGCTGGTGGTATCGGTCTTGCTTTGGAGTTGGTCATGAAAATCCTTCCTGGCTCACCCTATCCCCTCGGCGCGGACTTCCGCGGCGACGGAACCAACTTCTCGCTGTTCTCCTCCGTGGCGGAGCGTGTCGAGCTCTGCCTGTTCGACGACGAAGGTACCGAGACCCGTGTAACGCTGCCCGAAGTCACCGGCTACTGCTGGCACGGCTACCTGCCGCACATCAAACCGGGGCAGCTGTACGGCTACCGCGTGTACGGACCGTGGAAGCCGGATGAAGGCCATCGCTGCAACCCGCACAAGCTGCTGCTCGATCCGTATGCGAAGGCAATCTTCGGACCGCTGCGCTGGGACGACGCCATGTTCCCGTACCAGATCGGCGGCGACGAGAACGTCATGAGCACGACGGACAGCGCGCCGTTCATGCCGAAGTCCGTCGTGCACAACCCCTGGTTCGACTGGTCCGGCGACCGGCGCATCTCGCTGCCATGGCACGAGACCGTGATCTACGAACTGCACGTGAAGGGCTTCAGCATGCGCAACCCGCTGGTGCCCGAACACCTGCGCGGCACGTATGCCGGCCTCGGGCATCCCGCGAGCATCGAACATCTGCGCAAGCTCGGCGTGACGGCCGTCGAACTGATGCCGATCCACCAGTTCGTCCACGACCGCCACCTCATCGAAAAAGGCCTGCGCAATTACTGGGGTTACAACTCGATCGGCTTCTTCGCGCCGCACGACGAATACGCCGCCGCGAAGCACGACCCCTACGGCGCCGTGAACGAGTTCAAGGCGATGGTGAAAGCGCTGCATGCCGCGAACATCGCCGTGATCATCGACGTCGTGTACAACCACACGGCCGAAGGCAACCACATGGGCCCGATGCTGTCGTTCAAGGGCATCGACAACGATTACTACTACCGCATCGTGAAGGACCAGCGGCAGTACTACGAGGACTTCACCGGCACCGGCAACAGCCTCGACATGCGCAATCCGCACACGCTGCAGATGCTGATGGATTCGCTGCGCTACTGGGTTATCGAAATGCACGTCGACGGTTTCCGCTTCGATCTCGCTTCGACGCTGGCCCGCCAGCTGTATGCCGTCGACAAACTGTCGGCCTTCTTCGACCTGATCCAGCAGGATCCGGTGATTTCGCAGGTCATGCTGATCGCCGAACCGTGGGACGTCGGCGACGGCGGTTACCAGGTCGGCAACTTTCCACCTGTGTGGAGCGAATGGAACGGCCGTTACCGCGACTGCATCCGCGACTTCTGGCGCGGCGACATCTGCAAGCTCGGCGAAGTCGCCTCGCGCTTCACCGGCAGCAGCGACCTGTACCAGCACAGCACGAGAAGCCCGTCGTCGAGCATCAACTTCATCACGGCGCACGACGGCTTCACGTTGCGCGACCTCGTGTCGTACGACAACAAGCACAACGAGGCGAATGGCGAGGACAGCCGCGACGGCGCGAACGACAACCGCTCGCGCAACTGGGGCGCCGAGGGTGACACTGACGACGAAAACATCCTGCTCGTCAGGAACCGCTCGCAGCGCAACATGCTTGCGTTCCTGATGCTGTCGCAGGGCGTGCCGATGCTGCTCGGTGGCGACGAATTCGGCCGCACGCAGCAGGGCAACAACAATGCCTACTGCCAGGACAACGAAATCTCGTGGTTCGACTGGTCCACCGCGGACAAGGATCTGTACGAATTCACGCGCAACCTGATCGAGCTGCGCCGCGAGCACCCGGTCTTCCACCGCCGCCGCTGGTTCCACGAGCTGCGCTTCCACGGCGAGAACGTCGAGGAAATCATGTGGTTCACGCCCGAAGGCCACCATATGCAGGAAGAACACTGGGGCAACGACCGCATGGGCGCGCTCGGCATCTTCCTGAACGGCGATGTCGACTTCTACGTAAATCCCTTTGCCGACCCCGTGCGTGACAGCAGCTTCTATTACGTGATCAACGCGCATCACGAGAAAGTCGCCGTGACGCTGCCCGAGGTCAAAGGCATCGAGCGCTGGGAAATCCTGTTCGATACCGCGCGTGGCTGGGCGCCGCAGGAAGATACGGTCGCGAGCGGCGATACGCTCGACGTCGAAGCCCATTCGTCGTGGTTGCTGCGCGCCGTTCCTCCAGGGGACTGAGGCGCTGATGCATCCGCAGGCCATCGCCACCTACCGCGTGCAGCTCACGCCGGATTTCACGCTCCATGATGCCGCCGGGCTCGTGCCGTACCTCGCACAGCTCGGCATCAGCCACCTGTACACGTCCCCAAGCCAGCAGGCCGTGCCCGGCAGCCAGAGCGGTTACGACGTGATCGATCCGGGTCGCGTCAACGAGGAGCTAGGCGGCGACGCCGGACACGACGCACTGAGCCGCACGCTCGCGCGACATGGCCTGCGCCGCATGGTCGACATCGTGCCGAACCACATGGCCGTGACGAGCGGCAATGCCTGGTGGAACGACGTGCTGAAATATGGCCGTTCGAGCCGCTACGCCGACCTGTTCGACGTGGACTGGGATTCGTCGGAAGCGCTGTGGCCCAACCGGGTATTGTTGCCCGTGCTAGGCGACCAGTTCGGCCGCGTGCTCGAAGCCGGCGAATTCATCCTGAAACACAAGGCCGGCGACTTCACGCTGCACTATTACGACAACGTGTTCCCGGTTGAACCGGCGAGCACCGCAGCGCTGCTCGCGCGCGTGGCAACACGACTCGACCATCCGGTGCTTGCCTTCCTCGCCGACAGCCTCGGCTGCCTCCCTCGCCCCGGTGCCGCCGACCCGTCGGCGCGCCGCTATCGCGACCAGGAGGTGCAGGCCGACCTGCTGGCGCGCCTGTGCGACGAAGAGCCGGCGATCTGCCGCGCGATCGACATGGAAGTCGAGCGCCTGAACAACAGCCTGCCGGAGCTCGGGGAATTCATCGACGCGCAGAACTATCGCCTCGCGCACTGGCGCGCCGCCGACCTCGACCTCGGGTACCGGCGCTTCTTCAACATCAACACGCTCGCCGGGCTGCGCGAGGAATTGCCGAAGGTATTCGAAGCCGTGCACGCGCTGCCGCTGCAGTGGCTCGCGCAGGGCGAAGCGCATGCGCTGCGTGTAGACCATCCCGACGGCCTGCGCGATCCAACCGGCTACCTGCGGCGGCTGCGTGCGGCTGCGCCGGAAGCCTGGATCGTCGTCGAGAAGATCCTCGAGCCCGGCGAAAAGCTGTGCTCGTCGTGGCCCGTCGAAGGCACTACCGGCTACGAATTCGGCTACATGGTGCAGGGCCTGTTCGTCGATCCGGCAGGCGAACAGCCACTGACGCAGGCCTATCACGAATTCATCGGCAACGAAGAAAGCTATAACGCCGTGCTGCTCGCGTCGAAGCGGCACGCGCTCAGCGCGCTGCTCGGCAGCGACGTAGCGCGGCTCACGTCGATGCTGCTGAACATCTGCGAGAAGCACTGGCGCCACCGCGACTACACGCGCGCTGTGTTCACGCAGGTGGTCACGGAAGTGTGCATCGGTTTCGAGGTGTACCGCAGCTACGTGCGGCCCGGTTCGCCGGCGTCGCCGGAAGACCAGGAGCAGATCCATGCCGCAGTCGCGCGCGCCGCGGCCGCGAATCCGGACCTCGACTCTGAGCTGCTGCAGTTCGTCGAGCAGCTGCTGCTGCGCGAGGTGCGCGGCCAGGCCGAGCAGGAATTCGCGCTGCGCTTCCAGCAGCTGACGGGACCCGCCATGGCGAAAGGCCTCGAAGACACGGCGTTCTATCGCTACTTCCGCCTCGCCGCGCTGAACGAAGTGGGCGGTGATCCGGGCCAGTGGGGTTGCAGCGTCGCCGATTTCCATCGCTGGTGCAGCGAGGCGCGCGCCGAACATCCGCAGTCGATGCTCGCGACGAGCACGCACGACTCCAAGCGCAGCGAAGACGTGCGCGCGCGCATGCTCGTGCTCAGCGAAATGCACGGCGCTTGGCTGCAGGCGGCTACGCGCTGGCGCCAGCGCAATGCACGTTATCGCGGCGCCAAACTCGACGCGAACACGGAGTACATGTATTACCAGACGCTCGTCGGCGCATGGCCGATCGACGAAGCACGCATGCGTGCCTACATGGAAAAAGCCGTGCGCGAAAACAAGACGCTGACCGAATGGACACGCATCGACGAAGCCTACGAAGCCGCGCTGCATGCCTTCATCGTGCACACGATGGCGGACGAGGAGTTCATCCACGAAGTGGAAAGCTTCGTCGCGCGCGTGCTGCTGCCGGGCCGGCTGAACAGCCTTGCGCAGGTCTGCATCAAGCTGACGGCGCCCGGCGTGCCCGACATCTACCAGGGCTGCGAGCTGTGGGACCTGAGCCTCGTCGATCCGGACAACCGCCGCCCCGTGGACTTCGCGCATCGAGCGCGCCTGCTCGACGAAGTGGCGCGTCTGGCCCCGGCACAGATCCTCGCACGCATGGACGAAGGACTGCCGAAACTCTGGCTGATCCATACGGCACTCGGCCTGCGCCGCGAACGCCCAGACCTGCTGGGCGGCGATGCCGCCTACGAGCCGCTCGCCGCCGCCGGCTCACGCGCGCAGCATGTGCTGTGCTTCATGCGCGGCGATGGGGCCGTCGTCGTCGTGCCGCGCCTGAGCGCGCAGCTGGTCGACGGGACGCGTGGCACCGGCGATGGCCCGCGACTCGACTACGGCGATACAACCCTTGCGTTGCCCCCGGGCAATTGGCGCAGCCGCTTCGAACCCGAGCGCACGTTCTCCGGAAACGTTGCCCTCGCCGACCTGTTGCACCCGGTGCCGCTGGCGCTGCTGGTGAAGGAGTAACACGATGGCCGAACTGCGCGTCTGGGCGCCGAACGCCAAAACCGTGGAAGCCGAAATCGACAGCGTGCGCATGGCATTCAAGCAGCTGGACGGCGGCTGGTGGTGCCTCGACAGCGACGCGCTGCAACACGGCGTCGACTATACGATGTGGCTTGACGGCGACGGCCCCCTGCCCGATCCGCGCTCGCGCTGGCAACCGCACGGGATTGACGCGCCGTCGCGCTGGGTGGACCACGCGCACTTTGCATGGAACGACGTCGAGTGGCGCGCGCCGCCGCTGCGCGACGGGGTGATCTACGAACTGCACGTCGGCACGTTCTCCGAGTCCGGCGATTTCGACGGCGCCATCGAACGCCTCGATGCGCTCGTCGACCTCGGCATCACGCACGTCGAGCTGATGCCCGTCGTCGAATTCGCCGGTACGCGTGGCTGGGGTTACGACGGGGTGTTCCCGTTCGCGCCACACCATGCGTACGGCGGCCCGGACGGGCTCAAGCGACTCGTCGAGGCCTGCCACCGCCGCGGACTCGCGGTGATCCTCGACGTCGTCTACAACCATCTCGGTCCCGTCGGCAACTGCCTCGAGCGATACGGCCCCTATTTTACCGACGCGTACAAGACACCGTGGGGCAAGGCGGTCAACCTCGATGGCGCATGGAGCCACGAGGTGCGCCACTACTTCATCGACAATGCGCTGATGTGGCTGCGCGACTACCACATCGACGGCCTGCGCCTCGATGCCGTGCACGCGCTGATCGACCGGTCGGCGGTCCACTTCCTCGAACAGCTCGCCGGCGACGTGAAATCGCTCGGCCTGTTCATGCACACGCAGCCGTTCGTCATCGCCGAGAGCGACCTGAACGATCCGCGGGTAGTACGCTCGGTTACGCAGGGCGGCATGGGCCTCGACGCGCAGTGGAACGAAGACTTCCACCACGCACTGCACGCGCTGGTCACGGCCGAGGACTTCGGCTATTACGCGGACTACGGCAAGATCGGCGATCTCGCGCGGGTGCTCGTGGCGGGCTTCTGTTACGACGGCCGCTACTCGAAGTATCGCAACCGGCATCATGGGCGATCGGCGGCGGGTGTCGACGGCCAGCACTTCGTCGCCTGCCTGCAGAACCACGACCAGGTTGGCAATCGCGGCGCCGGCGAGCGGCTTTGCCATCTCGTCGATGCCGATCGCGCGAAACTCGGTGCGGCCGTCGTCCTGCTCGGCCCCTTCGTGCCGCTGCTGTTCCAGGGCGAGGAGTGGTCTGCATCGGCGCCTTTCCAGTATTTCACCGATTTCATGGACGAGACGCTGCAGCACAATGTGCGCAAGGGTCGGCGCGACGAATTCGCGGCGTTTGGGTGGAGCGAGGACCGCGTACCCGATCCGCAGGACGAAGCCACGTTCCGCCGCAGCAAGCTCGACTGGCGCGAACGTAATGAGCCCGCGAACGCCGACATGCTGCAGTGGTATCGCGAGCTGATCGCGCTGCGCCGCGAAGAACGCGACTTCGCCGCCGGGCCGCTGGATCCGCAGGGCGTCACGTGCAATGCCACTGCGGGCTGGCTGCGTCTGCGGCGTGGCCGCTTCGAGGTCGTATGCAACTTCGCCGGCGAACAACAGCGCCTGCCCGCCCAGCAGCAGATGCTGAGGCTCGCTTCCCATGCAGATGCACGGCTCAGCAACAGCATGCTGACGCTGCCCCCATGGTCCGTCGCCGTACTGGAACCCGATGAAACAGGAGTGCTGCCATGAACGATCTGAACCTCGCATTGATCGGTAACTGCACGATCGGTGCGCTCGTGAATCGCCATGCCGAGATCGTATGGGGCTGCTTTCCGCGCTTCGACGGCGACGCGGTGTTCAATGCGCTGCTGCAGAAGGATCCGGCAGCACCCGACACACAGGGCGTGTGGGGCATCGACCTGCTCGATCTCGAACATACCGAGCAGCATTACGTGACGCACACGCCGGTGCTGATCACGCGGCTGCACGACAAACACGGCGGCATCGTCGAAGTCACCGACTTCGCCCCGCGCTTCAAGCACCATGCACGCATCTTCTGCCCGATGATGATCGTGCGCCGGCTCAAGCGCATCGCCGGTTCCCCGCGCGTGCGCGTGCGGCTGCGCGCGGCCGGCTGGAGCAGCGAGCCCGTGCGCACCACGCACGGCAGCAACCACATCCGCTACCTGACGCAAAACCTCGTGCTGCGACTGACGACCGACGTATCCGTCACCGCCGTGCTGCAGGAGATCCCGTTCCTGCTGACGGACGAGGCGAACCTGCTCCTCGGCCCCGACGAAACGGTGGCCACCGGCATGCACGAAGTCTGCCGCCGCTACGAGCAGGAGACGATCGACTACTGGAACGAGTGGGTGCGCAGCCTCGCGATTCCGTTCGAGTGGCAGGAGGTCGTCATCCGTGCCGCAATCAGCCTGAAGCAGAATGCCTTCGAGGACACCGGCGCGATCATCGCGGCGATGACGACGTCGATCCCCGAAGCGAACGACGACAGTGGCCGCAACTGGGACTATCGCTTCTGCTGGCTGCGCGATGCCTATTTCACGGTGAACGCGCTCAATAGCCTCAGCACGACGCTGACGATGGAGCAGTACCTCGGCTACATCATCAACCTCGTGGCGAGCTCGCCCGAAGGCCAGCTACAGCCGGTGTATGGCATCGACGGCCGCGCGCTGCTGACGGAAGAAATCGTGACGACCCTGCCCGGTTACCGCGGCATCGGGCCCGTGCGCGTCGGCAACCAGGCTTACCAGCAGGTGCAGAACGACGTGTACGGGTCCGCCGTGCTCGCCGTCACGCACGTGTTCTTCGACCGCCGCATGCATCGCCGCGACCTGCCCGGCCTGTTCCGGCACCTGGAAAAGCTCGGTGAAATGTCGCGGCTCGTGTTCAACCAGCCCGACGCGGGATTGTGGGAGCTGCGCGGCAGCTCGAAGGTGCACACCTTCTCGGCGGTGATGTGCTGGGCCGCGTGCGATCGCCTCGCGCGCATCGCCGCGCACATCGGCCTCAGCTCACGTGCCGACTACTGGCGCGGACACGCCGACCGGATGCGCAACGAAATCCTCGAGCGCTCGTGGAACCCCAAATACAACGCGCTCGGCGCGACCTTCGGCGGCGAAGGCGTCGATGCAAGCATGCTGCTGTTGCCGGAGCTGAGTTTCGTGTCGCCGCAGGATCCGCGTTTCCTCGGCACCGTGAAACTCGTCGAAGAGGAGCTGAAGCGCGGCGACTACGTGTTCCGCTACAGCGAGCCCGACGACTTCGGCGTGCCGCAGAACGCCTTCCTCGTGTGCACCTTCTGGTACATCGATGCGCTGGCGGCCACCGGCCGCAAGGAAGAAGCGCGGGCGCTGTTCACGAACCTCGTCGCGCGCCGCAACCCGCACGGCCTGCTCGCCGAACATGTCGACGTTCAGACCGGCGAGCTGTGGGGCAACTTCGTGCAGACCTACTCCATGGTCGGCTTCATCAACTCTGCGACGCGATTGAGCATTCCGTGGGATGAAGCGTTTTGACAGGCGCTTGCGCGTCCGTCATCAGAACAGCGGCAACCCGGAAATATAGTCACCGCCAGGGTTGCGCGACGACGATCGCAGCACGAGCGTCACGCCATACGCATCCTCCGTCGCGGCGAAGACGTTGAACGTCAGCACGACCCGCTCCGAAGCCGCCGCGCCAGGCACGGTAACTTCCTTCAACCAGGTCGAGGACGCCGTAAGCTCCCCCGTGGCGCTGCTATCCGCTACCCAGCCCTGCTCGCGCAGCTGTTCCGCGAAGTGTTCGTAGACGTCGGCGGCGGTGGTGTCGGGAACCGAGACTGATCCTTCGCGCTCCATGCGCACGCTGTCGCCCGAAAAACTGCTCGAGATGTTGCGGATTCCAACGGAAGGCTGCGGGGCGAGCGTGCCGTCCGGCACTTCCAGCACCGGCAGCAACTGGCCGAAGTAGGCATAACGCGCCGATGCGGCCTGGCTGCGCGCGCGTTCCTCGGCGCAAGGCATGCGCGTGAACTGCTGCGGGTACACGGTACGCCGCACCTGCAACTGCGTGCCGGCGGCATTGCTGCGCATAGTCACCGTCATCGTGCCGTGGATGTCGTGACACAACTGCAGGAACACGGGGTCCACGGCACCAATCGGCGCGCTGCCGAGATCGTGCCAGCCTTGCATCTGCAGCATCGAAAGCAGCGTTTCACGCAGGTCCGCAGGACCGGCCGCGCTTTGGATGAGGATCGTCTGGGAATATGGATTGCGCTGATGCGTACCGATCAGGCGCAATCCAAGGCGTGCCGGCAGCACGAGGTCCGGGAAGCCGTCTGGCAATCCTCGATACAAGGTGCCGCCGCCGGCGAATTCAGCCGCGACGTCGGCGGGCACGAGGCCGTTCGGGAATTCTTCGGCGGCCTGCAGCGTGGTAGAAGCGACAGCGAGTGATAGCAGGATGATCTTGCGCGAGAACATGATGTTCCTCCCTGAATGATGTTGTGACGCGGCGGGCCGTTGGTGGCAGTGACGCCGCGCTGCCGAGACTATCGCGGCGACGCGTTCGAGGGAACCTGCTGTGAGGCAGCAATGCGGCGGCGACGGCAATTGTGCCGCGCCCGCAGTGCGCATCGTGCGCGATGAATGCTAGTCGACCCGCGCCGGCATCGCTTCGAGCTGCTGGCGCAGCAACTCGAACTTCGTGACCGAGTCTTCCTGTTCATCGGCCGTGGCTTCGTCGCGCACGTCGGCGACGATGACGATCACGACGCGCCGGTTCTTCGTGCGTCCGGCTTCCGTGTCGTTGCTCGCAATCGGCTTGTACTCCCCATAACCGATCGAGGCCATGCGCAGTGGATCGATGCCGAAATTCGCGAACAGACGCACGACTGCCGCCGCACGCGCGGACGACAGCTCCCAGTTCGACGGAAACACCGGGCTCTGGATCGGGCGATCGTCCGTGAAGCCTTCGACGTGCAGCTTGTTCGGATGTTCCTTCAGCACGCGTGCGAGTTTCAGCAGGATGGCTTCGGCATCGATCGACGGCGTCGCGCTGCCGGAGGCAAACAGGAAACTCGTGTTCAGTTCCACTTCGAGCCACAGCCGGCTGCGCCGGATCGACACGAGTTCCTGCTCGATGAGTCCCGCCATCGCTTCTTCCACTTCCGCGGAGATCTCCTCGACCTGCGCGGCGGCGCCGTCGTGTTCCCAGTCGCCGGCGCTCTCGGTGTCTTCCGGCTTCGTGACGATGGCGAAACGCTGCTCGATCACGACGGGCTTGAAGTTGATCGGCGTCGGCGCGTCCATCAACGTTTCCATCGGGTGGTGCGGCGAGCGCACGAGCTCGCCGACCTGGATAGGCTGCAATGCCCGCGACGACGAGCGAAACGCGCCCGCCATCGATTCCGACAGCACTTTGTACTTGCCTTCGTTGATCGACGAGATCGAGTACATGACGACGAAAAACGCGAACAGCAGCGTGATGAAGTCCGCGTAGGACACCAGCCAGCGTTCGTGGTTTTCGTGTTCTTCGTGTTTTTTGTGTTTGCGCGCCATGCTTCTCTGCCTTCGTGGTAATTACGGCAGGTTGCGGGTGGCACTGAAGCTAACTTGGACTTCCAACGGTGTGTTGGGCTTTTCAGGTGCTCCTGCGACGGTGTGTTGGGCTTTTCAGAGGCTCCTGCGATGGGCCGTCCGGGAGTGGTGCGCGCCCCACGGTCTGGAGAGCACACCACCCCAGGGCGGCCCTTCTCCGATGCAAGGCGAGTCGATAACCCCGCGCGTGACCAGCAAAGAAAAGGAAACCGGCTTGGCTGATGAGAATTGAACGATAAGGAAGACAGACTCTCTCGCTAAAAAAGCGATAAGGAAGAAGTCCGCCCGTATCAAAGATAGCCCTGCAGCTTGCTCTCGATATTTCGCGGGTTCTCACCTTCGGCGATCGACACGAGGCCGTCGATGATCATCACGCGGTACTGCGTTTGCGAGGACACGATGGCCTTCAGCTTGTTCGCCATCGGCAGGAAGAACAGGTTCGCGAGGCCGACGCCGTAGATCGTCGCCACGAAGGCCACGGCGATGCCGGAGCCCAGCGACGACGGATCCGCGAGGTTGCTCATCACGTGGATCAGGCCCATCACGGCGCCGATGATGCCGATCGTCGGTGAATAGCCCCCCATGCCTTCCCAGACCTTCGCCGCCTGCAGGTCCTTGCCCTCGGCGATTTCCATTTCCACTTCGAGGATGCCGCGGATCATTTCCGGCTCACCGCCGTCGGCCAGCATCTGCAGGCCGTTCTTCGAAAAGCCGTCCTGCTCTTCTTCTGCGATCGCCTGAAGGCTCAAGAGGCCTTCCTTCCTGGCGAGCTGGCTCCAGCCGACGATGCGTTCGATCATCGCCTTGCTGTTGATGGCGGGCGGAAAAATCATCCAGCGCGTGCGCTTCATCGCGAGCAGGAAGGTTTTGAGCGAGGTCTGCACCATCACCGCGCCGAGCGTGCCGCCGAACACGATGAAGAAGGCGGTGAAGATCATCAGCGAGTCGGTGTGGCCGCCTTCGAGGAGGTTGCCGCCGATGATCGCGGTGATGCCCACGACCACGCCGAGTATCGTCATTATGTCCATCAGAACTCACTCAGAAATCTGAACTGTTCGGGGACAGACCCGATGTTTCCTGTTCTGCAAACGAGCGACCTGTCGCCGGGAATGGGTCTGTCCCCATTCCGCATCCATCAACGCGCTTCCCGCAACCAGCTCTGCATGCGTGAGCGCATGCGCCCGACGGCCTGGCTGTGGATCTGGCACACGCGCGATTCGCTGATATCGAGCACTTCGCCGATTTCCTTGAGGTTCATTTCCTTGTCGTAGTACAGCGCGATCACCATCTTTTCCTGGTGCGGAAGCCCGGCTATCACGGATGCCAGCTTTCCTTTAACGGCATCGTCGTGGAAAAGGTTGAATGGCAGGTCTTCGGTCGACTCGGGCTCGAAGAAATTGTCCTCGTCGTCGAGGCTGAACACCGTGCAGCCGGTGACCATCTGCAGCGTCTCGCCGTACTGCTCGAGCGTTTCATTCATCTGGGCGGCAATCTCACGATCGGTCGCCGCACGCCCTTCGCGTTTCTCCACCGCGTGGATCGCCTCCGACAGCTTGCGCGACTTCTGCTGCACCGAGCGCGGCACCCAGCTTTGCCGGCGCAGTTCGTCCATGATCGCGCCGCGTATACGGATGCTCGCGTACGACTTGAAGCTGGCGCCGAGGCTGGCATCGTACACGCGCGAAGCCTCAAGCAGCCCGATCATGCCGACCTGCACGAGGTCGTCGAGTTGCTGCCCTGGCGGCAGGCGCACGCAGATGTGGCGCGCGATCGCCTTCACGAGGTTCAGGTTCTCCTCGAACAGCTGGTTCCGGTTGCAGTACTGTTTCGCGCCTGACACGGCGGCGACACCCTGGTTCATGTGCATGCTCCTCCAACCCTGGCGGTCTGCGCCAGGCTGGTCCTTTCGATGAAGAATCCGAGATGCCCCGACGCCGCGGGCAGCCGCGGCAGGCCCTTGATGCGCTTGCCGAGCTGCTGGAACGCGACGCCCGACGCACTGTGCGGGAACGACAGCAGCACGGGACTTTGCTGGCGAACGGCCTGCTTCAGGCGGTCGTCGAGCGGGATCGCGCCGACATAGCCGAGCGACACGTCCAGGAAACTGCCGGCCACGTTGGCGAGCCGGGCGTAAAGCCGGCGGCCGTGTTCCGCATCGCTGACCATGTTCGCGAGGATCTGGAAGCGGCGAATGCCGTGTTCGAGGCTCAGTACTTTTATCAGCGCATATGCATCCGTGATCGAGGCAGGTTCGTCGCACACGACGACGATGATCTCCTGCGCCGCGCGGCTGAAGCTGACGACGCTGTCGGAGATGCCGGCGGCCGTGTCGACCACGAGCGTATCGACGCGATGCGCGATCTCGTCGAACGCTGCGATCAGGCCCGCGTGTTCGTGCGGTGACAGGTCCGCCATGCGGCCGACGCCGGACGCCGCCGGGATGATGCCGACGCCGAGCGGGCCCTGGATGATCACTTCGTCGAGCGTCTTCTGCCCGGTGATCACGTGGTACAGGTCGTATTGCGGACGGATGTTCAGCATCACGTCGACGTTCGCCATGCCGAGGTCGGCATCCATCAGCAGCACCTGCTGCCCTTCCTGCGCGAGCGCGAGCGCAAGGTTGACGGAGACGTTCGTCTTGCCGACGCCGCCCTTGCCGCTCGACACGGCGATGACGCGCACGGCGCCGCCGGATGGCTGGGAATTCTGCATCATGGTCATGGCTGCCCCTGTATGGCGGGTGTTGCGCGGCGCTCTCTGTCCGGGCCATCCGGCCCCTGTGGCTTGCGCAGCGACTGGCGCCAGGTCTTGATGATGTCGGCGAGCAGGGCTTTCGGTTCGATGGCGTGCAGGTCGTCAGGCACCTGCTGGCCATCGGTCGAGAAGGCGAGCGGCAGGCCATGGCGCACGATGCACGACAGCAGCGGACCGACGCCGTCGCATTCGTCCAGCTTGGTCATGATCGCGCCACTCACTTTCACCCGCGCGAATGCCTTGATCGTTTCCTCGATCAGCGTCGGTCGCGCGGTGGCTGGCAGCACGAGCAGCGGTTCGATCGGCGCGTCGATCGACAGCGCTGAGAACTGGTCGGCCAGCGCCATGTCGCGCTGACTCATGCCGGCAGTGTCGATGATCACGAGTTTGCGTTCGGACAGCGAATCGAGCGTACGTTTCATTTCTTCGGCCGTCGTCGCGATCTGCACCGGCACGCCGAGAATGCTGCCGAACGACACGAGCTGCTCCTGGCCACCGACCTTCGAGCGGTCGGTGCTGACGAAGGCGACGTGCTTGCGGCCATGCCGCAGGGCAAAGCGTGCGGCAATTTTTGCCGCTGTCGTCGTCTTGCCGACACCGGTCGACCCGACCATCGCGAAGATGCCGCCAGTGTCGAGGATGTCCTTTGGATACGTCTTGATCTTCTTGCCGAGCAGGCCGAGCGCCTTGCTCCAGCCCTGTTCGAGGTCGCTGCACGGCAGGATCGGATCGACGAGCGCCGCGGCCTGCACGCGGTCGACGCCTGCCGCCTCGAAACGCGCGATCAGCGCATGCCGGTTCGGCTGGTGCCGGCCCTGCTCGCGCCAGCTCAGTTGCGCGAGTTCGCCTTCGAACATCATGCGCAGGCGGCCGAGTTCTTCCTGGATCGAATTGATCACCGGCGACAGCTCCGGCGCTTCCTTGCCAGGTGCCGGCTGCATCGGGGCCGCCTGCAGCTTCTTCGCTTCGGCCGGCGACACGCTCTCGCCGACGGCGGTTATTTCGGTTTGCCCTGCAACGCGTTTCGTCGCGAGGATCATCGCGTTCTCGCCCAAAGCTTGCCGCACAAGGGCCATCGCTTGCCGCATGTCGCTTGCCACGAAGGTTTCTGCTTTAGCTGCCATGTCCGTTTACCTGTGTCTTTACTTGATGGCTTTCATGCGTCCGACCGACGCCACCACTTTTATCTGCTTGTTCCCCGGAATCTCGCCGTAGGCCAGCACCTTCAGGTTCTGCGCCGCGCTGCGCGTGAAGCGATACAGCCACAGCCTGATCTCTTCGCTGACGAGCAGCACCGGTGCCGAGCCGTTCATCTCCATGTCCTGGGTCTTTTGCGCTATTTCCCTCAAAAGCCGCTCGGCCATTCCGGGTTCGAGCGTGTTCAAGTTGCCTTTGCGCATGCTCGTGACGAGTTCTAGCAACAACTGTTCCATGTCGCTCTCAAGTGTCATGACACGCAGATCGGCGGCCATTCCGTTGATGTTCTGGTAGATCGTGCGGTTCAGGGCGACGCGCACGACGGCGGTCAGGTCGTCGGAGTTTTGACTCTTCGCCGCGTGCGCCGCCAAAGCCTCGGCAATCGTGCGCGTATCGCGGATCGGAATGCCTTCCTCGAGCAGGTTCTGCATGACTTTCAGTACCGTGCCGAGCGGCAGTGTTTTCGGCACGAGGTTTTCGATCAGTTTGGGCGCCGAGCGCGCGAGCGTGTCGAGCAGCTTCTGCACTTCGTCATGGCCGATCAGCTCGTAGGCATGCTGTTTCAGCGTGTGGCTCAGGTGCGTCGCGATCACCGTGCTGCAGTCGACGACCGTATAGCCCTTCGCCTGCGCGTCCTCGCGTTGCGAGGCGTCGATCCACACGGTATCGAGGCTGAAAGCCGGGTCCTTGCCGAGGATGCCGTCGAGGTCGCCGAAGACCTGGCCCGGGTTGATGGCCATTTCCCTGCCGGGGTGCACCTCGCCTTCGCTGATCGGCACGTCGTGCAGCGTGATGCGGTAGGCGTTCGGGGCCAGCATCAGGTTGTCGCGGATGTGGACGGAATGAATCAGGAAGCCGAGTTCCTGCGAGAGCTTCTTGCGGATGCCCTTGATGCGGCCGAGCAGCTCGCCGTTCTGCTTCTGGTCGACTAGCGAGATCAGGCGGTAGCCTACCTCGAGGCCGATGATGTCGTTGCTGACGACGTCGTCCCACTGCAGGTCGCGCGCGCTTTCCGGAACCTCGACGACCTCGGGCACTTTCGCCGCATCAATGGCCGCGACTTCCGCCTTCTGTTTCATCAGGTAGCCCGCGCCGAGCAGCCCCGCGGCGATCAGCAGGAACATCAGGTTCGGCATGCCGGGGATGATGCCGAGCAGGCCGATCACGCCGCCGGTGATCGTGAAGACCTTCGGATTGTCGAAGAGCTGCCTGGTCATTTCCTGACCCATGTCCTCGCCATCGTTCACGCGCGTTACCATCAGCGCGGCGGCCGTCGACAGCAACAGCGCCGGGATCTGCGCGACGAGGCCGTCGCCGATCGTCAGCAGCACGTAGTGTTCGGCCGCCGTGCCGGCATCGAGGCCATGCTGCAGCACACCAATCGCGAATCCACCGATGATGTTGATGAACAGGATCAGGATGCCGGCAACGGCATCGCCTTTCACGAACTTGCTGGCACCGTCCATCGCGCCGTAGAAGCTGGCTTCGCGGGCGACTTCGGCACGGCGCGCGCGCGCCTGGTCCTGGTTGATGAGGCCGGCGTTGAGGTCGGCGTCGATCGCCATCTGCTTGCCGGGCATCGCGTCGAGCGTGAAGCGCGCGGTGACTTCCGAGATACGGCCGGCACCTTTCGTCACGACGACGAAGTTGATGATCACGAGGATCGCGAACACCACGAGGCCGACCGCGAAGTTGCCGCCGACGACGAAGTCGCCGAAGGCCGCGATGACCTTGCCGGCCGCGTCGCCGCCCTCGTGGCCGTACATCAGCACGACGCGTGTCGATGCGATGTTGAGCGCGAGACGCAACAAGGTCGAGACGAGCAGCACGGTCGGGAATACGCCGAACTCCAGCGGTTTGCGGATGTACACCGAGGCCAGCAGGATGATCAGCGACAGCGCGATGTTGAACGTGAACAGGAAGTCCAGCGCGAACGGCGGCAGCGGCAGCACCATCATCGTCAGCAGCAGGATGACGATGATCGGCGTGCCGAGGCCGTTCAGTGCGCTCAGCGACAGGTTCGTGCCGGGCAAGGTCGCGCGGGTTGGAGTGGCCATCACGTTTTACCTTTTTCGAATTCGTCCGGTACCGGCAGGTTGTGCGGCGGTGTCGGCGGGGTCGTCCTGTTCAGCACGGCATTGCGCAGCTGGTAGATGTAGGCCAGCACCTGCGCGACGGCGACAAACAGTTTTTCGGGAATTTCCTGGTTCAGGTCGGTCGAGAAGTACAGCGCGCGCGCGAGCGGCGGCGCGGAAAAGATCGAGACCTTGTGCTCGGCGGCGATTTCGCGGATTTTCGCGGCAAGGTGGTCCTTGCCCTTCGCGACGACGGTCGGCGCATGGCCGCTCTGCCGGTCGTAGCAGAGCGCAACGGCGTAATGGGTCGGGTTCGTGATGATGACGTCTGCCTTCTTCACGTCGTCCATCATGCGGCGCTGCGACATCTCCATCTGCTTCTGGCGAATCGCCGACTTTACTTCGGGGCGCCCTTCCTGCTCCTTCGATTCGTCCTTCACTTCCTGCTTCGTCATCATCAGCTGCTGCGTGTGCTGCCATATCTGCCACGGCACGTCGAGGCCGGCGACGAGCAGAAGCGCCAGGCTGAATACCAGGAAGCACCACGTGAGCAGCGAGCCGGCTTCACCAAGCGCGAAGCCCAGGTCGTAGCCGGCGAGCTGCGAGATATCGCCGACGACGCGGAACAGCGTGAACAGGATGACGGAGCCGACCAGCGCGAACTTCGCGAGCGCCTTGCACAGCTCTACGAGGCCGTTCTTCGAGAATATGCGCGCGAGTCCCTTCATCGGGTCGATGCGCTCGAACTTCGGCATCAGGTGATCGCCGTTGAATGCGAAGCCGCCGAGCACTGCCGGGCTCACGAGCGCGAGGAAGGCCAGCAGCAACATCAGCGGCAGCAGCGCGAGCAGCACGTCCATAGCGGCGTTGCCGAGAAGCAGGCCCATGCTCTGCGAGGCAATCAGCGTCTTGTAGTCGAACGCGAGGCCCTGCACGAGCAGCGCGCGCAGCGCGTCGATGATCGACGGCCCGAAGACGAGCAGTCCGATGGACGCACCCAGCAGCGAGGCCAGCGTGTTCAGCTCGCGCGAACGCGTAACCTGCCCTTTCTCGCGCGCCTGTTCGAGGCGCCGGTGTGTGGGACTTTCTGTCTTTTCGAGGTCGCTGGCGTCTGACATCGCGGCCTCAGCGGGTAAACATCGACGTCAGCAGCACGAACACCGCGTCGTACGCCTTGCCGAGCACCGGCAGCACGACCGGCATGCTGAGCAGCATCAGCACGAAGCCGCCGAGCATCGACATCGGGAAGCCGATCGAAAAGATGTTCAGCTGCGGTGCCGCACGCGTCATGACACCGAAGCCGACGTTGATCAGCAGTACGCCTATCATGACGGGCAGCGCCAGCAGCGTGCCGGTGACGAACATTTGCGCGGAATACAGCACGACTTCCCGGAACAGCGCGGAATCCAGCACGTAAGTCGTCACGGGAAACACGTCGAAGCTCATCGCCAGCAGCTCGAGCAGGCGGAGGTGCCCGTCGATCGCGAGGAAGAACAGCGTCGCGAGGATCAGGTAGAACTGCCCGAGGATAGTCACCTGCGTCCCGTTCTGCGGATCGACGCTGGAGGCGAAGCTGAGGCCCATCGCCGTTGCGATCGTATGGCCCGCCATCACGATCGCGGCGACGACGAACTGCAGCATCAGGCCCATGGCGAGCCCGACGGCGACCTGCTGCAGGACCAGCAGCAGGCCGTCGGCCGACACGAGCTCGACGGCGAGCGTGTCGCCCAGCACCGGCATCAGGATCACGGTCACGGCGATGGACAGGATGATGCGCACGCGCACGGGGATCGTCACTGCGCCGAAGAACGGCGCCGCCATGAACAGCGCGCCGAGCCGGATGAAGGGCAGCATGAAACGCTCGATCAGCAGCATCAGGTCGTCGATCGCGAAGTTCACGCGGCGCTTCCTGGCAAGGCTGTTGGGCGGAGGTTCGTCACGGCGCTCGTCATCCGCAGTCGTCAGCCGATCAGCTCGGGTATCGAGACGAACAGGTTCTGCGTGTAGCTGACCCACAGCTGCACCATCCACGGACCCATGATGACAAGCGTCACGACGAGCGCGACGAGCTTCGGGATGAAGCTGAGTGTCTGCTCCTGGATCTGCGTGGCGGCCTGGAAGATCGAAATCAGCAGGCCCACCGCGAGCGCGGCGAGCAGCAGCGGCGCGGACAGGTACACGATCAGGTACAGGGCCTGGTTGCCGATGTCGAGGATGATGCTTTCGTCCACTGCGTTACTCCGGGTTTGTCATTCACTTGCGACTTTGTCATTCCCGCGATGACGGGAAATCCACATGGAAACCAGCCTTTGCTGGGATGCCGGTTCAAGTCACGAAAAAGCTCGTTGCCAATGTCCCCATCACGAGCGTCCAGCCGTCCACGAGCACGAACAACATGATCTTGAACGGCAGCGAGATCAGCATCGGCGACAGCATCATCATGCCCATCGACATGAGCACGCTGGCTACAACGAGATCTATGACCAAAAAGGGAATGAAGATCAGGAAGCCGATCTGGAAGGCGGTCTTAAGTTCGCTCGTCATGAATGCCGGTACGAGCACCTTGAACGGGACCTCGTCCGCGCTCGCGAAGCCTTCGTCGTAGCCGCCGAGTTCGGCGAACAGTGCGAGGTCGCTTTCGCGCGTCTGGCCGGCCATGAATTCGTGGAACGGCGCGGTCGTGCGGCTCATGGCATCGTCGAACGCGATCTCCTCGGCCATGTACGGTTTGACGCCCTGCTGCCAGGCGCTGTCGAACACCGGCGCCATGATGAAGAAAGTCGTGAACAGCGCGAGGCCAAGGATCACCTGGTTCGACGGCGTCTGCATGAGGCCGAGCGCCTGCCGCAGGATCGCGAGCACGACGACGATGCGCGTGAAGGCCGTGACAGACATCAGCAGCGCCGGCAACAGGCTCAGCATCGTCATCAGCATCAGTATCTGCAGCGACACGCTGTATACCGAACCACCTTCGGCGTTAGGCGCGGAACTGACGAGCGTCAGCTCGCCTTCCGCCGCGAGGCTGATCGCCGGAAGCAGCAGCGCGACGAACAGTACGCAAAGCGTGAGCAGCGGGCGTGACAGCAGCGCTTTCATTTCTGCCAGCCCCGGAACTTGTTCAGCAACTCGGCGAAGACCGGTGACGACGCCTGCACGTCGTCGCCCTCGCGCATGCGGGAGCCGGGTGTCAGGTCCATGTCCGT
>DASWWP010000153.1:0-11511 GCA_036405915.1 Pseudomonadales bacterium
TACCGCGTTCCCGATTACCTGATCGACGAGACGCAGCTCGTGTTCGAGCTGTTCGAAGACTACACGCTCGTCAGCTCGCGCCTGCGCATGCGGCGCAATCCCGCAGCCGGCGCCGGCCGTGCAGCGCTCGTGCTCGACGGCAACCAGCTTGCACTCGAGGAAGTGAAACTCGATGGCCGCCTGCTCGCGCCGCCCGCGTACGAGCTCGATGACGACCACCTCACACTGCACGACGTGCCGGCAGCATTCACGCTCGAGTGCCGTACGCGCATCAAGCCGCAGGAAAACACGTCGCTGGAAGGCCTCTACAAGTCGCGCGTGATGTTCTGCACGCAGTGCGAAGCCGAGGGCTTCCGCAAGATCACGTACTACCTCGATCGGCCCGATGTGCTGGCCTGCTTCACGACGCGCATCGAAGCGGAACGCGCGAAATACCCGGTATTACTGTCGAACGGCAACCTGATCGCCAGCGGTGACCTTGGCGGCGGCCGGCATTTCGCAACATGGCAGGACCCCTTCAAGAAACCCTGCTACCTGTTTGCGCTCGTCGCCGGCGACCTGCAGGTGCAGACTGACAGCTTCACGACCTGCAGCGGCCGCAAGGTCGACCTGCGCATCTACGTCGAAGCGAAGGACATCGACAAATGCGACTTCGCGATGGGCGCGCTGAAACGTTCGATGAAGTGGGATGAGGAGGTGTATGGCCGTGAATACGACCTCGACATCTTCATGATCGTTGCCGTCGACGACTTCAACATGGGGGCGATGGAGAACAAGGGCCTCAATATCTTCAATTCGTCGGCGGTACTCGCGAAACCGGAGACATCGACGGACATGGCCTTCCAGCGCATAGAGTCGATCGTCGGCCACGAATATTTCCACAACTGGTCAGGCAACCGCGTGACCTGCCGCGACTGGTTCCAGCTGAGCCTGAAGGAAGGCTTCACGGTCTACCGCGATGCGGAGTTTTCCGCCGACATGGGTTCGCGCGCGGTAAATCGCATCGAAGACGTCGGCCTGCTGCGCACTGTGCAGTTCGCCGAGGACTCCGGTCCGATGGCGCACTCGGTGCGGCCCGAGTCCTACATGGAGATTTCGAACTTCTATACGGTGACGATCTACGAGAAGGGCGCCGAAGTCGTGCGGATGATGGCGAACCTGCTCGGCAAGGAACTGTTCCGCAAGGCTACGGACCTGTACTTCTCGCGCTTCGACGGCATGGCCGTGACGACCGAAGACTTCGTGCGCTGCATGGAAGAAGCCAGCGGCATCGACCTGGCGCAGTTCCGGCGCTGGTATACGCAGGCAGGCACGCCGCAGCTCACCATCGCGCGGCACTATGAACCGAAGGATCGCCGCTACACGCTGACCGTCAGGCAGTATTGCCCGCCGACGCCGCGGCAGCCACTGAAGGAACCGTTCTTCATTCCGGTGGCGATGGCACTGCTCGACAGCAAGGGCAACGAAATTCCGCTGCAGCTCGGCGCCGGTGACAGGCCGGAGGACAGCAAGGTGCTGCGTGTCACCGAGGCGGAACAGCAGTTCACGTTCATCAACGTGCCTGAGGAACCTGTGCCGGCGCTGCTGCGCGGCTTTTCCGCGCCGGTGAAGCTGGCCATCGACTACACGCGCGATGAGCTGATGTTCCTGATGAGCCACGATCGCGACGGCTTCGTGCGTTGGGAAGCGGCGCAGCAGCTGGGGCTGCAGGTCATCCACGAGGGTCTCGCGGCGCGCAGTGCCGGCAAGCCGTTCACGGTGGATCCGCGCCTCGTCACAGCGTATCGCGCCGTGCTGCAGGCGAGCCTCGACGAGGCCGGCATCGACAAGGCCATGGTCGCCAACCTGTTGTTGCTGCCGTCGGAAGCCTACATTGCCGAACTCGCGAGCGTGATCGACGTGGACGGCATCCATGACGTGCGCGAACAGGTGCGTCGCCATCTCGCAAGCGAGCTGGGCGACCTGTTTGGCCGCGTGTACGCAGCGAACGCCAGCGATGCGCCGTATGTCTACGATGCCATTTCGGTTGCGCGCCGCGCGCTGAAGAACACGGTGTTGAACTACCTGATGCTGCTCGACGATCCGCAGTGGATCGCCGCGGCGCAGCGCCAGTACGAAACGGCGAACAACATGACCGACGCGATGGCCGGCCTGCGTGCCTTCGTCAACAACCCTTCGCCGAAGACGGCAGGGCTGACCGAGCGCCTGCTCGCCGATTTTTATGCGAAGTGGAAGGGGGAGACGCTCGTCGTCGAACAATGGCTGTCGTTGCAAAGCGCAGCGCCGGTACCCGGCAACCTGCCACGTGTCCTCGCGCTGACGAAGCACGAGGCCTTCGACCTGCGCAATCCGAACAAGGTGCGTTCGGTAATCGGCGCTTTCTGCAACGCGAATGCAGTGGGGTTCCATGCGGCGAACGGAGAAGGCTACCGTTTCCTTGCCGACCATGTAATTCTTCTGAACCGCAGCAATCCGCAGATTGCCGCGCGCCAGCTGACTCCGCTGACACGCTGGCGCAAGTACGATGCGCAGCGCCAGGAACTGATGAAGGCGGAACTGCGCCGCATCATGGCGCAGGAGAACCTGTCGAAGGACGTCTACGAAGTCCTGTCGAAAAGCCTGCAGGACGCCTGATGCAGAACTAATCGAGCCGACGCCGGGAAAAATCCAACAATAAGAGGGCAGCATGTATAACGACCCCCGCGAAATACTGAACCACTCCGCCATGGCGCGCCTGCAGTACGTCGTCGTCGCGCTCACCGTGGCGTTGAACGCGCTCGACGGCTTCGACGTCATGGCGATCAGCTTCGCGTCGCCCGGTATCTACGCGGAGTGGGGCATCACGCCGGCGGGACTCGGCCTCGTGCTGTCGATGGAGCTGTGGGGCATGGCGGCCGGTTCGCTGCTGCTCGGCGGCATCGCGGACCAGTACGGCCGCAAGCCGACGATCCTCGCGTGCCTGTTCATGATGACGATCGGCATGTACCTGGTTACGACGACGCCAAGCCTCACGGTGTTGTCGATCTGGCGCTTCATCACGGGCCTCGGCATCGGCGGCATGCTGGCATCGATCAACGCGCAGGCGGCCGAATTCTCGAACCTGAAGAACCGGCCGATGGCGATCGCCATCATGTCCGCTGGTTATCCAATCGGCGGCATTCTGGGCGGCGCGGTCGTCACGCAGTTGCTGAAGTACTACGACTGGCGTTCGGTGTTCTACTTCGGCACCGCCGTCACGATGCTGATGATTCCGCTCGTCGCGCTGCTGATGCCCGAATCCGTGCACTGGCTCGTGCGCAAGCGACCGGCCAACTATCTGGGACGCATCAACGCGACGATGACGAAGCTCGGGCACAAGGCGCTCGCGATGATTCCCGTGTTTCCGGAAGAGGCGCAGCACAGGACCTTCGTCGACATCTTCAACAAGACGATGCTTGCGACGACGCTGTGCGTGACGGCCGCGTATTTCCTGCACATCGTCACGTTCTACTTCATCCTCAAGTGGGTGCCGCAGCTCGTCGTGCAGATGGGCTTCTCGCCAGCCTCGGCCGGCGGCGTACTTACGTGGGCGAGCGTCGGCGGCGCGGTTGGCGCCCTTACCTTCGGCCTGCTCAGCAAGCGCTTCGGCCTGAAGGGCCTGACGATCTTCATGTTCGTGTGTTCGGCGATCGGCACGATCCTGTTCGGGCAGACGACGCCGAACCTCGCCGTGCTGTCGGCGCTCGTCGCGCTGGCCGGCTACTTCATCAATGCCGGCATCGTCGGCATGTACTCGATCATCGCGCAGGTGTTTCCAACCCATGTGCGCGCGTCGGGAACGGGCTTCGCGATCGGCGTCGGCCGCGGCGGCTCGGCGCTGTCGCCGATACTCGCGGGTTTCCTGCTGCAGGGCGGAATGGAACTGCCGATGGTGTCCGTCGTCATGGCGATGGGCTCGTTGCTGGCGGCCGGCGCGCTGCTGTTCCTGAAACTCGATCGTGGGCCTGCAGCGCCGGGTGGCCGATAAGCCGGGCCTGCGGTTAAAATCCGCAGCTCATTTTTTTAGGCAGTTTTCCTAGACAGGGTTCAGCAGATGGGTCGTGCGTATCAAAACCGCAAGGAGTCGATGGCAAAGACTTCGGCGATGAAGTCGAAGATCTATGGCAAGTACGGCCGCGAGATTTACGTCGTCGCGAAGTCGGGCGGCACGGATCCCGCCGGCAACCTGACGCTGCGCAGCCTGCTCGAACGCGCGAAACGCGACCAGGTTCCCGCGCACGTGATCGACAAGGCCCTCGACAAGGCGAAGGGCGGCGGCGGCGAAGATTACCAGGTGATGCGCTACGAAGGCTTCGGCCCGGGTTCCGTGATGGTCATCGTCGAATGCCTCACCGACAACCGTAACCGCACGTTCGACGACGTGCGCCAGTGCTTCAACAAGACCGGCGGCAAGCTCGGCACGCAGGGCGTCGTCAGCCACATGTTCGATCACAGCGTGATTTTGTCGTTCAACGGCGACGAAGAAGCGGTGATGGAAGCCCTGCTGAATGCCGACGTCGACGTCGGCGACATCGAGAGCGAGGGCGGCAAGATCACCGTGTTCGCGCCTCATACCGAATACGCGAAGGCAAAGGCCGCGCTCGCCGCGGCCTTCGGCGACATCGAGTTCGACGTCGACGAGATCCAGTTCATCCCGCAGAACTACGCCAAAATCAGCGGTGACGACGTGACGGCCTTCGAGAAGTTCTCCGACATGCTGAACGAACTCGACGACGTGCAGAACGTCTACCACAACGCCGAGTACTGAGGCTCGGGCCCGCGTTTCGCGTGGGCCCTCAATTCCTTTCCTTGAGGAAGTTCGCGCTCCATTCGGGCGCGGCTTTCGCAATCAGGTCCGTGATGAAGTCCGGCAGGTCGCCGGCGCCGGTCAACGGCCGGATGTCGAACACGTCGTCGAAGCCCATGCCGCTCGGCGCCTTCAGCATCCAGTCGATGGCGTGCTGCAGTGTCGGAACTTCCAGGATGTAAAAGCCGCCCACCAGTTCCTTTGATTCGGCGAAGGGGCCGTCGTGCACGGCGCGCTTGCCGTTTTTCACGACGACGCTTGCGCCGCCGCCAGACGGATTCAATCCCTCGGACGCGACGAGCACACCGGCCCTGTACAGCTCTTCGTTGAATTTCATGTAAGCCGTGAACAGCGCCTCGTCGAAGGGCGCGTTCGGATCGGACGGGAAGGCGTTGTCAGATGGACGGGCGGTGACGATGAAGCGCATGGTGACTCTCCGGTGATGTTATTGCCGCGAAGTTGGCGGTCAAGCTCTCGTCGAATGACTGGACGTCAATTCGACATTTCGGGAGAGGAGGGGGGAAAACACGGTGCCGGAGACTCGCTCCGGCACCGTGGCAGAGTCTTATACCGCTTCGACGATGTTCTGCAGTGGAATCGTCTTCGCGCGTTCCGCACCCTTCACGAACGAGGCAACCTCGTTGAAGTTCAGGTAGCGGTAGATCTGCGCCGACATCGTGTCGATCTTGCCCATGTACTGCATGTATTCCTCCATCGTAGGGATCTTGCCGAGCAGCGAGCTGACGGCGGCAAGTTCGGAGGAGGCGAGGAATACGTTCGCGCCGTCGCCGAGACGGTTCGGGAAGTTGCGCGTCGATGTCGAGATTACCGTCGATTTCGGCGCGACTCGCGCCTGGTTACCCATGCACAGCGAGCAGCCCGGCATTTCGGTGCGGGCGCCCGACGTGCCGAATACGCTGTAGACCCCTTCCTGCGTGAGTTGGTACTCGTCCATCTTCGTCGGCGGCGAGACCCACAGCGTCGTCGGGATGCGCCCCTTGTTCTGCTGCAGCACGGTGGCTGCGGCGCGGAAGTGGCCAATGTTCGTCATGCACGAGCCGATGAACACTTCGTCGACCTTCGTGCCGGCAACAGCCGACAGCGGCTTGATGTCGTCCGGATCGTTCGGGCACGCGAGCAGCGGTTCCTTGATCTGGTCGAGGTCGATCTCGATGATTTCCTTGTACTCGGCATCCGGATCAGCTTCGAGCAACGTCGGCGCGGCGAGCCAGGCTTCCATCTGCGCTGCGCGACGTTCGAGCGTGCGTGGATCGCCGTAGCCTTCGCTGATCATCCAGCGCAGCAGCACGATGTTGGACTTCAGGTACTCGATGATCGGTTCCTTGTTCAGTTTGATCGTGCAGCCGGCGGCGGAGCGTTCGGCGGAAGCGTCCGACAGTTCGAAGGCCTGTTCGATCTTGAGGTCCGGCAGGCCTTCGATCTCGAGGATGCGGCCGGAGTAGATGTTCTTCTTGCCTTTCTTCTCGACGGTCAGCAGGCCCTTCTGGATCGCGGCATACGGAATCGCGTTGACGAGGTCACGCAGCGTTATCCCAGGCTGCATCTTGCCCTTGAAGCGCACGAGCACGGATTCGGGCATGTCGAGCGGCATGACACCCGTTGCCGCGGCGAAGGCCACGAGGCCGGAGCCGGCCGGGAACGAGATGCCGATCGGGAAGCGCGTGTGCGAGTCGCCGCCGGTGCCGCAGGTGTCGGGCAGCAGCATGCGGTTCAGCCACGAATGGATGATGCCGTCGCCGGGGCGCAGGCTAACGCCGCCGCGGTTCTGGATGAAGTCGGGGAGCGTGTGCTGCGTCTGGATATCCACCGGTTTCGGGTATGCGGCCGTGTGGCAAAAGGACTGCATGACGAGTTCGGCGGAGAAGCCGAGGCACGCGAGGTCTTTCAGCTCGTCGCGTGTCATCGGGCCAGTGGTGTCCTGCGAGCCGACCGTGGTCATCTTCGGTTCGCAGTACACGCCCGGGCGCACGCCTTCGACGCCGCACGCGCGGCCGACGATCTTCTGCGCGAGCGTGTAGCCCTTCGTGCTCTGCACGTTAGCGGCGGCGCGCACGAATACGTTCGACATGCCGAGGCCGAGCTCCGCGCGCGCCTTGTCGGTCAGGCCACGGCCGATGATCAGCGGGATGCGGCCGCCGGCGCGGACTTCGTCGAGGATGATGTCGGTTTTCAGCTTGAACTCGGCAATCACTTCGTTCGTGCCGTGGCGCACGATCTTGCCGGCATACGGGTGGATGTCGATCACGTCGCCCATGTTCATCTTCGCTACGTCGCACTCGATCGGCAGGGCGCCGGAATCTTCGAGGGTGTTGAAGAAGATCGGCGCGATCTGGCCGCCGATGCACACGCCGCCGTCACGCTTGTTCGGGATGTGCGGAATGTCGTCGCCGATGTACCACAGCACGGAGTTCGTTGCGGACTTGCGCGACGAGCCGGTGCCGACGACGTCGCCCACGAGCGCTACCGGAAAGCCCTTCTTCTTCAACTCCTCGATCTGCTGCTCGGCATTCGTGATGCCTTCGCGCGGCATCTTGTACATCGCCTTAGCGTGCAGCGGGATGTCGGGGCGCGACCAGGCATCGGGAGCGGGGGAGAGGTCGTCGGTATTCGTTTCGCCGGGTACCTTGAACACGGTGACGGTCAGCACGTCCGGCATTTTCGGACGCGACGTGAACCATTCGGCATTCGCCCACGACTGCATCGCGGTTTTCGCGTGCGCGTTGCCGGCCTTCGCCTTAGCCGCGACGTCATGGAATGCATCGAACATCAGCAGCGTGTGGCTGAGCTGTTTCGCGGCTTCCGCGCCGAGTTCGGCATCGTCGAGCAACTGCACGAGTGCGCTGATGTTGTAACCCCCGAGCATCGTGCCGAGGAGTTTCACCGCGTGCAGCCTGCTGATGAGCGGCGAGCTCGCTTCGCCTTTCGCAAGCGCCGTCAGGAAGGCGGCCTTCACGTATGCCGCTTCGTCGACGCCGGCCGGCACGCGGTTGCTGATCAGGTCGAGCAGGAACTGCTCTTCGCCTTTCGGCGGGTTTTTCAGCAGTTCCACGACACCGGCGGTCTGCTCTGCATCGAGGGGTTTCGGCACCACGCCCAGGTCGGCGCGTTCCTTCACATGTTTGCGGTAGGCTTCGAGCACTGCGGATACCTCGTGGAGATGGGTGTAGGGGGCGAAAAATTTGCGCGTATTCTATGCCAAACCGCAGGCTGGCCGATAGCCGAGGACCGGGGGCGGCGGCTTCCGGACGGACGGCAATTTCCCTGTGTTTTCAGGGGTCTCGATCGCGGCGCGACGACAGGTGCCGCGAGCCGCGGGCCAGCGGCCGCTGCGCTGCATTACAATGCCGCCCATGAGACCCGTACGTACCCCCTGCATAGGCATCTGTTCGACGACTTCCTTCGGTGACCGCATCTGCCGTGGCTGCAAGCGCTCGAACATCGAAGTCATCAACTGGAACCGCTACACCGAGGCGGAGAAGCAGGCCGTGCAGGCCCGCATCAATGCGCTGACGAGCCAGATCATGGCCGACAAGTTCAGGATCGTGTCGCTGGACCTGCTCGAACAGGTGCTGCAGGACTTCCGGATCTTCTATGACCCCGACCTCTCTCCGTATTTCTGGCTGCACCAGCTGTTGCAGAAACACCTGTATCGCATCGGCAGCCTCTCCGACATCGGCGTCGACCTGCAGCCGGCGTTCCGCGGCCAGGACGTGCGCGACCTGCTCACGCTGATCAACGAGCAGCTGCAGGTGCTCAGCGAAGCGCATTACGAGCGTTACCAGGGGCGTTGAGGCGACCCAGCGCACGGAGGAAACGACGCTGGGCCCCGGCCTGCGTCGTTCACTCGATGCCGAAGCTTTCGAGGGAAGCCCGTCCGTCTACGATCTGCACGTACCAGCCGCGCACATCCCAGTCGCCCAATACGATTCGCTGCCGCGCGCCAGAGAGGTCGTGTACCGCGGGCCGGTGCGTATGCCCGTGAATGAGCATGGTCATCTCATGTTCACCCAGCACGCGGTCCACTTCGGAGGGCGTCACGTCCATGATGTCGTCCGGTTTGTTGCTGCTCATGGTCTTGCTTCTGGCGCGTGCCTGTTCGGCGAATGCGCGGCGTTCGCCGAGCGGGCGCGCCAGGAAGGCCTGTTGCCAGGCAGGATCCCTGACCATCGCGCGGAAGGCCATGTAGTCGGTATCGCGCGTGCACAGCGCATCGCCGTGCATCAGCAGGAAGCGCGCATTTCCGTTTTGCAGTACATACGGTTCGTGGATCAGCTTCGCACCGCAGGCTTGCGCCCAGCGTTCGCCGATCAGGAAGTCGCGATTGCCGTGCATCAGGTACACGGCCGTCCCGGCATCGGCAAGCTGCTTCAGTGCATGCGCGACATCGCCGCACAGCGCGGCATCGTCGTCGTCGCCAATCCACACGTTGAAGAAATCGCCGAGGATGTACAGCGCGCCGGCGGGGCTGGAGCTGTGGGCAAGCGCGCCGCGCGCGGCTCGTTCGAGAAAGTGGAAAAAGGCCCGGGTCAGGCCGGGCCTTTCAGGATCGAGATGCAGATCGGAGATCAGCAGTACGGAATCAGGCGGGGACTTTGGAGTCATCGACGCTGACGGACTGGATGACGACGTCTTCGACCGGTACGTCCTGATGGCCTGCTTTCGACGTCGTGCGCACGCCCTTGATCTTGTCGACCACGTCCATACCGCTCGTCACCTTGCCGAATACGGCGTAGCCCCAGCCCTGTGCGTTCTTGCCGCTGTGGTTCAGGAACTTGTTGTCCGCCACGTTGATGAAGAACTGGCACGAGGCCGAGTGTGGATCGTTCGTGCGCGCCATCGCGATCGTGCCGACAGCGTTGGACAGTCCGTTGTCAGCCTCGTTCTGGATTGGCGCGCGCGTCTGCTTCTGCTTCATGCCGGGCTCGAAGCCGCCGCCCTGGATCATGAAATTCGGAATCACGCGGTGGAAGATCGTGCCGTCGTAATGTCCGTCCTTGCAGTACTGCAGGAAGTTTGCAGAAGACTTCGGAGCCTTCGCGAAGTCGAGTTCGAGCACGATGTCGCCGTGGTTCGTATGCAGGGTAATCATGGGGATCCTTTTGGTGTTCGCGCGCCTTGGGGCACGTTGATGAAGGTGGCTATAATACCGGCTTTGCCAGCCCCCACAAAGCAAGGATATTCCTGCGTTTATGTCCGATTCGTCCCCAGGACCAGCGAGCTCGCTGCCGGCCAATTTCATTCACCAGATCATCGAGGCCGACCGTGCGAACGGCAAGCACGGCGGTCGCGTGCACACGCGTTTTCCACCGGAACCGAATGGCTACCTGCACATCGGCCACGCGAAATCCATCTGCCTGAATTTCGGCACCGCGCGGAAAT
This sequence comes from Pseudomonadales bacterium, assembly GCA_036405915.1. GTDB lineage: Bacteria > Pseudomonadota > Gammaproteobacteria > Pseudomonadales > Pseudohongiellaceae > CAILUG01. Next base: position 10,226 of record DASWWP010000153.1, read on the forward strand.
ATGGCGGGCTCTGCAACCTGCGCTTCGACGACACGAACCCGGAGAAGGAAAACCTCGAGTACGTCGAATCGATCAAGGCCAGCGTCAAATGGCTGGGCTTCGACTGGGACGATCGCCTGTTCTACGCCTCGGATTATTTCGACCAGCTGTATGACTACGCCGTGGACCTGATCAAGCAGGGCAAGGCCTACGTCTGCAGCCTCACGGCCGACCAGGCGCGAGAATACCGCGGCACGCTGACGGAGCCTGGGCGCAACAGTCCGAATCGCGATGCATCGGTCGAAACCAACCTCGACCTGTTCACGCGCATGAAAAACGGGGAGTTCGCCGACGGCGCGTATACGCTGCGCCTGAAGATCGACATGGCCTCGCCGAACATCAACATGCGCGACCCGGTGATCTACCGCATCCGCCGCCAGCACCATCACCAGACCGGCGACAAGTGGTGCATCTACCCGATGTACGACTACACGCACTGCATTTCCGACGCGCTCGAGAAGATCACGCACTCGTTGTGCACGCTCGAGTTCGAAGACCATCGCCCGCTGTACGACTGGATCCTCGACCAGCTCGACGTGCCCGCGCATCCGCAGCAGATCGAGTTCGCGCGCCTGAACATCAACTACACGGTGATGAGCAAGCGCAAGCTGAAGCAGCTCGTCGACGAGAAACTCGTCAATGGCTGGACCGATCCCAGAATGCCGACCCTCGAAGGCATGCGTCGCCGCGGTTATACGCCCGCCGCGATTCGCAATCTCGTCGAGATGGCCGGCATCAGCAAGGCGAACAGCGTCGTCGACGTGGGCATGCTCGAATTCTGCCTGCGCGAAGACCTTGATGCGACGGCGCCACGCGCGCTGTGCGTGCTGCGTCCGCTCAAACTCGTGCTGACGAACTATCAGGACGGCAGGACGGAAGAGATCGCACTCGCGCGGCATCCGAAGAAGCCGGAGATGGGTGAGCGTGCGATTCCTTTCGCGCGGGAGATATACATCGACCGCAGCGACTTCGAGGAAGTACCGCCACCGGGATTCAAGCGCCTGACGAAGGGTGGTGAAGTGCGGCTGCGCGGTGCATACATCGTACGCTGCGACGAAGTCGTCAAGGACGCGTCCGGCAACGTCGTAGAATTGCGTGGCACCTGTGACATGGCGACGCTCGGCAGCAATCCGGCGGATCGCAAGGTCAAGGGCGTGATCCACTGGGTGCCCGCGGAGGCCTCGATCCCCGTGGAAGTACGCCTGTACGACAAGCTGTTCTCGCACGAAGCGCCGGATGCCGCCGAA
>DASWWP010000154.1:0-11572 GCA_036405915.1 Pseudomonadales bacterium
GACGAAAGCGCCGATGAATTCTCCTCCGCCGAAACCGACGAAGCCGCCGCAGCCGAACAGGAATAGCAGTCGAGATGTACCGCGATCACACGCTGCCGTCGGGCAAGCTCCACACGCTGTGGCTCGACAGCCGCAACCTCACCGGCAACCCGCTCGGCGACCCCACGCGCCGCCGCATCGACGTCTACGTGCCGCATGGGCATGATGGCCGCGACCTGCCGCTGCTCGTCGACCTCGCCGGCTTCCACAACGGCGGACCCGGCCACACGAACTGGCGCGCATTCGGCGAAAACCTGCCCGAGCGCCTCGACCGCCTGATCGCGGGCGGTGAACTGCCGCCCGTCGTCGTCGCCATTCCTGACTGCTTCATGAAACTCGGCGGCAACCAGTACATCAACAGCGCGGCGACCGGCAACTGGGCCGACTTTCTCGTGCAGGAAGCCACGCCTTTCGTCGAAGCGGAATTCCATTGCGGCGGCGACGGCCGGCGCGGCGTGTTCGGCAAGAGCTCCGGCGGTTACGGCGCGATCGTGCACGGCTTGCTGTATCCGGACTTCTGGGCCGCCGTCGCCTGCCATTCGGGCGACATGGGTTTCGATCTGATGTTCCTGCCGGCGTTTCCGGGTGTCCTGCGCGCGCTGGACAACTACGGCATGAACATGGGCGCCTGGCTCGAGGCCTTCTGGCGCCGCAACAAGCAGAAGGGCGGCGACATGCATACCTTGCTACTGCTGGCGATGTGCGCGAGCTTCGACCCCGACATGGGAGCGCCATACGGCATCCGCCTACCGGTCGACACGCATACTTGCGAAATCATCCCGGAACGATGGCACAACTGGTTACGCTGGGATCCACTGCAGCTCGCCGTGGAGAAGGGCGCCGGGCTGCGCCAGCTGAAAGCCTTGTACATCGACTGCGGCACGCTCGATCAGTACAACCTGCTCTATGGCGCGCGCCGCCTGCATCGGCTGCTCGAGCAGCGTGGCATCGCGCATACGTACGAGGAGTTCAAGGACGACCATTCGAGTATCGACTACCGGCTGGATCGGAGCTTGCCGGTGCTGGTGAAGGCCCTGCAGGGACGGGATGCGGGCAGCTCCTGATCGACGAGATCGGCCAGGAGCTGTCGCCCATGCTTACAGCTTGTACACCTGCTGCGTATCGCGGAAGTTCACGAACCAGTCGAGCGAGTGCGGGTTGGACATTGCATCCTTGTTAGCTGCCTTCTCGACAGGCACGCCCATCAGGATCTTGCGCAGCGGCACTTCCATCTTCTTGCCAGTCAGCGTGTAGGGTACTTCGCTGACCTGGTAGATCGCGTCGGGTACGTGGCGCGGGCTGTAGTCGGCTTTCAGCTTCGCGTTGATCTTCTGTTTCAGTTCATCGGTGAGCTGCTTGCCATCGGCAAGCTTGACGAATAGTGGCATGAAGAACTTTTCGCCCGGCAAGTCCAGATTCACGATGATCGAATCCTCGACGTCCGGAATGCCGGCGACGCTGCGGTAGATCTCGGCGGTGCCGATGCGGATGCCGTAGCGGTTCAACGTGGCGTCGGAGCGGCCGAGCACGAAGCAGCCGTCTTCGTCGTTCATCATGAAGTAGTCGCCCTGGCGCCAGATGCCGGGGTATTCGGAGAAATACGTTTCGATGTAGCGCGCGTTGCCGGGATCGTTCCAGAAATACAGCGGCATCGACGGCATCGGCTGCGTGACGACGAACTCCCCGACTTCATTGCGGATCGTGTTGCCGTTCTCGTCGAAGGCGCGCAGGTCCACGCCGAGGTGGGGCATCTGGATGATGCCGGCTTTAACCGGCATTCCGGGCATCGGGCCGTTGAAGCCGGAGCAGATGTCGGTGCCGCCGCTGCCGGGGCCGACGAGCATGTCGCTCTTGACGTTGTCGTAGAACCACGTCGTGCACTCCGCCGATACCGGCGAGCCGGCCAGCATGATTGCGCCGAGCTTGTCGAAACTGAAGTGCTTCCTGGGCACGATGCCTGCGTTTTCGTTCAACTGCTGCAACGTGGGGCTCGCGCCGAAGAGCTTCGCGCCGGCCTTGTCGACCATGCCCCACAGGGCCAGCGGGTCGGGATGTGTCGGCGCTCCGTCATAGAGAATCGGCCTTGCTTCGACGAGCATCGAGCTTACGACGAAGTTCCACATCATCCAGCCGGTGGTCGTGAAGAAGAACATGCGGTCGTCGGGCTTGAGGTCGTAGTGCAGCGAGCAGAGTTTCGTCTGTTCGATCAGGATTCCGCCGTGCCCATGCACGATCGCTTTCGGCAGGCCGGTGGTACCCGATGAGAACAGGATCCACAGCGGATGAGAGAACGGTACCTGTTCGAACCTGAAATCGGCGGCGCTGACTTCCGGCGCCTTCATCAGCTCATTCCACAGCAGTGCGCCATCGACCGGCGGCGTCGTGTCGTCCTTGTTCAGGTACGGCAGGTAGATGACCTTCTGGAGCGACGGCAGCGCCTTGATGATGTTCTGAACTTCCTGCTTGCGGTTGAACGGCTTGCCCTTGTACGTGTATCCGTCGCAGCAGAACAGCACTTTAGGTTCGATCTGCGACAGACGGTCGAGCACGCTCGGCGTGCCGAAGTCGGGCGAGCAGGATGACCACACCGCACCGATGCTCGCGACGGCCAGTACCGCCATGACGGCTTCAGGAATGTTCGGCAGATAGGCCGCAACGCGATCGCCGGGCTTGATGCCCATGGCGCGCAGCTGCGTGGCGAGCTTGCGCACTTTGGGGCCGAGTTCGTCCCATTTCATTTCCGCGAGCGGCGCGGTTTCACTGGCATGCAGCAGGGCAGTCTTGCCGGGCTTTTCATTGCGCAGGATGTGCTGCGCCCAGTTCAACTTCGAACCGGGGAACCAGTCGGCGCCGGGCATCGTGCGCTTGCCGAGTACGGCCGTCGGCGGCGAGCTGGCTTCGATTTTGTAGTAGTCCCAGATTGCCTTCCAGAAGTCGTCGAGATGCTCGATCGACCAGCGGCGCAAGTCCTGGTACGTGGCGAACTCGAGGTTGTGCGTGGCCTTGAGCCAGAGCCGGAATTTGTGAAGGTTGGTGTTTTCGATCCACTGCTGGCTTGGCTGCCAGAGAATTTCACCTACTGTTGCCATCTGATCACTGTTTCCTGAAGTCGTCGCCGTCTCTTGTCGTGTGCTTGCCCGTCACGTTGAATCGTCGGCGTCGGCGGCCATCTGGCCTGCCATGCCGGCGCTCAATCGCGGGCGGGTGCTGCTTGTTATTTGCGCGGCTTTTGTGTCGTATGAACCCTCTCGCAAGGGCGGCAATACTAGCATCGGCCTCCTTGCATGGTCATCAAGAATACTTGTTCGTATTTGCCAAAAGGGAAAAGTTCGCAATGAAACGGCACTGCCTTGCGGTATTGGCGGGATTTGTCGTGGCGACGCTCGCCGGATGCGCCGATGAGCGTGCGTCCGCCGAACCGCAGACACCCGAAGACCGTGGCCGCGCACTCGTTGAGGATCGCGGTTGCACGGCCTGCCATGCACTCGATGCAACGCGCGGCATCGGGCCGGGCTGGGGCGGCATTTATGGCACGACGCGCCGGCTGAAGGAGGGCGGCACTGTGGTCGCGGACGAAGACTACCTGCGGCGCGCAATGCGCGATCCGTCAGCTGACATCGTCGACGGCTTCGACAACGTGATGGTGCCTGCTGCAGTGGACGATGCGCAGATTGCCGATATCATCGCGCTGATCAAATCCCTCGGAGCTCTCGATCCTCGCGAAACTCCGGACTCACCCGGAACCACCGCAACGCCATGACGCAGTGCCTCTCACGCAGTTCGATCGCGGCAGCCCTGTGCTGCGCGCTGGCCACTCTTGCCGGTTGCGATGCGGCCGAGCACGACCATGCGCTCGCGATGCAGCACGTGCAGGTACGCAAGGGCGACCTGGTGAGCGAGTTCGGACCATGCCCCCGCGATGGCGATACGCCGTTTCCGGGGCTCGTCGCGAGCAGCCGCTGCGCCGTCTTCAGCAGGCCGGAAAATCCCGATGCGCCGGAGGGCCGCCAGGTCGACCTGCAGGTGATGGTGGTTCCGGCAATTCGACCGCTGCCGGAGCCCGATCCGTTCGTGATACTCGTCGGCGGACCGGGACAGGCGGCGACGGTCGATGCCATGCAGGTGGTGCCGGCTTTCGAACGCATACGACGTGATCGCGACATCCTGCTCGTCGACCAGCGCGGCACGGGCCGGCTGAGTCCCCTCGACTGCGACTTCGGTGAAGACGAGAGCCTTCAGGCGGAATCGGAGCTGCTGCTCGAGGAGCAGACGCGCCTGCTGCAGGCCTGCCTCGATGCGATCGATGCCGATCCGCGCTACTACACCACGGATATCGCCGTGCAGGACCTCGATGCGATCCGCGACTGGCTCGGCTACCGAGCGCTGAACCTGTGGGGCGTGTCTTATGGCACGCGTGTCGCGCTGATGTACCTCAAATACTTTCCGGATACGACGCGCACGGTCGTAATCGACGGCGTGGCGCCGCCCGGCGTGCTGCCGCTCGAAGCCGCGCGTGACGGCAAGCGCGCGCTGCAGCAGGTGCTCGACCTGTGCCGCGAAGAAACGGCGTGTTCCGCTGCCTTCCCGCAACTGCACGCGCATTATGCGGAACTGCGCGCACGCTATGCTGAGCCTGTCCATGTGGAGTTGCGCGATCCGAACGACGGCACGGTCACCGACATCGAGCTGCGCAGCGCGTACATCGACGGCATGCTGTTCCAGATGCTGTACAGCCGCGAAGCGACACGGCTGATTCCGCTGTTCATCGAGCAGCTGCATGCGGGTAATTTGCAGCCGCTGACCTGGGTCAACGACACGACGGCCGGTGTCAACGTGGCGATGCATTATTCGGTGATCTGCAGCGAGGACGTGCCGTTGCTGTCCGACACCGATCTCACCGCCGCGGCCACGGATGAAGACGTGCTCGTGTACGACTTCCTCGTGCTGCCGCGCGTCGAAGGCTGCAAGCTGTGGCCGTCGCGCGCATTGCCCGACGATTTCTTCACGCCGGTGAGCTCCGACAGGCCCGTGCTGATCTTCTCCGGGACGCAGGACCCCGTCACGCCACGGCGCTGGGGCGATCGCGTGGCTGAAACCTTGCCGAACTCGCTGCACCTCGTCGCGTCCGGTGTCGGGCACGGTGTATTCGCGTATGGCTGTGCGTCGGACCTGATTGGCGAGTTCGTCTCTACCGCGGAATTCCCGAAGGCGACGGACTGCATCGAGCGCCTCGACACGCGCCCTTTTTTCACGACCTTCGGCGGCAGCGGAGCGACGGAATGATCAGCGTACACAGCCTCGTGAAGCATTTCGGGCCGGTGATGGCCTGCAGCGGTGTGTCGTTCACGGCGCGCGACGGCGCGATCACCGGCCTGCTCGGCCACAACGGCGCCGGCAAGACGACGAGCCTGCGCATCCTGTACGGCCTGCTGAAGGCAGACTCCGGCAGTGCGCAGATCGACGGCATCGACGTTTTGCACGAGCCGCTCAAAGCGCAGCAACGTGTCGGCGTGATGACCGACGCGCACGGACTGTATCCGCGATTGACCGCGCGTGAACACATCGCGTACTTCGCAGGGCTGCGCGGCATGGACGCGAAACTCGTGCGCATGCGCACCGATGACCTGATCCGGCAGCTGGCGATGGAAGACATCGCCGACCGCCGTGCCGAAGGCTATTCGCAGGGACAACGCATGAAGGTCTGCCTCGCGCGCTCGCTCGTGCACGATCCGCAGAACGTCATCATGGACGAACCGACGAACGGCCTCGATGTCATGACCACGCGCAGCGTGCGCACGATCCTGCAGGCGCTGAAGGCCGCCAACAAATGCGTGCTGCTGTCGTCGCACGTCATGCAGGAAGTCAGCGCGCTGTGCGACGAAGTGATCGTGATCGCCGGCGGCAAGGTGCTGTACCAGGGAGGCCTCGAGCACCTGCTTGCGCATACCGGCGAGCACAGCCTCGAGGATGCGTTCGTCAACATGACGACGGGGGCCGGCTGATGTCGTGGCTCGTCGTTTTCGCCAAGGAGCTGCGCGACGCCTCGCGCGACCGCCGCGCGCTGCTGTCGCTGCTGATCATGCCGGTAATGAGCCCGCTGATGATCTATTACCTGTTCAACATGATGATCGACATCGGCGAGCGTGCGCTCGCGGTGGACCTGCCGGTCGTCGGCGCGCAGTACGCGCCGGACCTGGTCGATTACCTACGCCAGAGCGGCATCGGCATCGATGAACTCACCGACCTGCCCGCAGACGCCGAAGACGTCGACATCGAGCTGCGGCGCCGCATCGCGGTGCGCGAACATGACTTCGCGCTGGTGGTCGCGCCGGATTTCGGCACACGCATCTCGGAATCGGAATCGAGCACCGTGGAACTGCTGTACGACAGCTCGAGAACGGCATCGACCGCGAAGGTCGGGCGCGTGCAGGCCCTCATCGATGCCTGGGGCCGCGAGAATGCGGCATTGCGGCTGATGATTCGCGGCATTGATCCGGCGCTGATTCGTCCGGTCGTCATCGGGCGCATCGATGTCGCCACGGCGCAGGCGAGGGCACAGGCCTTGCTGTCGATGATCCCCATGCTGGTCATCCTGGCAGCGTTCATGAGCGGGGTCGGGATCGCCGTGGATGCAACTGCAGGCGAGCGCGAACGCAAGTCGCTTGAACCGCTGCTTGTGAACCCGGTGCACCGCAGCCGCCTCGTGATCGGCAAATGGCTCGCAGCGGTCGTGTTCTCGGTAACGGGCCTCGTGCTCGTCATGAGCGGTAATCTGTATGCGATGAGCCTCGTGCCGCTCGAACAACTGGGCGGGAGCTTCCTGATCGGTCCGGCGGAAATCGTCGGCATGCTCCTCGTGACGGTGCCGGTCGCGTTCTTCGCGACCTCGCTGCAGATTTTCGTCGGACTGTTCGCGCGCTCTTTCAAGGATGCGCAGGTGTACATCGGCCTGATGTCCTTCCTGCCGATGCTGCCGTTCTTTTACAACGTGATGAATACGGAAGGGCGCGAAACCTGGATGAGCCTCGTGCCGATGCTCGGACAGAACATGCTGCTGACGGACGTGCTGAGCGGCCGGCCTCCAGCCTTTGCGGACATGGCGCTCGCGGTGCTGGCACTGCTGGTGTGGAGCCTGCTGTTCGTCGTGCTCGCCACGCACATGCTGCGCCGCGAGCGGATCATCTTTTCATAAAGGAAAAAGAAGCGCGCGGGTCCGGAGCATGTAGACCCGCGCGCCAACCCCACTCATAGCATTGAACGCAGCATCCAGGCGGTTTTCTCGTGCAGACGCATGCGGTCGGACACGAGGGATGCTGTCGATTCGTCGTCGGCTTCCTGCGCGGGCTTCAACACTTCGCGGCAGGTTTTGACGACCTGTTCATGACCCTTCGTCAGCAGCGTGAGCATCTCGGTGGCCGATGGCACGCCGTCGGTTTCCTTGATGTTGCTCAGTTCCGCGAAAGCCTTGTACGTGCCCGGCGCGGCGACGCCGAGCGTGCGGATGCGTTCGGCGATGAGGTCAACGGCGTCGGCGAGCTCGATGTACTGTTCCTCGAACATCAGGTGAAGGTCGCGGAACTGCGGACCGGTGATGTTCCAGTGGAAGTTATGCGTCTGGAGGTACAGCGTGTACGAATCCGCCAGCAGCACTTTCAGGCCGTCCGCGATCTGGGTGCGCTGTGTCTGGTCGATGCCGATGTCGATTGCCGGTGCTTTCATTGTTCGATCTCCTTGATTGGGCATGTGTCGAATGATGCTGTCTTTTACGCGACTTTTTACGGACGGCGCCAGCTTAAGCGGGCTCGGGGCCGGCAACGAAATTGTCGTTGCCGATCCTGCCCGAAGGTTGCGCCAATCCATTTGCGACGACAAGTACGTGCGGAATAAAACATGACTTTTTAAGTATCTTACCCCTAGAATCCCGGCATGTTTTCCAGCCTCAATAAGCGCCAGAAAACCGGCCTTGTGCTGGGTCCTTTGCTGTTCGTCGCCGTGCTGTTGTTGCCGGTGCCGGAAGGTATGAATGCGCAGGCCCTGCGCGTTGCCGCCGTCGCACTGCTGATGGCGACCTTCTGGATGGCGGAGACGCTCGCGATCCCAGTCACGGCCTTGTTTCCGATCATCCTGTTCCCCTTGCTCGGCGTGATGCCGACAGCGGACGTGACGCTCGCGTACGGCGACCAGGTGTTATTCCTGTTCATGGGCGGCTTCATCATCGCGATCGCGATGCAGAAGTGGAATCTGCACCGACGGCTTGCTTTGACCGTGGTGTGCAAGGTCGGCAGCAGTCCCGAGCGGCTCGTACTCGGCATGATGCTGGCTACCGCGCTGCTGTCGATGTGGGTCAGTAACACCGCCACGGCGATGATGATGACGCCGGTAGCGATCGCGGTGATCGAAAGCACGCGCAGGGCGAAGCAGGGAGATGCGAATGGAGGCGTGGCGGTAATGACGGACACGACGGAGCGTCCCGACAATTTCGCGATTGCGCTGATGCTGTCGATTGCATACGCCGCCTCGATCGGCGGGTTCTCCACGCTCGTCGGCACGCCGCCGAATGCGATCTTCGTCGGCCAGCTCGATCGCCTGTACGGGCAACAGGTCGGCTTCCTCGACTGGATGCTGATGGCGACTCCGATCTCCGTCTGCGTGCTCGCGCTGTGCTGGTTCCTGCTGACGCGCGTGTTCTTTCGCATGCCGAATGCGCAATCCGCCAACCATGCGGCAGGTGACTACATCGCGAGCGAGCTTGCGGCCATGGGCCCGATCAGCCGGCCTGAGCGCCGGGTGGCATCCATTTTCGTCGCCGTGGCCGTGGCCTGGGTTGCGCGCGGTTTCCTCGACCAGCTGTCTCCCGAATCCGCCTTATGGCCGCTGTTCGGCGGCCTTCTGACGACACCGGCCTGGGACATGATGTCGGACTCCGCAATCGCGATGACCGGTGCCGTGCTGCTGTTCATCGTGCCGGCCGGTGGCGAGCGCAGGGGCGCGCTGATGGACTGGGACTCGGCCGTCAAACTCCCGTGGGACGTGATCCTGCTGATGGGGGGCGGCTTTGCACTCGCTGAAGCGTTCACGGTAACCGGACTCACTGAATGGCTCGCTGGACAGTTCAGCGTTCTGCAGGGCATGCCGGTATTCGTACTGACGCTGATCGTAGTCGTGTTCGTCGTGTTCATCGGCGAGATGACGTCGAACGCCGCGACCGCGACGATGTTCATTCCGGTGATGGGCGCGCTCGCCGTGTCGATGGGCCTGGCCCCGTTGACGCTGATGGTGCCGACCGTTCTCGCGACTTCGCTCGGTTTCATGCTGCCGGTGGCCACGCCACCGAACGCGATCGTATTCGGCAGCCGGTACCTGCGTATCGAAGACATGGTGAGGGCAGGGGTATGGCTCAACCTAGGGGGCGCGCTGATCGTGACTGTACTGTGCTATGCCCTGATCGGCTTTGTCATGCGCTGACCGGCGTGGCCATGCACTGACCGCAGTCGTCATGCGCTGACCGCGGTCGTGATGCGTCGACAAGTTGCCGGCACGGTCCCGCTGCACAATTTTTGCCTTATTCCGGGACTGTCCAGATGGCCTGTCGAATTTTCCGCAAAAGCGGGGGAATAGCTGTTTACCATCATGTGAACGTATATAATGCGCGCCCTTTGAAGTGGCTGAAATTTCTCGCAAAGACACAGGTTTACGGCATTTCGCCCGCTTCGCCACACGATGTCATGAAGACGCGTTGTAAAGCATGAACATGCATGAAAACGGAACACGCACGATGAAAAGCGCAGACATACGCCGGGCCTTCCTCGACTATTTCCGCAAGCAGAACCACACCGAAGTGGCGAGTAGCTCGCTCGTTCCCGGCAACGACCCGACGCTGCTGTTTACGAATGCCGGCATGGTCCAGTTCAAGGACGTCTTCCTCGGCCTCGACAAGCGTCCGTACGTAAGAGCCGCGTCCTCGCAGCGCTGCGTACGCGCCGGCGGCAAGCACAATGACCTCGAGAACGTCGGTTATACCGCGCGCCACCATACCTTCTTCGAGATGCTCGGCAATTTCAGCTTCGGCGATTACTTCAAGCGTGAAGCGATTCGTTTTGCGTGGGAGTTCCTCACGGTCGAGATGAAGATCCCGAAAGACAAGCTGTGGGTCACCGTGTTCCAGGACGACGACGAGGCCGCCGCGATCTGGCTCGAGGAGATCGGCGTGCCGGCCGACCGCCTGACGCGCATGGGCGAAAAATCGAACTTCTGGGCGATGGGTGATACCGGTCCCTGCGGACCCTGCACCGAAATCTTCTACGACCACGGCGCCGACGTCGAAGGCGGCCCTCCGGGCAGCCACAACGAAGACGGCGACCGCTACATCGAAATCTGGAACCTCGTGTTCATGCAGTACAACCGCGCAGCCGACGGCAGCATGACGCCGCTGCCGAAGCCTTCCGTCGATACCGGCATGGGCCTCGAGCGCATCTCCGCCGTCATGCAGGGCGTGCACAGCAATTACGATATCGACCTGTTCCAGGCGATCCTGAAAGCCGCCGCGAAACTGACCGGCACGCGCGACCACAACCACACGTCGCTGAAGGTCATAGCCGACCACATTCGCTCGTGCGCCTTCCTAGTGAACGACGGCGTGACGCCGTCAAATGAAGGCCGCGGTTACGTGCTGCGCCGCATCATTCGCCGCGCGCTGCGCCACGGGCACCATCTCGGCGTGAAGGAACCCTTCTTCCACAAACTCGTCGAAACGCTCGCCGACGTGATGGGCGAGGCCTACCCGGAACTCGTGAAATCCAGGGCGCGCATCGCCGACGTGTTGCTCGGCGAAGAACAGCAGTTCTCGCGTACGCTCGAAAACGGCATGACGATCCTGAACGACGCGATGGCCGCGCTGAAAGGGCGCCCGAATGATAAAGAGCTGCCTGGCGACATCGTGTTCAAGCTGTACGACACGTACGGCTTCCCGGTAGACCTCACGGCCGACATCGCGCGCGAACGCGGCATCACGATCGACACGGCCGGTTTCGAGAAAGCGATGGCCGTGCAGAAACAGCAGGCGCGCGCCGCGAGTCGCTTCGAAGCTGAGGCCGCGTTGCATATCGATCATGCCGACGGCACGCAGTTCGAAGGTTACGAGCAGCTCGAAAGCCAGGGCACCGTGCTCGCGCTGTATCGCGGCGGACAGAAAGTGCAGGAACTCAATGACGGCGACGAAGGCGTCGTGCTGCTCGATACGACGGCGTTCTATGCCGAAAGCGGCGGGCAGGTCGGCGACACCGGCCAGCTGTTCTGCGGCGATGCCGCATTCACCGTGATGGACACGCGCAAGCAGGGGAGCCACTACCTGCATCACGGCCGCGTCGAAAAAGGCACGCTGAAAACCGGGCAGCCGCTGACGGCCGCCGTATCTCCGGAAATCCGCCAGGCCACGATGCTGAACCACTCGGCGACGCACTTGATGCACGCCGCGCTGCGCCAGGTGCTTGGCGAGCATGTCATGCAGAAAGGTTCGCTCGTGCATCCGGATTAC
>DASWWP010000155.1:0-2747 GCA_036405915.1 Pseudomonadales bacterium
GTCTGGTCGAAATCGACGCCGAGACGCGCACCGACTTCCTTGTAGGCTTCGATGACGTTGCCGAGATCCTGGCGGAAACGGTCCTTGTCCATCTTCTTGCGGGTCTCCTTGTCCCAGATGCGGCAACCATCGGGACTGAATTCGTCGCCAAGCACGACCTCGCCCTTGTACATGCCGAATTCAAGTTTGTAGTCGACGAGCAGCATGCCGGCTTTGAGGAAGAGGTCCTTCAGCACCGTGTTCACGCGGAACGTGAGATCCTTCATGGCGGCGATTTGCCCGGCCGTTGCCCACCCGAACGAGACGATGTGGTAGTCGTTCACCATCGGATCGTGCAGCGCATCGCTCTTCAGGAAGAATTCGAAGGTCGGTGGATCGATTTCAGTGCCTTCGGCGATACCGTACCGGCGGCACAGGCTGCCGGCCGCGAGGTTACGCACTACGCACTCGACGGGAATCATGTCGAGCTTGCGCACGAGCGAGTCGTTCGCATCGATGAGTTTCACGAAATGCGACTTGATGCCGTGCTCCGCGAGCTTCTGCATGATGAAGGCATTGAACAGGTTGTTCACGCGCCCCTTGTCCGCGAGCTTCTCGACCTTCTTGCCGTCGAAGGCCGAAGTGTCGTTGCGGTAATGCATCACATACAGGTCGGGATCGTCCGTCTTGTATACGGACTTGGCCTTGCCGGTGTACAGAAGTTCGCGCTTTTCCATCATTGCTCCAGGCTGCTGTCAGGCGATCGTATTGCGTATCAGCCGCAGCAGCGTCTTGCCGGCTTCCTGCATTTCGGTTGTTTCAGTACTCACCGGGCCGATAGGCCGGACGCGCACATCGGCGCCGCCGCTCACTTCGAGCACTTCGACGCGGAACGGCAAGGCCTGTACTTCATCGTCATCGTTGCTGAACAGGCCATTCAACGTAATCACCTTGCGGAAGAAGCCAGGCTCCTCCTCTTCCTCGGGGTCTTCGCTACCCGGCGTGTACAGCACTTCGTACATGCCCACATCGGCGTTTTCCGACGTGATCTCCATACCGGCGCGCCGCAGTGCTCGGCCGACGGCAGCCCAGCAGCGGTCGTAATCGGCCTGCAACGACAGTACGTCGGTGCCCGCCGGCGTCGTGAAGAGCGCGGCCTTGCCAGTGCTCGAAATATTGCCGGCGAGGAAAGAGACGGACGAGGCGGTGTTCAGATCGGCGACATCGGCGAGATAGCTCGAGAGGTCGGACAGTGTTTCGTACTCGACGTCGAAATCCTCGGATCTCTCGGGCCAGTTGATTTGCTCGAATACCGGCGTCGCGCGCGGTGCCTTCACGTGTACCAGGCGGATCTCGGAACTGTTGTCCTGGAATCCGGTGTCGATGACGACGCGGAATTTCTCGCGATTGAGTACGTCGCTCGAGCGCTCGAACCACGCTGTGTCCATCTGGCCGATAGTCGGGTTTTCGGAAGCGACCTGGATGTTCTCCTGGCGCCAGTAATCGCGGATGCGCGGCCAGACTTCGGCCGGGCTCGCATCAACGATGATCCATGCGCGATCGGTCATGCGCTGGATGACGACCTCGCGGTCCGACGCGCCTTCGAGCGGACGCGGGCGCGGCGCATCAAAAAAGGGCTGCGCGACCTGGTTGCCAATCTCGGGAATTACGAGCAGGTCGTCGATGACGTAGCCATCCAGACCCTCGGGAATTTCCGTGCGCGGAATCGTTTCGGCTTCGAGATACTCGCCTTGGCGGTCGCGAAACATGCCTTCTTCGCCGACCAGCCGATTCGCGCCGGGCACGGCACCAAGCCACGAACATGCGCCGAGGGCCGGCAGCAGCAGGCCTGCAATGAGTGGTGATACCACAGACTTCATAGCGCTCCGGTTTTTCTGAGGGTGTTGCGAAGAGTGTCATGGAACTTCGGATCCAGTTCAACCAGCGGCAATCGCAGCCCGCGGTCGATCTTGCCCATCTCATGCAGCGCCCATTTAACAGGGACCGGGTTGGATTCGAGGAACAGGTCTCGGTGCAGGTCGGCGATCGTGGCATCCAATGCTCGCGCTTCATCCGCCTTGCCCTCGAGGGCGAGCCGGCAAACCTGCGCCATGACTTTCGGTGTGACATTGGCAGTCACCGAAATGTTCCCCTTCGCGCCCATCAGGATCAGTTCGATGGCTGTTGCGTCGTCGCCGGAATACACGGCGAACGACTCCGACGCCAGGGCCAGCACTTCCTTGCCGCGCTGCAGGTTGCCGGTAGCTTCCTTCACGCCGACGATGTTCGGCAGTTCGGCGAGTTTCTCGATCGTGGCAGGCAGCAGGTCGCAGGCCGTGCGTCCCGGCACGTTGTACAGGATCTGCGGAATGGCGACCGACTCGGCGATCTTTTTGTAGTGCTCGAAGAGTCCGCGCTGGCTCGGCTTGTTGTAGTACGGCGTCACGAGCAGGCAGGCGTCAGCTCCGGCGACTTTCGCGCATTCGGTCCATTCGATCGCTTCGGTGGTCGAGTTCGCACCGGTGCCGGCGATGACGGGTATGCGTCCTTTCGCGGCAACGACGGTCTCGCGGATGACGGCACAGTGCTCTTCGACACTGAGCGTCGCCGATTCACCGGTCGTGCCGACTGCGACGATCGCGTTCGTGCCACTGGCGACGTGCCACTCGACCAGCTGCGCGAGCGCGGCGTAGTCCACTGCCCCGTCCGCCCGCATCGGGGTGACGAGAGCCACAATACTGCCGCTGATCATGCCTGCCTCTTCATAA
>DASWWP010000156.1:0-24482 GCA_036405915.1 Pseudomonadales bacterium
GCCGGTGTCGGCGCTGTTCGTGATCCTGACGAAGGTCGGCGTGTATTCGATCATGCGGTTGTGGACGCTGTGCTTCCCGGCCGGCACTGGAGTATCCGCGCTGTTCGGTTCCGATGCCTTGATCTGGGGCGGCATCGTCACCGTCGTGTTCGGCTCTATCGGCATGCTCGCCTCGCTGTCGTTCGAGAGAATGGCGGCATTCAGCGTCATCACGTCGGCCGGCACGCTGCTCGCGGCCGCGGGCTTCGACAATCCGGCGCTCGGCACGGGCGCGCTGTTCTATCTCGCCAGTTCCACGCTGGCCGGCTGCGCGATGTGGCTGCTCGTCGAACTGCTGGATCGCACGCGGCAGGGCACGACCATGCTCGCCACGGTCGATTACGGGGACACGTTGCCGCAGTTCACCGAGGCCGGCGAACCGCTGCCCGGCGTGAATCTCGACGATGAGGAGCTCGTGCTCGTCGGCCGCGCGATTCCGTTTGCGCTGGCCTTCCTCGGCGTCACGTTCGCCCTGTGCGCGCTCGTGGTCGCCGGTTTGCCGCCGATGTCGGGCTTCGTTGGCAAGGTCGTCATGATGCTGGCGCTGCTGGACATTCGTACGCCGCAGGCGTGGGGCCTGTTCATCGTGCTGATCCTGTCCGGGCTGTTCGGCGCGATGGCGCTGATCCGCGTCGGCATGCGCCACTTCTGGTCGCGACTGGATTATGAGCCGCCGCGCCTGCGCGTGATTGAGACCTTGCCGATCGCGCTGCTGCTGCTGGCCTGCGTGGCGATGGTCGCGCTCGCGGAACCGGTGTACCTGTACATGCGCGCCACGGCGGATTCGTTGCACGATTCCACCGCCTACATCGACGCGGTGCTCAGCGCGCGCCCGCGCAGCCCGGTCGATGCTGCAACGGGGGAAGCGCCATGAGGCTAACGAGGAGGGCAGGGCGATGAGACGCTGGCTCCCGGCACCGCTGTTGTCCGCCGCGCTGCTTGTCTTCTGGCTCGTGCTGGCCAACTCGCTGCATCCCGCGCAAGTCCTGCTGGGGCTGGTGCTGGCGATCGCCATGCCGCTGTGGCTGGCACCGCTGCGGCCGCGGGCAGGGCCAATGCGGCGCCCATGGCTGCTCGTGCGGCTCATCCTGCGCGTGGGCCTCGGCGTCGTCCTGTCGGGACTCGACGTCGCGCGCGGCATCACGCGTTTGCACAGGCAGCCGGCGCGCGGCACGTTCGTCGCGGTGCCGCTGACACTGCGCGACGAGCACGCGCTCGCCGCGCTTGCGATGATCATCGCGGTCGTTCCCGGCACCGTGTGGACGGAGCTTGCGCCCGACCGCAGCGCCGTGCTGCTGCACGTATTCGACCTCGACGACGAGGCCGCCTTCATTCGCCACATCGACGAGCACTACCAGCAGCCGCTGAAGGAGATATTCGAATGAGCGCCGTGCTGACCACGTCCATCACGTTGACGATGCTGATGTACATGCTGGCGATCGGCCTGAGCACGCTGCGCGTGCTGCGCGGCCCGACCGCGCAGGATCGCGTGCTCGCGCTGGATTTCATCTACGTCGTCGGCATGCTGTGCATGCTGCTGCTTGCGATCCGTTACGACAGCAGCATGTATTTCGAGGGTGCTTTCCTGATGGTGCTGTTCGGCTTCGTCAGTTCGGTCGCGGCGGCGAAATTCCTGCTGCGCGGGGAGGTCATCGAGTGATGCCGCCCATCAGCGAACTGCTGGTCGCCGCCATGTTGCTGTGCAGCGGGGCGGTGGTGATGATCGCCGCGCTGGGCCTGCACCAGTTGCCGGACTTCTTTGCCCGGATGCATGCGCCGGCGCTCGCGTCGACGCTGGGCGTATGGATCGTCGCCGCGGCCTCGATCATCCATTTCTCCGATCGCGCGGGCCAGCTTCGCCTGCATATCTGGCTGATCGTCGTCGTGCTGTCGATCTCGGCACCGGTCACGACCGTCGTGCTCGCGCGCGCCGCGCTGTTCCGCAGGCGCCGCGCCGGAGATGCGTTGCCAGCGCCCTTGCGGCAACGCGGGGGCGTTCAACGCGGCTCCAGCGACGAGCCAGCTAAGCCGGACTGAATTCCACCGCGGCAGGCCCCGGCCTGCCGCGCTCAGCCAGCAAGGCTTAGCAGTTCCAGCCCGCTCGTGAACGTCATGCTCTTGCCGGAGACCGGGTCGACGAAGGCAAGCGACGCCGCAAGCAGTTGCAACGGCCTGGTGAAGTCGTCCGCCTCGCGCCTACACAGCTCCGGATAGAAATCGTCGTTCACTATCGGCGCGCCGAGCGCCGCCATGTGTACCCGCAGCTGGTGTTGCTTCCCGGTGACCGGCTCCAGCGCGTAACGCCACAGCCCTTCGCCGCGTTCCAGCACATCGACCTGCGTTTCCGCATTCGCTTCCCCCGCGACTTCCCGCATGCGAAAGAACGGGTCGCCATGTTCGAGCCGCGAACGGCGTACGAGCGGAAAGCCCAGCGCCGGTAACGCGGGCGCGATCGCTTCGTACCGCTTCGCGATCCTGTGCTCGCGAAACAGCGCGTGGTATTGCGCGCGGTTGGCGGGGTTTGCCGAGAACAGCACTATCCCGGCGGTACCGCGGTCGAGGCGATGCAGCGGCGCGAGCGCGGGATTGTCGAGCCGCTCGATCAGGCGCGCGAGCAGGGTCTGCTCGACGTACCGCCCGCTCGGCGTCACCGGCAGGAAATGCGGTTTGTCGGCGACGACGATGTTGGCATCGGCGTACAGGATCGTTTCGGTGAACGGGACCGGCACTTCATCCGCCACTTCGCGGAAGTAGCGGATGCGGAGTTCCGGCCGGTAGGGCGTTTGCGCGTCGAGCGCACGGCCTTGCATGTCCAGCACGAGGCCGCGCGCCATGCGGCCCAGCCACACCTCGCGCGCGATCTGCGGAAAGTGCGCGCACAGGCAGTCGAGTACCGTCGCCCACGGGCCGGCCGGCAACTGCAGTGCGCTGGCGATGCGGTGCTTCGGAGGGCTCAGTGGTTTTCCTGCTCGTCGAGCGGCACGTCGGAGTACGGGCTGCCGGTGATGTCGGTCTTCGTGAAATGTGCGTGCGTGACGTGGTCGCTGTCGCCGCAGGTCACGATGAAGCCCGGGTCGTCCGGCGTGCCGCCCTCGTACTGCACCGACTTCGGATCGAGCATTGCGCAGTCGGGTTTCTCGCGCGCCATCTTGTTCACGCCAGCCACGACGATGCGCTTGTAGTGGTTCAGCAGCGGGTCGTCCCAGTTGAAATCCTTTTCGTCGAAGCGCTCGGCGGCGCATGCGACGGCGGGAACGAGCAGTACGGCGGCGAGCGAGGTGGCCAGTAACTTCTTCATAGGCACTCCGGAAGGTTGAACGGATTCGGCGTGGCGGATTCTAGCGCTCCGGCGCATCGCACCGTAAGTCGGCGGCTGTGGCAGGACGAGTGCGATGCGAGGAAACAAACGGCGAAGGCAGGAAAGGCGACGCGCAGGGCGCTCCGCGGTTGCGGAACGCCCGCTGCACGAGGCTGCGCCGGGCTCAGGCCTTCAGCGGCGCCTGCGCGGACTTGTCTTCGTCGCCTTCGAGTTTCTCCAGCATGCGCGCGACGGCTTCCGGCGAACCCGTGCGCTGCGCGAGCAGCTTGTAGACGACCGGCACGACGAACAGCGTCATGATCGTCGTGACGAACACGCCGCTGAAGATCACGATGCCGAGCAGGTTGCGGCTCTCGGAGCCGGCGCCATGCGACAGCATCAGCGGCACGGCGCCCATGATCGTCGCAATCGCGGTCATCAGTACCGGACGCAGGCGGATGGCGCTCGCTTCGAGCAGGGCTTCGTCGAAGGACCTGCCTTCGTCGCGCAGCTGGTTCGCGAACTCGACGATCAGGATGCCGTTCTTCGTCGCGATGCCGACGAGGATCACGAGCCCGATGTTGCTGTACACGTTCAGCGACCCGTCCGTCAGGAAGATGCCGAGCAGTGCGCCGAACACGGCGAGCGGAACGGTCGTCATGATGACGGCCGGGTGCACGAAGCTTTCGAACTGCGCCGCGAGCACGAGGAACACGACGAGTACTGACAGCGCGAAGATGAACGCGAGGTCGCCGCCGGATTCCTTCAGGTCGGCCGATTCGCCCTTGTAGTCGATCTGCGCGTATTCGGGCAGCTCGGTTTCGACGAGGTCCTCGAGGTAGGCCAGCGCGGTATCGAGCGTGACTCCCGGCGCAAGGCCGGCCTGGATCGTGATTGCGCGCACCTGGTTGTAGCGGTTCAGCGAGTTCGGGCCGGAGCTGTTTCGGATCGTCACGAGGTTCGACAGCGGGACCAGCTCGCCGCTGGCATCCGACCGGATGTAGATGTTCGTCAGGTCGTCGGGGCTCGCGCGCTGGTCTTCCTCGGCCTGCACGATCACGTCGTATTCTTCACCGGCATCGGCGAAGGTCGTCACGCGGCTTTCGCTCATCATCGCCTGCAGTGTCTGGCCGATGGACTGGATCGAAATGCCGAGGTCGGCTGCGCGGACCTTGTCGACGCT
Organism: Pseudomonadales bacterium; assembly: GCA_036405915.1. Classification (GTDB taxonomy): domain Bacteria; phylum Pseudomonadota; class Gammaproteobacteria; order Pseudomonadales; family Pseudohongiellaceae; genus CAILUG01. Next base: position 4,521 of record DASWWP010000156.1, read on the forward strand.
GATCGTCAGCGTCGGACGCGTCTGGCGGTAGTCGGACTGCGGGCGCACGAACAGGCCGCTTTCCTCGGCGCGCGCTATGATCAGGTCGCGCCACTCGACGAGTTCCTCGTAGCTGCGGCCGCCGATCACGAACTGCACCGGGTTACCGCCGCCGCCGCGCGTGAGGCCCGAGCGCATGAACATGTTGTACTGCACGGCGGGGAACTCGGCCCACTGCGCGCTGAGTTCGTCCATCATCTGCTGCGTGCTGAGCGGACGGTTCTCCCAGTCCGGCAGCGAGACGCGCAGCATGCCGCCGTTGCTGCCGAAGCCCGGCACCATCGCGACGACGCTGTCCACTTCGCCGCTCTCGATGTAGGGCAGCACCTTTTCCTGCATCGCCATGACCTGGCGTTCCATGTATTCGACGCTCGCACCTTCCGGACCCTGGATCGGCACCTGGAACAGGCCCTGGTCCTCGACCGGCGCGAAGGTTTGCGGAATGCGGCCCAGCAGGCCGACGATGCACAGGCCCACGACGAGGAACACCCCGAGCACGCCCCAGCGGTATTTCAGGCAGGTGCGCAGCGAGTCCTGGTACGACTGCCGCATCCAGCGGAAGGTATTGTCCACCGTGCGCACGAGTCGGCCCGGATTCGGTTCATGCGACAGCAGCTTCGAAGCCATCATCGGCGTGAGTGTCAGCGCGAGCAGCATCGAGAACACGATCGAGCCGCCGATCGTCACGGCCATTTCGAACAGCAGGATGCCCATGCTGCCTTCCATGAAGATCACCGGCACGAAGATCGCGACCATGACGACCGTCGTCGCGATGACGGCGAAGGCGACCTGGCGCGAGCCGCGGAAGGCGGCGAGCAGCGGTGGTTCGCCTTCCTCGACGCGGCGCTGGATGTTTTCGAGCACGACGATCGAGTCGTCGACGACCAGCCCGATGCTCAGCACCAGCGCCAGCAGCGTGATCAGGTTCACCGACATGCCGAGGATCGCCATCAGGATGAACGCCGAGAACAGGCATACGGGGATCGTGACGACCGGAATCAGCGTCGTGCGCACGGAACCGAGGAACAGGTAGATGACGAGCGCGACGAGTCCCATCGTGACGAAGATCGCCTCGTACACGGAGTAAATCGCGTTCTCGATGAAGTCCGAGTCGCTCGACACGAGGATCAGCTCCATGTGGTCGGGCAGCGTCGCGTCGATCTGCTCGCCGAGCTCGGTCGTCGCGCGCATGACGTCGAGGCTGTTGGCCGTCGACTGCTTGATGATGCCGAAGCCCACGGCTTCGACGCCGTTGCCGCGGAAGATGGCGCGCGGGTCGTCGGCGCCGAGTTCGACGCGCGCCACTTCGCCGAGGCGGATCAGGTGGCCGCCGTCGCCGCGCGCGATGACGAGCTGCTTGAAGTCGTCGGCGCTGCGGAAGATGCGCTCGACGTTCACGGTGAATTCCATGTTGGCCGACTCGATGCGGCCGGCCGGCACTTCGAGGTTTTCGCGGCGCAGCGCGTTCGTGACGTCTGTCACCGTGAGGCCGCGCGCGGCTAGCGCCACGCGATCGAGCCATACGCGCATCGCGAAGCCGCCATTGCCGCGTACCTGTACGCTTGCGACGCCGTCGACGACGAGGAACTGGTCTATCACGTAGCGTTCCGCGTAGTCGTTCAGTTCGAGGAAGCTCAGTTCGCTGCTCGTGAGGCTGAAGAACTGGATGGCCTGCGAATCGTTGTTGGCTTTCTGGATCTGCGGCGGATCGACGCCTTCGGGCAGCGAGCGGACGACGCGTGAGATCTTCTCGCGCACATCGTTGGCGCCGGCCTCGAGGTCGGTGCCGGGTTCGAAGTCGATCGAGATCTGCGAGTTGCCGTCGCTGCTCGACGAGTTGATGTTCGCAATGCCGGCGATGCCGTTGATCTGGCTTTCGATGACCTGCGTGATCTGCGTTTCGACGACCGCGGCCGATGCGCCTGGGTAACTCGTATTGATCGACACCGATGGCGAGCTGATGTCCGGATACTCGCGCAGCGGCAGCTCCATGAACGACAGCGCGCCGAATGCGAGCAGCAGCAGGCTGATGACGGTGGCGAAGACGGGACGTTTGACGGAGATGTCGGACAGGATCATGGCGGTACTCGCTCGTTCGTCATTCCCGCGCGGCGGGAATTCCTCTGGCGCTGGTCCTCCCGCGAAGGCGGTGATGGGCCCTGCGCAATCAACAATGGACGCTTATGACGACTGCGCGGCGAGCGTATCGGCAGCGAGCACCTTGACCGTCTGGCCGGGACGCACGTAGCTCGCGCCTTCGATGACGACGCGGTCGCCCGGCGCGAGGCCTGCGCTCACTTCGACGATGCCGGGTTCGCGGCGGCCGAGCGTCACATCGGCGCGGCGCACGACGTCCTTGTCGTCGACGACCATCACGTACTGGCGGTCGCGATCGACCATGACGGCCTCTTCGGCGATCACGAGCGCGTCGTGCGAATCGATGTCCATCGTCAGCGTCATCAGCATGCCGGGGCGAAGCGCGCCGTCGGCGTTGTCGATTTCGGCGCGCACCTGCACGGCACGCGTGACCGGGTCGACGCGCGAGCCGACGACACGTACTTCGCCGCGGAACTCGCGGTCGCCGTACACGACGCTGCGCGCGGTGAGCGGCAGGCCGGCCTGCATGTCGGACAGGTAGACTTCAGGCACCGTGAAGTCGAGCTTGATCACCGAGATGTCGTCGAGCGTCGTGATGACGGTGCCGGGGTTGATCAGGCTGCCGGGGCTCACCTGGCGGAAACCGAGCACGCCGGTGAACGGCGCGCGCACGACGCGGTCGCTCATCGCGACCATGACGCCTTCGAGGCGCGCCTCGGCGGTTTCGAGCGCGGTGCGGGCCACGGAGACATCCGTCGTCGCCACGAGGCGATTCTTCGCGAGTTCCTCGAGGCGCGTGAACTGGCGGCGCGCTTCGTTCGCGGCAGCCTGCGCTTCGGCGAGGCGGCTCGCCTCGGCGGAGTTCGTCAGCTCGGCGAGCAGGTCGCCCTGCTGCACGAGCTGGCCGTCTTCGAAGTGGAGCTTGCTGAGGGTTTCGGCGACTTTCGCCGTGATGTCGATCGACTGGTTCGCGAGCGTCGTGCCTACCGACTCGACGTGCTCGGCGACGTTGCGCAGCGCGACGGACTCGACGCGCACGGAGGGCTGCATGGCGCCGCGTTGCTGGAACTGGCCGGTAACCGGCGGAGGCTGCATCGCCTTGTGCGCGGCGTAACCGCCGACACCGAGCAGGGCCGCGACGAACACGATCAGAACGGGATGACGGGTGATGACGCTCAAGCTCAGCCTCCGGGTTTGGGTCACTGCGATATTTGTATGACCCGCAATGTAGTGTTGTTTTCTCCACGTAATGTGAAGCTATTGTGGACATTACGTGAAGCTGCTGAAGCCCGGCTGAATGCGCCGGATTCCGCCACCGTTGATGCAAATTCTGATACCGCGGCGATGGCAATTTCGTCCGCTTTTCCAGCCTGATTTACGCTACCGCGGCGCTGCGAGCATCAGTCGCAGGATCGCGGCCGGTGCCGCGGGCAGGCACGAGATGCGCGCGTCGCTGCCTGCGCCGAGCACGTCGCTCAGCAGATCCTTCGTCACTGCCGTCCAGCCCGACTCCGTCGCGAAGCTGACGAGGTACTCGCCTTCGTTGCGGCAGTGCAGCAGGTCGGCCTCGTCCTTCCTCGTCGCATGGCCTGCCGCGACGTACTGCGGATCGGAACTGACGACGTAACGCGGCGACAGCGCCGGCGCCTGCGCTGCTGCAAGCGATGCCGGGGAATCCAATGCATCATCCGTGCCGACGAACAGACGGCCCATCGGCGCACGATCCTGAGTGCCGGCGCCGCGCTGCAGCGCGGCGGCCACGCGCGCATGGATCGTGTCGGCGAAATCCTGTGGAAATGCGAATTGCTCGGCGATTTCCGGCCTGATGTGCGGCAGCCGGCGCCAGCCGCTGGCCCATTCGCGCCTGCGCGCATCGCCGTTGGTGAACACGTCTTCCATGCCGAATTCCGGCACTGCGTCGCGCGCCAGCGTCCTGAACGCGATGAGCTCGAGCAGGTTCGACGCGAAACCATACAGTGCACCGTAGGGCGACCATGCATCGGAATGGGGCGCGTGCTGCGTACAGTCCGCGTGCAGGGACGCGGCCAGCGCGGCCATCAGCTGGCCGTATTGCGCGAGCAATTCGCGGTGGCGCATGCCGGCTGGCGTGTATGTCGCGTGTCCCGCCGCATCGCTCGTGACGAACAGGTGTTCGATCATCGTGTATGGGCCGAGCAGGTCGATGCGTTCGACGAAGAGTTCAGGGTCCGGCGAAATTCCCTGGCAGATCGCCGAGGCGAGCGCGGCACGTTGCTGCGCATCGTCGCACTGCACCGCGCGCTCGTAGGCCTGCAGCAGCGTGACGAGGCCTTCGGTCAGCAGCGCGACGTCGAGCGCATTCGACACGCGCGTCAGCAGCACGAGTTCGCGATCGTCGATCGGCACGCCACGCCGCCGCGCGAGGTCGCGAAGTTGCGAACGCAGGTGCCCGGCGCCGGTGACGACCCATGCTCTCTGCGTTTCGGTGCGATCCGCTTCCGTGAACGTCGATGCGATGCGCTCGGCGACCGTGAAGTAGCCGGCCAGCGAATCGGTCGTCGGGCTCATCGCGACCGGGAACAGCCAGCGGACGTCGCGCACGAGCCGTGGCTGGTCGGCAGGAGCGTCGCGCCACAGCGCGGCGAGCAGGGCCTGCATGCCCGCGAGCCGCGCGGTTACGCCGGAGTCGGCGCTTCGATGTGCGTTGCCGGCGTCCTCTTCATCGGCGTCGTCCCACAGCCGCATGCCGAGCAGCGCCAGGTTGCGCACGATCTCGAGGTTGAAAAGGGTATGCGCGAAATGCACGCGCCCGTTCTGGCCGGGCCAGCGCGTCGCCCGCCACAGGTGGATCGCGCGCAGAGCCTGTTCCACCGGGTCGACGAGCGCGTTGCCGGGCTGGTTGCGCGGCATGAACCCATCGGCCCAGTGCGCGCGTTCGAGTGCGACGCGCAGCGGCAGCTGCCCGTCGCGCGCGGCTTCGAAGCAGAGGATGAAGTCGCGCGCCAGCAGCGCGAAGTCCTGCCAGTACTCCGGCTTCTTCTGGCAGTTCAGCAGGCGCTCGATGCAGTCGACGACCGTGCTGCGCCGTGCAAGGAAGGCCTGGAGCCGGTCGAGGTGATCCTGGAAGGCTGCTGTCATGTCCCGGATACAGGCGGTGCCAGGGCCGTGCTGCCACTGGCACCGGTTATTTTTTAGCGGTAGACGGGATCGGACGAGGGCCAGAAGCGCGAGCGGGAAATCGGCAGGCCGACGAAGAAGGCGAGGATCGAATGTATCTGGTTGCCGTAGACCTTGAACGCTTCGTACGTCACGAGCGCATTGCCGACGCCGTAGGAGTCACCCGTGTGGCCGAAGTTCATCCACAGCAGCACGGTGCCGTTTTCTTCATCGACTGCAGCAACGCTCGCGATGATGCCCGGGTGCACGATGATGTTCTGCGTGTACATGCCGGGACCCTCGGCCATGATCGCGCCGTTCTCGACGCGGTACGTGCTGGCCGCGAACGGCGTGCCGGCGTCCGTGAAATTGCCGATGCGCAGGCCTTCCGGATAGGTCAGCGCAATTTTGATCATGTTCGCGCGCGACATGCGCTCGCCTTCGGGAATCGGATCGTTCATGCCACGGATCGGCGCACCGAGCTCCGTCGGCTGGAAGCGCGAGGTCGGCGTCAGGCGCTGGTTGAGCGTTTCGATGCCGCTGATCCTGTTGTCGCCGTCGACGTGCAGCAGCACGGTGTGCAGCACATGGTTCTCGCCTTCCATGAACACCATGTGCGCGGCGGCCACCTGCTGGCGCACGTCGAGGTAGTCCTGGCGGAAACCGTGCGCGCCGGTCACGGACTGCTGCAAACCTTCGTCCATCATCCCGGCATTTCCATCCACCGTGTACTTCACCGTTTCGGCCAGCGGCAACGTGCCGAGGTCGTGCGCGACGACGGCTGCGCCGTACTGCGTGAGGAGGTCGGCGAGGCAGCTGCGGTCGCAGCCCTGCGCATTTGCCGCGCCGGTGCCGAGCACGGCGAGCGTCATGCTGCCGAGCAACAGCATGGCCTTCAGGGTACGAGACGTCCGATACAGCATATTGTTCTCCTGTTGTTGTTATGGGGATCGGCGACGGCGGCATGATACCGCATGCGCGGCGAATCCCGTGCCGGGCGTTAACACGATCCGAGGCAAGCATTAACGGGAGCTTCAACGACCGTTTACATCGCGCCAACCTGGCACGCGTAGAGTCCCGCCCAAATTCCAAGGCGAGAGACTCCTGCGATGAACTACACACCCCGATTCCCACTGAAGCCCCTGCATGCGACCGTACGGCACGCGCTGGCGTGCATGCTGCTCGGCACGGCCGCTGCAGCGAATGCGCAGGCGCCGACCGAGCGCGGCGCCGATGTCGAGGAAATCGTCGTTACCGGCTCTAATATCCGACGCAGCGACGACGCTACGATCCCAGTATCGGTGATTGGCGAAGAAGCGATGGAAGTGCGCGCGGCGCTGCTGCCCGTCGACCTGCTGACGTCGCTACCGTCCGTCGTGAACCTGCCCGAAAACGAAACGCGGCTCGGGTCCTCAGGCGCGCGCGGCGACAACGCCAACATCAACCTGCGCAACATGGGAGCAACGGCGACGCTCGTGCTCGTCAATGGCCGCCGCATGTCGATCAACCCGATGACGGCCGGCCTGTCGCAGGCCGTGAACGTCAACCAGCTGCCGAGCCAGGGCGTCGAGCGCATCGAAGTGCTGAGGGACGGCGCATCGTCGATCTACGGCTCCGATGCAGTCGGCGGCGTGATCAACTACATCATGAAGCGCGAGTTCGACGGCGTCGAAGCCTCGCTGCAACAGGGCGGCACGGAGCACGGCGGCGGCAGCAACACGCAGCTCGCCGTGACCTTCGGCTCGAGCGGCCTGCTGGACGGCCGCGCGCGCTTCATCGGCAGCATCGAAGGCCTGTATCGCGACAGCATCCTGCTGGCCGACCGCGACTTCAGCCGCAGTTCGTTCAATTCGCATCGCGCACCGGCGCCGTTCGACGCGCTCGGCGGACCGTTCGACGGCCGCTCCGCGCGCGGCTACTGGCCGACGTTCCGTGTCGGCAGCGCCACGGCGAACAACTACTTCCGCCCCGTCGGCAATGTACCGGCGTTGACCACCGCCGCGCCGACGCGCGACGCGAATCCCGAGTTCTTCCTCGACCTGAACCAGTTCGGTTTCGCGTCGCCGGAAGTGAAGCGCGCGAGCACTTATTTCGCCGGCGAGTACGACCTCAGCGACGCGCTGACGGCCTTCGCCGAATTCAGCTACTACCAGGCCGATTCGACGATGCAGCGCCAGCCGCTGGCACTGAACGCGCCGACGTCCGACAGGCTGATGGTCATGTCGATCGACAACCCGTACAACCCGTACGGTTCGCGCTTCTGGCATCCCACGGGTGCGCCGAATGCCGATGGCACGCCGCGCGTGACCGGCGCCCCGCGCACACTCAGCTTCACGCAGATGACGCTCGCAGGCCTCGGACCGGAAGTCATCGAAACCGACTCCGACGCGCTGCGGTTTGCCACCGGCCTCAAGGGCGCCCTGAGCGAGACCTGGGACTGGGAAAGCTCGCTGTTCTACAACGAGGTGAACGGTAACGACGGCGCGTACCCCGACGTGCGCGAGAGCCTGCTGCAGGAGGCCTTCGCACGCACCGACGCCGGCGCGTACAACCCCTTCGGCTACACCTTCCGCGTGCAGGACGGCGCCGTCGTCGCCGATGCGCCGTACCGCAATCCGCAGGCAACGGTCGATTCGTTCAGTGCGGTATTCGCGCGCGAGGCACAGAGCTATATCGCGAGTGCCGACGTTCGCGCTTCCGGCACGCTGTTCGAGTGGTGGGGCGGCGAAGCGCTCGGTGCGGTCGGGGCCGAACACCGCCGCGAGAGCCTCGAGGACGTACGTCCGCCGTTCAGCGGCGAGAACCCGGCGAGTTCTGGACTCGACACGACGAACAACGACTTCCTGTTGCATCCTCCGCGCCCGGACGTCTTCGGCGATCGCGACGTGACGAGCGTGTACGCCGAGATGATGCTGCCGCTCGTCGGCGAGGACAATGCCGTGCCGCTCGTCAATCGCCTCGAGCTGAACCTCTCGGCGCGCTACGAGGACTACAGCGACTTCGGCACGACGACGAAGCCGAAAATCGGCCTGAACTGGAAGCCGGTCGAGTGGCTGATGCTGCGCGGCTCGTACAACGAAGGCTTCATGGCGCCGAGCCTCGCGGCGCTGTACACGAGCCCGCGCTGGTCGATCACGGCCGGCGCGGGCGACATCGACACGTACCGCAACCCGGCGCTGAACGAAGGCCCGTACGTCATGCGCACGTATTTCGGCGGCAACCCGGACCTGATGGCGCAGGAGTCCGAAGGCTCGACCTTCGGGTTAGTCATCGACGTGCCGTTCGTCGAAGGCCTCACGCTCAGCGCCGACTGGTGGAAGATCGAACGCACGAACCTGCTCGGCCAGCGCACGACCGCGCAGATCAACGACAGCGATACCGCGCTGTTGCGCGCATATACGCAACAGCAGCTCGCGGCCGGCGTGCCGATCGACCAGGTCGACCTCGGCAGCGGCACGCCGAACTACCGCGGCGATCGGGACGTCGAGCGTTATGCGCTGACACCGGAAGATCGCACGGCCTTCGCGGCATACAACGCCGCTAACCCGGGTAGCCCGGTCGCGGCAGCGGGCAAGATTTTCTCGCGCAACCAACCCTTCCTGAACCTGTCGACAAGCGAGCACAGCGGCGTGGACTTCACGTTGCGCTACGAACTGTACGAGCTGCCGTTCGGCGGCGACCTCGTCCTCAGTTCCGAGTGGGCCTATCTGGACACGGCGGAATCCACGCTCGCGCCCGCGAACGTCGCGCCGACCGTCAACAACCTGCTGTACGCGAGCGGCGCGGCGAAATGGCGCAGCACGACGAACCTGTTCTGGCGCAACGGCAAGTGGAACGCCGGCCTCGGCATCTACCACGTCGGCAAGACGCACGATGCCGGCGCGACGACGACGGCCGCCACGTGGCAGAGCCTCGGTTATCCCGACTACATCGAGCCGTTCTTCACGCAGGGACGCACGCTGTACCGGCGCGTGATCGACAGGTTCGTCACGTACAACCTGAACGTCGGCTACGAATTCGACGGCGCGGCGAGCGAATGGCTGAACGGCACGAAGCTGCGGCTCGCCGTGATCAACCTCACGGACAAGGAACCGCCGCTGGCTTCCGAGTCATTCGGCTACGATCCGGGCGTCAGCCAGTCGCTGATGGCGGGGCGCAGCTGGAACGTCGAAATCACGCGGAGGTTCTGATGCTGACGCGACGCAATGTATTACTCGGCATGGCAGGCGTCGCGGGTGCGATCGCTGCAAGCGCGGCGGAGCACGTAGACACGGAAGCGCTGCGCGCCAGGTACCGCAACTGGCTCGATGCGCTGCCCTCGGCGCCGTCGCCGGAACTGAAGATGCACGAGGCCTCGGCCACTGAACTCGGCCGCTGGCACGTGCTCGAAGCGAACCAGGGCGTAGCCGTGGACGCCGGGCACTTCTACGGCATCGGCAACCACGCGCTCGTGAAGCACCGCAAGGATGACGGCGCGCGCGTGGCGGAATGGTTCGGGCCACGCAATGGCACGATCATCCATTTCAACTCGGGTTGGGTGGAGGGCGACAGGCTGACGCTGTCGCATTCGAACTTCTCGCAGCTGCCGATGGCGAGCTCGCTCGAGGTGTACGACACGCGCACGCTGCAACCGGTTGCCAGCCACAGCTTCGGCATACGCCTCGGCTCGCTGACATGGGCCGTGCGCCGGGACGGTTACTGGTGGGCCTGCTTCGCCAACTACGACGACAGCGGCACGACGCCCGGCTTCGACCAGCGCTGGACCTTCTTCGCGCAGTTCGACGACGACTGGCAGCAGTTGCAGTCGTGGCTGTTTCCGCCGCAGGTGATCGGCACGTGGGGCGACAGTTCATGCTCGGGCGGCGACTGGGGCGACGACGGCCTGCTGTACGTCACGGGCCACGACGCCGCGCAGCTGCACGTACTGCGGCTGCCGAAGCAGGGCGTGACGCTCGATTACCTGACCACGATCGAGGTGCCGTTCGAAGGACAGTCCTGGGCCTGGGACCGCAGCCAGGACCGCGTGATCTACGGCATCAGCCGCGCGAGGCAGGAAGTAATTGCGGCACGGATACCGCCGGTGGCGCAGACACTGGTGGCTGCGACGAATTGAACGTCCCGCGCTGAATGAAAGTCGGTGCCAGGGTCCACGACCCCGGCACCGTGCCTTGCCTAGTTAAAGCTCCAGTCGAAACCCAGCGCGTAACGCCGCCCAAGCTCGTCGCCGGTGCGCGTCGTGCCGGCGATCACCGGGTCGCGGTCGAACAGGTTCGTCACGTTCAGCGATACGCGCCAGCTGCCCGAGTTCGCTTCGCCGTTCCAGAACAGGCCGAGGTTCGTCAGGTTCACCGAGCCGATCGTGTTGTCGTCGACGTCGACGCCTTCGACCCACTGGGCGTTGCGAATCGAATCGCTCTGATAGGTCTGCTGCAGGTTGATGCCGAGGCGGCCGACGTTGTAGAACAGGTTCGCCGTCGCCGTGTATTCGGGCAGCGTGAACGTGCCGGCCGAATCGAGTTTCGAGCCATTGAGCGGCGTGGTCGAGTTCTCGTCCATGCGGCCGGCGAGGAAGCGCAGGCTCATCGCCTCCGTTTCACCCGCGAAGAAGTCCGGCTCGAGGCGATAGCTCGCTTCGAGGTCGTAGCCTTTCACGCGCGCGGCGTTGATGTTGACGAACTGCACGCGAATCGTCTGGATGAAACCGTCCGTGCCACGGATGATCATGTCGCACAGCGCGCCGCTACGCTGGCATTCATCCACCGTCTGCTGCTCGGTAAAGCTGCCGATCGCGGACGTCAGGTCGACGTCGTAGCGATCGAGCGACAGCGACAGGCCTTCGACGAAGGATGGCTGGTAGACGAAACCGAACACGGTCGTATCGGCTTCTTCCGCTTCGAGGTTGGGATTGCCGCCGGTCAGGTTGAAGGTCGTGTACGTCTGGCCTGTCACCGGATCATTGATGTTCGCGCCGCGGCCCTGCTGCACGAACAACTCCTCGAAGGAACCTTCTCTTATGTCGTGCGACAGCGTGCCGCGCAGCCGCAGGTCCGAATATACCTGCGCGGTGACGCCCGCTTTCCACGACACGAATTCGCCCGCGCGCGAATAGTCCGACCAGCGCGCGGCGATGTTCAGCTCGGCGTTCTGCTCGCCGCTGCCGGACGTGAACAGCGGCACCACGGATTCGGCGAAGAGTTCATTCACGTCGTATCCGCCCTCGAACTCCGGCTGGCCGGAGAAGCGGTGCAGGCTGTCGGCCGTGGCCGAGCACGAGATTGCCGGCGGGATGCCGCGCACGGCAACCGTGCCATCCCCCAGGGTCACGTTGCACGGCGCGCCGAGCGAATCGATCGCGTCGTCGACGACGATCTGCTTGATCGACGAGTCGCGCCACGTCGCGCCCACCGCCGCGCTGATCGGGCCGGCCCAGCCTTCCATCACGGTGCCGGTGGCGAGCAGTTCGGCGAAGTCCATCCACTGCGTCGAGATGCCGGTCTTGTTGCGCCCGGAGAAGATGTAGTCCATCGCCTCTTCGCTCTGGTTGCCACGGCCGAACATGTTCACCGGCACGCAGTCGCTGATCGTGCCGTCGATGCTGTCCACCGCGATCGGGTAGTCGACTGGTTCCGGGATGCCCGGCGTTTTCGCGCCGAAATCGCTGCGGAAAAAGAAGCGTGACGGCGTCGCGACCTGCTGCGACCAGTTGTGCAGTTCCTGTTCGAGGTTGCGGCCCTGCGCCGCGAGCTGCTGCGCGACGAGCTTGATGCGGCAAATCGGCTGGTTGGTGGCGGGATCGGTGACGGCATCGGTCGCGAGGTAGAAGCGGTCGAGGCGCTCGGCGTTGCCGAGTTCGTTGTGCTTCTTCGCATCGCCGGTCTGGTATGCCGCGCGCAGCGTCCAGTCGCCGCCGAGTTCGGTCGTCACGCCGAAGGTCCACGATTCGAGCTGGTTGACGACTTCCGTCGATTCGCGAATGCCCCACTCGGTGCCGAGATAGCCGTGCTGGTCGACGCGGATCGACTGCCGGTTCTCCGCGACCATCGCCTGCCGCACGGAGTCGGGCAGGTAGGGGTTGTCGCGGAAGATGTTCATGTAGGCGAGGCCCGCGTGGCCGAGGCCGACGCCTGCCGCGCCGGAGGTCGCCGGCTCGGTGTTGTTGGTCGAGCGGCCGTACAGGAAGTGGCCCCACAGCGTCGTGCGTTCGGTGAGGTTGTAGTCGGCGCCGATGAGGCCCGTGCGCATGTCGACTCCGAGGCGCTCGAGGCTTTGCGGATGGCTCTCGGCGAATTCCTCGTACTGGCGCTGGCCCGGTGCGCCGCGCGCCGTATTCAGCGTGCTGGGCTGCCCCGCGATCGACGCGAACGTACCTTCGTCGAACGGCACGATGGACCTGCCGTCGTCCGTGAACTGACGGCGGTTCAATGCGGAACCGGGCGCCGTGAGGATCAGGCCGGTACTCGTGAACGAATTCGTATAGACATGGCTGCGCGTCAGGCGCAGCGGAACCGGCGCCGCGGAATTCGGCACGCTCTGCGGCGTACTCGAGCGCCAGGCGAGCCAGTCAGGATTCATGACGTAGTTCTGCCGATCGTCCCAGTCCGCGTTCTCGCGCCGGAAGGCGTCGTTGTAGCGTTGTTCAAGCGTGCCGAATACGTGCAGGCGTTCGTCGAGGAAGTCGTCGCCCCAGGTCACCGACGCGCGCTGGAATTCGCCGTCGCCTTCTTCGTTGATGCCGGTGCTCGTGCGTATGTCGAGTCCGGTGAAGCCGCGATTCAGCACGAAGTTCGTCACGCCGGCGAGCGCGTCTGCGCCGTACGCAGCTGAGGCACCGCCGGTAACGACGTCGACGCGCTGCATAAGCGTCGCGGGAAGGTAGTCGACGCTCGGGGAGCTGCGGCGATCGGACGGCACGATCCTCAGTCCGTCGAGCAATACGAGCGTGCGGCCGCCACCCATGCCGCGCATGTTCAGCTGGCTCTGCCCGACGTCGGCGCCGACACGGTTCGCGATGTTGTCGGAGCTCACGTTGTTGAAGAACTGCGGCAGGTTCTCGAGCTGTTGCGACACGCCGAGACCGGGGTCGAATATGCGCAGTTCGTCCATGTCGAGCGCGGTGACGGGTTGCGGCGATTCGAAGCCGACATCGCGGTTGATGCGTGAACCGGTGACCTGGATTTCCTCGACGTCCTCGGCGGCGATGGCGGTGTCGACGAAGGCGACGGTGGAGAGTGTCGCAGTGGAGATCGCGAGTGCGAGACGACGTGGGACCAGCTTGAACGAGTGAAGCATGTGATTCCCCTAGTGTTGTTATAAGTCGTTACGTACCGCGCCAGTTACCGGACGGTACGGTCACAACGTGCCTGTTATTGGTGTTGCACTGTTGTGGCCGGTGGAGAATAAGCCGGTTTTCGCAGGATCGAAAGAGAGGTATTGCGCATGGCGGAATGGAATGCGCGCAAAAAAAAAGGCCGGGCAAGAGCCCGGCCTTCGACCTTCGGTGGACTGGTCGTTCCCGACCGGTTCCACTGCTTACTGCGCAAACTTTTTACTGTGCAAACTCGGGCGTCATCTCCTTGCACTCGGCGGCCTCGAACGGCACGTCGGACAGGTACATGACGTCGTAGCTTTCGTACGGCGCGGCAAGGTAAACCGGATCCGTCACCGAGTATTCGCGCTTCAATGCCATCGTGTTCGTGTCGAGCGTGAAGCGTTCGACGATGTGCATCTGGTCGCTGCTGCGCGTCGGCGGCGACAGGACGCCCGGCGTGAAGCCGATCGTGTCGACGACGAGCGTGTCGCCTTCCCAGTTACCGATCGAGTGGCCGGCGTAGCTCGGCTCCAGGTCGGCCGGATGCTCGGTCATGCCGATGTGGATGCGGCGCTCGAAGTTGTACAGGCCGTACGTGATGTCGATGACTTTTTCGCCTTCCGGCGTCGTCGTCTGCGTGAAACGGTTGATCGGCCAGTCGGCGGTCCAGTCGCGGATGAAGCTGGTCGGCTTGCAGGCGAACCACGGGTTGTCTTCCGGCGAGCGGCCATCGAAGGCGTCGGCTGCGGCTTTGCCGGCTTCCGTGTACACGACCTGCGGGCGCGGCGGCTGGCCGGCCTGGATCTCGGCCAGCGTCATGCGGCCGGTGCGGAAATCTTCGATGCGGCTCTTCGGCACCATCGAGCCGTTGCCGCCTTCCGGTCCGATCGTCAGCACGAGCTGTTCGACGGCCCAGTCGCCGCTGATGTTCAGCTGGCCATCGGCGAGGCGTGCCGGGCGCGCGGACGTATCGACTGGCGTGGTGTTCTGCGTGAACTGTGCGTTGCGGTTCACCATCTCCGAATCATTGATCGAGAAGTTTTCGATATAGCAGGCGCCCGGATCGTCGCGGTGCGGGTTGCCCTCGATGCGCACTTTCGCGCCGACGACGAACATGTCGCTCGACCAGCCGGCACGTTTCAGCAGGGTGGCGGCGCGCATTTCGCAGCGCATGTGCTGGATCGAACCGTCTTCCTTCGTCACGTCGAGTTCCATGTACGAATGCGGGTTGATCAGGTTCATCTTCGTCAGCGTACCGGTCCACTCACGCTTGATGTCCAGCTGGAACAGACCGAAGCCGTGATGGGCCTGCGATGGCGCGGCCACGCAGACGAGGGACGCGGCGGCGACGGCCGAGCGCAAGAGGCTACGGGACGAGCGCAGCAGATTAGGGGAAAAGTGCATCGTGCTTCCTTTTATCGGGGGTTGAGGTGGGGCGGAGTATAGAGGAGGGTACGCCGCGATAGCACCGCGGACGGCGCGAAGTTCGCGGTTTTTTCTAATTTGCAGGGATTGTGGACGGTCTGGCGCCTGGAATGGGCCAGATGCTCCTATTTATGTCCGCGCCTGCAGCAGCCACACCATCTCGTGCGCGGGCGCCAGGCCCTTCAGTCCGCCAGCAACGGCTGGGGCCGCGAGCAATTCGAGCCGGTAGCGTGCACCGTAATGGAGCCAAAGCTCGGCGGCAGGCACGGCATGCGGCGGGCCGGGCATGAGGTGCTGGTCATAGTCGAAGGTGACCAGCAACTGCGGGGCGGCCTGCGTCAGCGCGACGAGATGGCTGGCGTAGCGGGCGCGCATGTCCGGCGGCAGCGCGACGAGCGCGGCACGGTCGTAGATCGCGTCGATTGCACCGAGCTGGCGTACGTCGAGGTCGAAGAAGTCGCCCGTGAAGATGTCGATGCCCTCCGCTGCATAATGCCGCAGCCTGCCGTTCGCCGTGACGGAAGGGTGCACGCCGAGTTCCTCGAACAACTGCTGCACGGCCAGTTCGCTGAGTTCGCTGCCTGCGATGCGACGTCCCTGCTGCAACAGCCACGCGATGTCGCGCGTCTTGCCGCACAGCGGCACGAACACGCGTGCGCGCGGCGGAAGTTGCAGTGTCGCGAAATGTTGCGTCAGCAGCGGGTTGAATTCACTTTCGTGCCAGCCGATCTGGTTGTTGGTCCAGCGCTCGAGCCAGAAAGACGCTTCCATCAAACACTCCCGAACATCGACTGGTTCATGCGCGAGCCGGCGCCTTTTTTGCCGGCCTGCGTGTATTAACGGCTTTCGGAGACGTCCTGGGTTTCGCGGGCTTCGGAGCTTTGGTCGCTGCCGGCGCTTTCGCAGACCTGGACGTTTTTGCGCTTGCCGGTGCCTTCGCAGGACCGGCTGTGCCTGCCGCTTTCGCCGCTCTTGCCGTTTCAGGGTTGCGCAGGATTTTCTCCATCGCGCGGCCCTGCGCGAGTTCGTCGACGAGCTTGTCGAGATAGCGAGCTTTCCGCGTCAACGGATTCTCGATCTCCTCGATGCGATAGCCGCAGATCGTGCCGGTGATCAGCGAGGCATGCTCGTTCAGCTTCGCACGCCTGAAAAGTTCATCGTATGTAACCTCCTCGGCCAGCAATTTCTGCACGGCCTTCGCGTCGAAACCGGTGAGCCATTCGATGACCTGGTGCAGCTCGGCTTTCGTGCGGCCCTTCCTTTCGACCTTCGTGACGAGCATCGGGTAGATCTTCGCGAAGCTCATGTTCGCGATACGGGCGTCGTGGTGCGCGGTGCTTTTCATCGTGTTCTCCGTTGCGGTGGGACGGCGAGGGCAGCATACGCGCAACACGCTTGTCGGGAAACGTAACCATGCGCCTCACGGCTTCGCGGATGCGGGCCTGTCCCAGACCAGAAGCTGGTTGTTCGCCGGCATTGCATGGTCGGCGCGGAGCACGAGCCCGGCCTCGCGCGCGAGTTCGTCGACGCGCTCGAAGTCGCGCACGCCGCTGCGCGGATCGCGCTCCTTGAGCCAGAGGTCGAAGCGCGCGTTGCTCGGTGTCGTGAATTCGCCGCCGTACCTGAAGGGACCATACACGCACAGCCGGCCACCGCGCCGCAGGTTCCGGGCCACGCCGTGGAAGAAATGCTCTACGTGCGCCTCCGACATGATGTGCAGCGTATTGGCCGTGAAGATGCCGTCGACCGGTGCGACGGGCCATGACTGCCGCGCAACGTCGAGCGCGATCGGCGCGGCGACGTTCCCGAGGTTGCAGCCGGCCAGTCCCGCCTGCACGGTGGCTAGATTTTCCGGAATGTCGCTCGGCAGCCAGTGCACCTGCGGCAACGCCCGCGCGAAATGACACACGTGCTGCGCCGTGCCGGAGCCGACCTCGAGCACGCGGCTGCCGGCGGGAAATTCGTGGCGGATGATGTCGAGGATGTACGCCTTGTTGTTTTCACAGGCCTGGCTGAACGGCTTCGGCATGGCAATCACCTGTTGCACCAGTTTCACTGGCGTGAACGCCGCCAGCCGGCAGCCTGCGCTTCCTGCTCGGAGCAGAACATCATCTCGCCGCGGTTGCCGGTGATCACCGTGCGTTCGTAGAACTCGCCGCCCGGTACGTGGTAGATGCGGTCGCCGGAGCTGCTGATGTTGCCCTTGATGCGGCAGTTCGCGTCATTGCGGTTCGCGCCACTCGTAGCAGTTCCTCGCCCGTTCGCCGCGCGCCCGTTCGTTGCGCGGGCATCTTCCTGGCGGCGGAAATCTTCCGGCTGCTGCACGCTGCCGTTCCAGATATTGCGCCGCCGTGCGCGGGCCGCGCTTTCCTCGTCGACGTAATCTTCGGAAAACTCGCGGTACGCGACCGCCCAGCCCTCGGCTACTAGCCAGGCGTTGAGGTCCTCGCCACCGAGGCGGCACACGGCGACGCTGCGGCGGTACGCATCGACGTCGCGCTGTTCGCAGTCGATCCTGCGACTCCCGATCTTGCCGGCCAGCGCATCGAGGGCGGCACGACCGCAGGCCCAGCTCGTGCCATCGGGCCGCGCGCAGGATTGCGCGTACTCGGGCGCATCGACCCCGAACAGGCGAATGCGCAGGCCGTCCATGTCCAGCGTATCGCCATCGCGCACGCTGGCCGTGCCGCTGATGCGCGGCTGCGCGAGGGCAGGATATGTCAGCGCGATGACGCAGCAGGCCAGTGCGAGGCGGAGCCGGCCTGCGATCCGCGGGAGGGAGAGGGGCGTTGTGGTGGCTGTAGGCGAAGAGTACATGGGTAAAAATTCTGCCGGGATGCGGCGAGTGTACCCCAGCGCCGCACTGCTTTCGCGACCACGGCGATTGTCTGTATGTTATCGGCCTTGCCGGCCCGATTCCTCGCGCCGGGTTCATCGGCACCAGGGAGGCCGTATGCGTCGCGTTCGACATGCATGTCTGGGTATCGCGTTGTTCTCGTTTGCCTCTGCGCAGGCTGCGCAGACTGAGGACTCGCCTGGGCCTTTCCGCATCATCGGGAATATCTACTGGGTCGGCGGCGAGTACGGCGCATACCTGATCACGACACCCGAAGGCCACATCCTGCACGATACCGGCACGAGCGAGATGCACGAGCTCATCGTCGCGAACATTGAACAGCTGGGCTTCGATCCGCGCGACATCGAGATCATGATTTCGAGTCACGCGCATTTCGACCATGTACAGGGTCATGCGGCGATGAAGGCGCTGACCGGAGCACAGGTCGTCGCGCTCGGTGGCGACGCCGAGGCCCTAGAAGCGGGCGTCGACAATTCGGCCGGCGGTTTTCCGGGACTTATCGCCGTGGACGTCGATCGCGTGATCGAAGACGGCGATGAGGTCACGCTCGGCGGCGTCACGCTTCGCGCGCTGTGGACGCCGGGCCACACGCAGGGCGCGACGATGTGGCTGACGACCGTGGAGGAAAACGGCGGGAACTATTCGGTGGCCTTTCGCGGCGGTGAAATCCCCAACGACGGCGTGCCGCTGATCGGCAATCCCCGTCACGCGAGCGTCGTCGAGGATACGCAGATGACGCTGCAGCGCCTGCAGGACAGCGAACCGCCGGACCTGCTGCTGCACAACCACCCGCAGGACCTCGGCCGTCCGCTGGATGCCGATTTGCCGGTGAATCCGGCCTGCGTCACCTGCGTCGATGCAGAAGGGTGGACGGACATGCTTGCGCGGGCCGAGGCGCAGTTTGCGAAGAACCTCGCCGAGGCGCGCGCGAATCAGGAATGAATCGCCAGCGTTCCCGTTTT
Source organism: Pseudomonadales bacterium (assembly GCA_036405915.1). Lineage (GTDB taxonomy): Bacteria > Pseudomonadota > Gammaproteobacteria > Pseudomonadales > Pseudohongiellaceae > CAILUG01. The sequence goes on from DASWWP010000156.1 coordinate 23,344, forward strand.
CACGGGGACGGCGGCGGGCTTACTGCGGCACGTGGTCGCGATACCGCGCGGCGGCTTCCGGATCGCAGGCTTCGGACGGCGGCGAGAATTCGAGGTCGGGCCGATGGTCCCACTGCATCGCGAGCGACGCGGGCTCCGTCAGGTACACCGGGTCCTCGATCGTCAGTTCGTAGCGCAGGCGCTTGCCGTCTTCGGCGAGCGTCAGTCGCTCCACCGTATGCTTCTCCGCGCTGGACGGCACGCTGCCGGCGATGCCCGATGAATTCGGCGCGTACGCGATCGTGTCGATCACGAGCGTATCGCCGTCCCACCTGCCGATCGAGTGGCCATGCGGCGAAGGCTGCACGTCGGCCGGATGTTCGGCATCCATGTGGATCGTGCGAATGACGTGGTCGCCCGAGTTGTCGAAGTGCATGACGATTTCGTCGTCGCCGAGTTCTATCGTCCGCATCTCGTCGAGCACCGCGAGAAACGGAATCGGTTCGACGAGGCACAGGCCGTCATCGACGAGCGCCGCCTGCGCCGCGCGGCCTTCAGCCGTTACCGGCCAGCGTGCCATCGCGCCGAAACCCGCGCCGAGCGCTGCGCGCGATGGTGCCCACTTGCCTTCGAGGCTCTCCGCCGCCGTCAGTTCGAGGTTGCGGCTGTTGGCCTGGTAGAAGGGATGTATTTCGCCGTCTTCGGTCGTCACGTCGAGGATGCGCACCTGCTTGCCCCAGCCGCCGCGATTCGGATTCACGCGCATGACGACAGGCGTGCCCGGCTGCAGCGCTTCACGTTTCAGTCCGTCGACGAGCGCCTGCGTGATCGCGAGGCCTTCGCCTTCGACGAGTGCCTCTTCACCATCCGGACCGATCGTTTCGACGATCAGGTACATATGCGGGTTCACCCAGTCGAAACGTGTCACCGTGCCCTCGATCAGCATTTCCTGCGAGGTATCGAACATGGCCTGGCTGTGGTGGGCGAGGGCGGATGTGGTGAACAGCACACTGACGCCTGTCAGCGCTGTTGCAGCCAGCGACGCAAACAGTACTGATGAACGTTTGAACGGGAAAGCGGACTCAACGGCAGGCAAGCGTTTCATGGTGAAGCTCCTCCGGGGTTCTTGTTGTTCTGAGTGCAGCGTAGTGCAGGGCGGG
>DASWWP010000157.1:0-3356 GCA_036405915.1 Pseudomonadales bacterium
CCCGGCCCTCCCCTTGAGCGACTTATAAGGTTCCGTGTGGGCGTCAGTTACAAGTGAGTTCAACGACGCTGGATTCCCGCATGCGCGGGAATGACGACGGAAGTAACGCTTGCGCCTATGTGAGTCGCCGTTTGCAAAGCAGGATGTCCTTCGACCCTCATCGACCCTCATTAGCCCGCATCGACCCTCATTGACGTCCCCATGTTCATCGACGCTAACGAACTGGACACCCACCTCACTGACAGTCGATAGGGCCAGGCCCGGCCCTTACGCACAGAAACCTGAGTGGGTGTCCCAGACAATCACACGGCATCGCGACCAGTTGAACATCGATCGAGAAGTGCCCCAGAATGCCCCCACGCCTACCAGTAAACGGCAGGCGATAAGGAACCGGTGTTTACGCAACGTGAACGAGAGTTTCAACATGCATCCGTCGAGAAGAATGCAATCCGCAATTCGCATCGCCCTCCTCTGCCTCGCGCTGCCTGCACGAGCCTTGTTCGCCCAGGCCCCCGAGCCCATCGGTAATGACAGCGAAGCACTGACACCGCTCGACGCTGCCGCACGCGCACAGGTGCAGGCCGAACGCGCCGCCCAGGAAAGCAGGATCCTCGAGCTCGAAGCGCTGCACGGCATCTATGGAGTGGAACTCAGTGACGCATATGTCGAACTCGGCAGGACACTGGGCACGCTTGGCGACCACGATGCCGCTGCCGATGCGTTCAACAAGGCGCTGCAGGCGCTGCGTGTCGGCTATGGCTTGAACGACGTGCGTCAGTTGCCGGTGCTGCAGGAATTGCGCGCGACGCAGGAACGGCGCGGCGACTGGGACGAGGTACATGCGATGCACTATCTCGCGTTCAACATCGCCATGCACAATGGTGACGAAGAACTGCGCGTGCGTTCGCTGCGCGAACTCGGGCAGTGGCTGCGCCGGGCCGCGAGCGAAAAGCTCGTGTCGGACTACGCGGCGAACGCAGGCGACCTGATCACGCTGTACGAACGCGAAGTCCAGCGCATCGAGCAGAAGGATGCCTATCCCGGGCGCAACCTGCAGCTCGCGTCACTCTATGTCGACCTCGCAAGCGCCGAACTCAGCGAAGCGAAGCGCAAGTACGACCTGCCGATCACGGAATTCCAGACACCTGGACTCGGCGAGCAGCGCAGCACCATCGAACAGACCTGCTTTTCGGGGCTCGATCGCAATGGCCGTCCGATCACCGTGTGCAACCAGCCGATGGTCGTGCCGAACATGAATTATTACCTCGCGCCGAACGCGCAGAAGGCACAGGAGATTCGCTCGCATCTGCTCGATGTGGAGAGCACGGTGGTCAAGGCCTTCAACGTGCTGCAGGACGAGACAGATCCATCCGCGCGCCAGACCGAGCTGCTCGACGAGATGCAGAGGCTCACCGGCGAATACAACGCTTTCGTCGCGGAGAATCGCGACCAGGCGACCACGCTTCGATGACATTGCGCTGACATCGCCACGAGCCGCGTGATCCCATGCGTGGCGCCGCATACAGCCCAATCCGCGTGCCCTTCCTCTGTGCGTCTGCGCCACGTGGGTGCAAAAACGCGTCGTTCGCTGATGATCACCCTACGTCATGGCTCGTCGCTTGCGTCGTCGGCTTCCGGGTTCCATCTCCTTAGCGTCATTTTTTCCGTCTTTTACCGTTGAGCGCCAAATATCGAAATACGCCGGGAAAAGGCGGCTTTTCGCGTTGCCGTGAAAATTTCATGCGACTACCCTCCGCCTGCATTTGCACGTTCCATCCGCAATTGTCGCGGTTTTTGTAAATGACCGAGGAGTACAACCATGAAGAAGCATCACCTGTTGATCGGAGTATTCGCCGCTTCGGTGGCGTTTACTGCGAACGCCGAGGCGGGGGTCGACAAAGACCTCGCTCGAGGCAAGTCACCGGTGCAGGCCGCCAGCGCTGCATTCGCGAACGGTGACAACCCCGCAAACATTTCCCGCGCATTAACCGCGGCCGGCGTATCGCGCGCCGTTGCCGCAAACTCCGTGGCGACCGCACCGCGCGCGTCGTTCGGCGATCGCGGCCAGTCCGACTACGATCGCGGTCGGCCTGGTGCCGACCGTGGCCGCGGTTACGACCTGGCGCAGGCCATCCATCGCTTCAAGGGCAATCACGATCCCGGTCGTGGACTCGCGAAGTTCATTGCGTTCTTCAAGGTGCTTGCCGGCTGGCATGGCCACCATCCCGGTGGACCCAGTCCCTGCTAGTGCTGCGTAGCACGATGTTCAACCACTGACGTCTCCGCCTCCTCGCGGGGGCGGAGCGCTGGGCCCCTTTACGACGAAACGGTATCGCCAAATCGGTGAGAGGGCTTTCTGCGCCCCGGATTTGCCGAAACCGTTCGGTGAACAGGAACGTTTCCATGGCCGCGAGTCACTGCCTGTCCGACCGGCTGTTTTACGGTTACATCGCGATATTGTGCTGGGCGCCGTTGCCGCTGGCGAGTAACCGGCCGTGGGCCTGGAACCTGCTGAGCCTGCTGTGTCTGTTGCTCGCGATCGCCGCGGTCGTGCAGATGCGCGCCGGCGAATGCAGCGTGTGGACGCGCCTTAAGCCGCATCGCTTCAGCATCTGCCTGCTGGCACTCGCACCGCTGTGGGCAATGCTGCAAATCTTGCCGCTTCCCGCCCCACTGCTCGGGACCCTGTCACCAGGCCACGCGTCGATCCTGCAGATCACGCAACTGCCCGCGATGAGCATCAGCCTCGATGCCGCGCTGACGCGGCAACTCGCGCTGCTGGGCCTCGCCTTGTGGCTGATGTTCGTGTTGACACTGTTGCTGCTCGACTCGCCGCGCCGCATGCGCACGCTGATGTTCGCGCTCGTGCTGTCGGGGCTCTTCCAGGCGCTGTACGGCAGCTTCATGACGCTCAGCGGCCTCGAATACGGATTCTTCACGCCGAAGACCGCCTATCTCGGCATGGCGACAGGCACCTTCGTCAATCGCAACCACCTCGCCGGCTACCTTGAACTGTGCCTCGCCGTGGGCATCGGCCTGCTGATCGCGTCGATGGCGACACAGCAGCATCGCCGCTGGCGCGATCGCGTGCGCGCGGCGCTCGACACGCTGCTCGGGCCGAAGATCCGCCTGCGCGTGTTCCTCGCGCTGATGGTCGTCGCGCTCGTGCTCACGCGCTCGCGCATGGGCAATGCCGCCTTCTTCATCAGCCTGCCGCTGTGGGGCCTGCTGCTGATGGTGCTGCAGCGCAAATTCCACCGCGGCGCGATCGCGCTGTTCCTGAGCCTCATGCTTGTCGACTTCGCGATCGTCGGCCAGTGGTTCGGCTTCGACGAACTCGCGCAGCGCCTGCAGGC